>NZ_LWLN01000001.1:2757919-3115838 GCF_001953745.1 Natrinema saccharevitans
GCGTCACCGTCGTTGAAACGCAAGTCGTCGACGCACTCGTCGAGGAGGGAGAGGACGTCGTCGAGGAAGCGGAGAAAACGCTGCACACGCTCGGGGCGGACTACGATTCAGACATCGTACAGGGGAATCCGGCGCCGGCGATCGTCGAGTACGCCGACCGGCACGACCACGACCTGATCGTGATGCTGACGCACGCCCGAACGGGAGTGTCACGGTTCCTTCTCGGAAGCGTCACCGAAACGGTCGTCCGTCTTTCTTCCGTCCCCGTTCTAACGGCGCGGATGCAGCCCGACGAACAACTAGTGTTCCCCTACGAGAACGTCCTCGTACCGACGGACGGGAGCCCCGGTGCAACGCACGCTGCCGAGTACGGACTCTCCCTTGCAGCGGCCCTCGAGGCGACCGTTCACGTGCTGTCCGTCGTCGACGACGCCTCACTCGGTCCGGACGTTCGCTCGACCCGATCCGGCCAGGAGAGCGAACGGGCTGCCACCGATGCCGTCGAGGACGTCGTCGCCGAGTCGGAGTCCCACGGCGTTACGAACGTCGTCCGGCACGTCGAACACGGCACGCCTTCCGAGCAAATACTCGACGCCGTCGAATCGAACGACATCGACACGGTGGTGATGGGGACGACCGGGAAACGCGGGACTGATCGACTCCTGCTCGGGAGCGTCGCCGAAACGACCGTCCGCTCCGCGCCAGTTCCTGTCATCACGGTCGGACGCGGCGAGTAACGACTCAGTGGGGGTATCGAGCTTGGCGGAACAGCGGCGAACACTCGCGGCGGATGCGCCGGGGTTCCCGTCGAACCGGAGCTGCCGTTCGCTCGAGAGAATCCTTCGGGAAGGGGACGTCGAGTCCGACTCACTCGTCCAGACGCGCCTCGAGCATCGCGCCGATCGCCGCCAACTCGTCGTCGGTGACCTCGTGACCCGTATCATGGTAGCGCCGTTCGTCGACCGCGGCGTTCGCTCGTGCGAAGAACCGGACCGTCTCGGCGACGCGGTCGCGGTCGACGTAGGGGTCGTCCGCGCCGGAGCCGACGAGTACCGGCGTCCCCTCGAGCGAGTCGTCGACCGACGCCGATCGGCGCTCATCGCTCGAGCCGGGAAGCGTCCCGGAGAGAAGGAAGACGCCGCCGTACCGCGTCGGATTCCGGCGGACGAACTCCGCGGCGACGGCGGCACCCTGCGAGAAGCCGCCGATCAGCGTTCGCTCCCGCGGAACACCGATGTCGGCCGCCGTCTCGAGCGCCGCGGCGATCGCGTCGGCGCTGGAGGAGAGCCACGGCTCGTTGTCGGCTCGCGGCGCGGTCGTCGGGTTTGGGATACCAGCGGCTGTGCTCGGCGTCGGGAGCGAGGATGGTGACGCCGTGGCGAACCGCCGGCTCCACGAGGTTGACGGCGCTCTGGGCGGTCGCGCCGCGGCCGTGGCAGACGACGAACGCGGCGTCGGCGGCCATCGCGGGCGCGCCGGCGGTGAGCAGTGGTCGGCCGGCGTGGGGTCCCGAGATGGCGTCCATCGAGCGACCGGCACCCGTCACCGGTCCGCAGCGGCGTCGCCCGCGTCGGTCTCACTCCTGGCCGGCACCGTTAACTCGAGGCGGTCGCCAATGCAATCTCGGTCGACGGTCAACATACGCCGCGTTGGGCCTCGAGGCCCATCGCCTGTCGGGTCGGGACAGCGTACATGAACGCAGCCGTTACGGCCCGCTCGGATACCCGAACACGGCCAGCGGTTGCTGGGACGTCCCGCGTCTGACTAATAGTTAAGTTCCGTGAACGACGACTAGGTGTACCGATGGGGAACAAGAACAAGACCATCTCGTTTCGGGTCAACGAGGACGCCTTCGAGGCGCTGCAGGCGATCGCCGAGGAGCGCGACATCTCGCTGTCGGCAGTCTTCCGGGACTACGTCGACCAGTTGGTCGAACACGACGGGCAGGTCGAAGTCGTCCCCGAAACGGACCTCGCGGCCCGGGCGGACGACGGGGACGAGGTCTCGTTCCCGCCGACCGTCGAGGTGCCAAAGCAGTTCGTCCGCGAACACGAGCGCCTCGAACTCGAGGCCGAACACCTCCGGGAACAACTCGAGGAGTACAAGGCCTACGTCAACGACCTGCAGGACCGCCTCGAGGACGAGGAAGAGGAAATCCTGTTGCTCGACGAACTCGACGACGAGGACGAATCCTACCAGTTGCACTGACGACGCGGTCCCGGTCGGAACGCACCTACCGGTCGTCGTCCACGCCCAGATAACCGAGTTGCCGCAAGTCCTCGCGGGTCGAGTCGTCGAGGTCGGCGTCCGCGAGCGCGTCCCGTCCGATGTCGTGTCGTTCTTCGATCACCAGCAGGAGCTGGCGCGCGGTCCGGATCTTGAACCGCAGATCCGGATCCTCGAGTTCCCCCTGCACGCTATCGAGCATCGTGTTGATCGTCTCTATCGTCGTGTCCGCCATCGGTTCTCGATACGGAAAACCTACTGATGTCGCGCTCGACGATTATAGATAATTAATAATGTTCGAAACGCGTAGGTGGGCCGCTACTGTCGAGAGACGAAGCGTCGGTCCGGTGTACAGGAGTCGAATCGGAGAATGGGCCACCGATCGCTCACCGCTCGAGGTTCCGCTTCGCCCGCCGGATTTCGTCGTGTTTCTCCTCGGCACCGTCGACTCGTGCCAATCCCTCGGCGGCCTCGAGGGTTCGAACGGCGTTATCGAGGAACGAGAGGACGTCGCCTGAGTAGGCATAGACCATGTAGTCGTCGGTCATCACGTCGACGATCGCGTCCGGGCCGAGCCCCTCGGCGCGCAACTCGAGCAGGTACGTCATGAACTTCCGCTCGGGACAGCCACAGTAGGGGTTGTTGTCGCAGCTACAATCCAGGAAGTCCTGCGTGAAATCCAGGACCCGATCGCGGGTCGCGTCGTCGAGTTTCTCGAGGCCCTCGCCCTGGAAGAGCATATCCAGCGTCGCTCCCTTGAACGCCCCTTTTGGGATGTTCGTCTCGAGCTGGGAGCTGAGCTGGCGGTGGTTCTTGACGTAGATCTTGTCGGTGATGGCCACGCGTTGGCGGGGCTAGCGCCCGCGGATCGAAAAACGTCTCGGTCGCGACTCGACCACCGGCCGAAACCGAGCGAGAGCGTCGCACACTCCGTCCGGGAGTCGTAACGTATTTTAGTCCAACCGGCTGTAGGTTCAGGTGTAAGCGCGTCCGGGTTGGGGTAGTGGTTATCCTTCAGCCTTGTGGAGGCTGAGACGCGGGTTCGATTCTCGCACCCGGACCTTCTGAGGAACGTAGTGACGAAGAAGGCCGGACGGCGAGATCGAACCACGCGAGACGAGTGAAACGAGTCTCGCAGTCGGGTTCGATTCTCGCACCCAGACGTTTCTGTAGCAGTAACCTGAACGAAGTGAGCGACTGAGCGACGGCTCGAGGCCGCGTACTGTACTCGATCGACCGTCATGGGAGCCGCCGGAAGCGAACCGAGTCCGAGCCACCGACGCGCAACTTTTTGCCATGCGGTTCCGATACTGCCGATATGACTCACGGACTGGAGCCGACCGAGGAGTACGACGGCTCCATTACCGTCCACCTGCTGGACGACCAGTCGGGCCGGGAGGAGATCCGCTGTGTGTCGTACGAAGAGGCCATCGACGTCGTCAGAGCCACTCACCGCTCGGTCACGGTCGCGAAGATCGTCGACCGGGACGGCGAGGTCGTCTTTACCTCCGCGGAGATGGCGATCGACGACTGGGCGACGGAGTGGGAACGCGCGAAACGCCGCCTCTCCGTCGACGTCGAGGAGTACGACTGCCCCCACGACAACGTCGCCTGTTTCGCCGACGATCTTTGCATCGACTGTCAGATCGACAGGGTCAAAGAACAGTACTGAACGCGGAGTCATCACCGGCTCGAGGGGCGGTCACGCAGCGTCGTCGAGAAACGCCGTCAGCCGATCGACGAAGTAATCCGGCCGTTCCTCGGGAATCCAGTGACCCGCCCGGTCGACGACCTCGCCGGAGACGTCGGTCGCGACCGTCTCCATGTCCCGGATCGGCAGCTCCCGAAACGAGGCCGCACCGCCCAGTGCGAGGACCGGCAGCTCGAGCGGATCTTCGGCGTGGGTGCGGTTGTGTTCGGCGTCGGTCTCGTAGGCGCGGTAGTACTCGAAGCCGCCCCGCAGGCCGCCGGCCTGCGAGTAGCAGCGGACGTACTCGTCGCGGGCCTCGTCGTCGATCGCCGACGGATCGTACGCGCCCTCCTTGTAGAACCAGTCGAGATACAGCCGCTCCCGGCCGGCAACCAGCCGCTCGGGTAGGTCACGAACGCCGTGAAATCGGGTGTGCCAGAGTTTCTTCTTTCCGTCCTCGTTGATCCCCGGTAAGCCGGCCTCAAGGACACAGAGCGCGCGGACTTCGTCGCGATACTGGGCGGCGTAGGCGTAGGCCGTCGGCATCCCCCAGTCGTGGCCGACGAGCGCGATCCGATCGTCCCCGAATCCGAGGTGGGCGACGAGTTCCCGGACGTCGGTCGCGACGGTGTCCTTGTCGTATCCCGAGGTGGGGGTCGCGGAGTCACCCAGCCCCCGGAGATCGGGTGCGATGACGGTGTAGTCGTCGGCGAGGGATGGAATCACGTCCCGCCACTCGTACCACGTCTGTGGCCAGCCGTGACACAGGACCAGCGGCGGGCCGTCGCCGGCGGTCACGTAGTGGAGTTTCGTGTCGTTGACGCGGGCCTGCCCGTGTTCGAGGTCGTCACGTGCAACCATACGTCATCATTGCGGGACTGACGTATCAGGCTTCCGTCGGAAACGGGGTGACGGTTCGATCCGCTTCGGGGGTCTTTCGAGGGAGGGGGCAACACCGGGCACTGGCCTGATCATGCACTCGCGTTTCGGGCCGACAGCCCGTACCACGCCGGATGGCAGCTGCCCGACGCGACGCCTCCGACATCGTCGGAGCCGGCGTCGCGGTATCTGGGGCTCGGTCTACCCCACGATCGCTTCGAGCGCCGCGGGCCGGCCCGTGGTGTCGTGACTGACCAGGTCCGGGATCTATTCGGCCGCGTCGGTCAGGCGCTGTACCTCGTCGTCGGACAGCGACAGTCCCGAGGCGGCCACGTTCGACTCGAGGTGATCCGGATCCGAGGTACCGGGAATCGGCAGGATGACCGGCGAGCGCTCGAGCAGCCACGCGAGGGCGACCTGTCGGCGCGTCGCGTCGTGGGCCTCGGCGATGTCGTCGAGGAGGTCGCCGTGTTCGGCCAGATCGTCGCCGTTGATCGGGGCCCACGGGATGAATCCGATGTCGTTCTCCTCGCAGCGTTCGAGGGAGTCGGCCGCGCCGCGGTCGTTCAGGTTGTACCGGTTCTGGACGGTCGCGATCTCGACCTGTTCACGGGCCCGATCGATGAGTTCGGGGGAGACGTTGCTGAGGCCGACCTGCTCGACGAGTCCCTCGTCTTTGAGTTCCGCGAAGGCCGCCACGGAGTCCTCGAAGGGCGTGTCGTCGTCGGGCCGGTGGAACTGGTAGAGGTCGATGGTGTCGGTCCGCAGTCGATCCAGCGACGTGAGAACCTGATTGCGGATGTAGTCGGGGTCGCCGTGGGCGAGCCAGTCGCCCTCGCGGTTGCGCAACAGGCCGGCCTTGGTCGCGACGAGGACGTCGTCGGGATCACCGATGGCCTCGCCGATGAGCCGCTCGCTGGTCGCCGGGCCGTAGGAGTCGGCCGTGTCGATGAGGTCGACGCCGCAGTCGACGGCGTGTTCGACGACCCGGCGGGCCTTCGCTTCGTCCTCGGGCGCACCGATGATGTCCTCGCCCGTGATCCGCATCGCCCCGAACCCGAGCCGATGGACCGTCGTCTCGCCGATCTCGAACGTGTCGCTCTCGTTTGTGATCGAGTTACCGTTCACGTCCGTCCCGTCGGCCTCGGGCCCCTTGAGGTGTTGGCTTCCCGAACGGAGTGCCGGTTACACCGGTCGGCTCGCTTCGCCGACCGACTCGAGGTGGGCGACCGTTCGTCTCGAGACGTCACTGATGTATGGACACACACCACAATCGAAAACCGTCGAGCGGTCGTAGCGACGACATGGTTTCCCCCGGGCAGCTCTATGCCGTCGCCATCGGCGTTCTCCTGCTCGTCGCGTTGGGAGTCTGTGTCCCGGTTCTCGTACGGATCGTCCGGGACGGCCTCGAACGCCACCACAAGCGGCGGGCCGGCGAACTGAAGCGTTACACCGACGACGAGGAGTTCGACCGCGGCCCCTCCGCCTCGCTCGAGACGGATCCAGCGGGTCGAACGCACGTGACGTGTCGTCACTGTGGGACGGTAAACGACGCCGGGTTCACGTACTGCCGTCGATGTACGACGCCGCTTTGATCGGCGTCGGATCACCGATCGGAGACCGTTCGGTGTCGGCCGTTTCGCAGTCGAGTCCGGAGTCAGTCGCGACTCGAGTATCGAATGTTTTTCGCGTCCCAATAAAATAGAAGTGAGTGTTGCCGAACCCCATCACTGTGCGGTCGGTGTGTGACGAGCCGTAGAGCGACGCCGTCTCCTGGATTGTGAACGACGCCCGAGAACCTGCTCGCTTCGCTCGCAGAACCCCAGTCTATAGTAGCTCTTGAAACGATTTACACACCGATCACAACGCTGTCCTGCGATCGGGTGTGCATCGACTTTCAAGAGCTACTGTAGTTCAAATGAACAATTGTGTTACGGACAATCAACCGTCCAGCCACGGAGTCCCTTACCAGTTCGGTCGGGAGCTTTTGACACTCTCGACCCAAGAAACCACGATCCAAGGCATGGCCACCCCGCTGTCGAGTCGGCCGATTCTGGGCCGCGCCGTTAGACCGATCTTCGCCCTCGTGACCGTCACCACGGTCGGGATCACCGGATACGTGCTGCTCGCGGGAGTCGGGTTGGTGGAGGCGGCATTTTGGCTGGTCGACTTGACGAGCATCGAGTTGCACTTTCAGGACCATACCGGTCCAGAGCGGGCGATCAAAGCCTTCGCGGTCGTGGTGCGGATCGGGATCATCCTCTCGAGCCTGTGGATCGGCGAGACGGTCCTGTCGGCGGCCTTCGGCGGTCAAATTACGGAGGAACTCAAACACATGCAAACCGAACGGAAGATCGAAAACCTATCGGACCACGTCATCATCTGCGGGTACGGGATCTTCGGGCGCACCCTTGCCGCGCAACTGCGTGATGACGGCCACGACGTCTTGGTAATCGAACTCGACCAAGCCGAATTCGACCGCATTGGTGAAGAGACGCTCGCCATCCGAGGCGACGCCCGCCGCGAGGACGTCCTCGAGCGGGCTAACGTCGCGACGGCGGGAGCCATCATCGGAGCCATCGACGACTCGAACGCGAACATCCAAATCGCGATCACGGCGAGTCAGCTCTCGCCGAACCTGCAGGTGATCGTCCGCGTTGGCGACGAAATGTACGAGTCCGTCGCCCGGCGCGCCGGCGCTGACGAGGTCGTCATCCCAGAAGTCCTCAGCGGCGATACCGTCAGTGAGTGGCTCTGATTCGACGGACGGACGCAAACGCCACGAGTAATCTCGAGGCACTCCGTTTCAGCTGGGTACGAAACACCTCCGTGGCTCAAATCAGCTCCGAGGACTACTCGCGGCCCGCGAGTTTGCTCGCAGCAGAAATGCCGCCTCCCGGACCTCAACCGGTGGTTTACATGCTCATACGATAACCCCCTGAGTAGACGATGACCCGCGATGCTGACCGTCGGCTCGAACGGCTGCAAGAGCGTATCGAGGGAAGCGAAGATATCAGTAGCGACGATCAGGAGGCGCTCATTGACTTCGATAGGCAACTCGCCCTCCTCGGGAGTCAATACGGTAAGCAGCGCCGTGCGAAGCTCGTCAGGCACTGTGTTCGGATCTCTGAGAACGTCGGCGGACTCGCGGATGCTCTCGAAGATAGGAGAGCAGCGGAAGATATCGTCCGCTGGATCCACAGTAACTACGAAAACGAGGAATCGAACCGGGACTACCGGGTCGCCCTTCGGATGTTTGGCAAACGCGCCACTGACAGCGATGAGATTCCCGACAGTATCTCTTGGGTCTCCGCGACGACATCGAAAAACTACAATCCGATGCCGGACCCGGCGAAGATGCTCTGGTGGGACGACCACATCAAGCCGATGCTCGAGGAGTGTCGTCACCATCGCGACAAAGCTCTCATCGCGACCGCATGGGATTCCGGCGCCCGAAGCGGTGAGATCCGGTCCCTTACCGTCGGCGACATCGCCGATCACAAGTACGGCCTTCAGATTTCCGTCGACGGGAAGAAGGGCGAGCGGTCGATTATGCTCATCGCTGCTGCTCCGTATCTCCGACAATGGTTGAACGTCCATCCTGCGCCGAACGACCCGCAAGCACCACTGTGGTGCCAGCTCGACCAGCCGAAGGAAATCAGCTACCAGATGAAGCTGAAAATTCTGAAGAAGAACGCCCGGAAGGCTGGCGTCACTCACACCGATGTTACCTTCACTCAGATGCGGAAGTCCTCCGCGTCCTATCTCGCTTCCGAGGGCGTCAACCAGGCTCACCTCGAGGACCATCACGGATGGGATCGCGGTTCTGATGTCGCTGCCCGCTACGTCGCCGTCTTCGGTGACGCCAACGATCGAGAGATCGCGAGGGCTCACGGCGTCGACGTCGAGGAAGACGAGTCCGATCCCATCTCTCCGCAGACTTGTCCCCGCTGCCAGCGGAAGACACCACGGAACGAATCGCTTTGCGTGTGGTGCGGTCAAGCGATGGAACACGGTGCAGTTGAAGAGATCGAGGAGCGACAACAGGAGACGCGGACTGAACTTCTCAAGATCGCCCGTGATGATCCCGAACTGCTCGACGATCTCGAACGAATCGAGCAGTTCATCGAACTCGCCGACGAGAATCCCGGGGTACTCCGGGAGGCCCGAGAGTTCGCCGACGCCAGTACGGACTGAGGTCGTCATTAGACGCGTTCCTCCATATCTTGTTTCGCTCGGTCGATTTCATGCTCGATATCATGAAGGAGCGGCTCGTCTCCATAGCGGATTATCGCCGCGAGAGCAAGCCCTCGAACGAACTTGTCGTCGCCGTGTTTGATGATACGGACGAGCGTGTCCTTGTTCTCTTGGACGTACTGATCCGGATCGGAATCAGCCTCACTCATAGGACCCCACCCCCGGTTAGCCCGAAATCAGAGGGAGAGTGTTTCTCGATGTGATGTGCCGTCTTCTTGTTTCTGAGGCCAACACCACAGACCGGGCACTCGACGAGCCGGATCTTGTCGTGGCCGAATCGCTCGATACGTTTCCCAATCTCGTCGCTGGTACGGCTACTAATTTCGTCGCTCGAGTCGACCTCACTACGTTCTGCGTTGTCTTCGTGGGTTGCGTGCATGCGTCCAGTCTTCGCAGCCGAGTCGGCCGGCCAGACCGGAGCCGCGAGAAACAAGACGAACCCGAACGTTCTTATCTACGGAATTTGTAGATGAACGTACGGAGTCCCGTCCTGTTCGACGGCTCCAAGCTTCACAATTCGACGGCGGCGTACCCACCCCAGATTGAATGGGGAGAGCCCCGAAGTGTGCCAGCACTCCGGTGTTCTGCCGCCGTGTCCTACACTCGTTAGTGTCACTGATATCGTTCGTAACTACCTGTCGGCCTCTTCAGGGTCGTATTGATCAGCCATCTTGTTTAGCAGCTCGTCATAGGATTCCCCGCCGCGTTTGAGGGCTCTTACGCGGTCACGGGTTTCAGGATCAACCTTGATGTCTGCATAGTTCCCGGTCGAGGCCATCGGCCTCTAGTTCAGAGGCCCCCTTCATTAGCTTTATGAAGTTTCTGATTAAGCTATCTGTAGATGACTGAGCCAGACATCGATGTGTCCCGCGAGGGCCCAAACGGGATACTCACTGATAGTGATCGACAGTATCTCCTTAGTCAAATATCAGGGTACGATGTCGATTGGAGCGGTGACGAAAATCAGAAGCGATGGCGTATTCGAGAAAAGATCAAAGCGGGCTTCGATGACTTCCGGTGGATAACCAGCTTAGATGACAAAGAGTTCGAATTGATTTTCGATGATTTAGGATTTGCTGCTGATGTCGACGAAATCCCTACTGGATCCGTCAGGGAAATATTAGCGGAACTCGGTCACGGTCACCAGCAGAACGATCTCCAAGCAACTCTCGAGGTCATCTATAAAGCGTGTTTAATGGCTCCCCGTGTCGACTTCGATCGATTAGTCGAACAAGCGGTCCTAAACGCCGAAAGCCGATGGACCGACCATGCTCCTGGCGGAAAATATCCAGTCTCGGTAGATGCCTCTGTTGAAGTCGAGTACCAGGACATTCCCGATGTTGAAACAATTGAGGAGAAACTCGAGTACGGTGAACGGATAACTCGTGAGGAGATCGGAGAGCTGTTTCTCAAAGGGCGTATCGAACCGGGCGATCTCTCACAACGAGATATTGACACACGAATTTTAGATGAAGAGCATGACGAGAAACTCCTTGGTCTTAAAGAGGTGAAGTGGGATCATGAAGAATTTCCGAAATAGACGAAACCAGTAGCAAAGCGATCCACTAGAGGTGGGGAAGCCTCCCTGATCTTGAGTTGATCGTCTTACTCGAGCTAAAACGACCAGCAAAAGGCGGAGATAGCAAGGGGTAGAAGGCACTTCTGAGGAGGAGATAGAGGGGGAGATGAAAGGGTGAAAATTGCTAACTGTGGATCGTCTTTAATCGAGCAGCGAAAGAGCAACAACAAGCAGGCAATCAGAGGGGTGCTTGTGGCTGCTCAAGGAGGGGTCATCTCGATCGAGGCAAAACGACCAGGGAAAAGGCAGGGACGGCAGGGGGATACGACCCAGTCTCGAGCAGCCAGAAGGGGCCCTTGAGGGGGTGGTCATGGCTGGTCGAGCGACTGGTTAGTACGGTCCAGAGGGAGACTACCAGTGACGACCAGCAAAAAGGCAGGGACGGCAAGGGGCTACGACCAACTTACAAGCAACAGCAAGGGGGCCTTGGAGGGGGTAGCAGGAGCGGGTCAGGGGCCCCTTGTTCGATTCGAGCAGCGAAAGAGCAGCAACGACCAGGCAAATAAGGGGGTAGTAGGGGCTGGTCGAGGGGCGGTCACTCTGATCGGGCCGAAACGACCAGGGAAAAGGCAGGGACGGCAAGGGGGTTCCAGGCAGAGACGACCAGCAAAAACGAGGGGGGTTTCAGGGGTGGGTAGCAGGTGGTCGAGGAGATAGTTTCCACTCGAGCAGCAAGAGACCAGCGAGACCCAGCGAAAAGCAAGGGACTGCGAGGGGGATCGAGGCAACATCGAGCAGGAATAGAAGGGGCAAGAAGGAGGCCATCTCACCAGATCGTTTACCGCGAGCAGATCGAAAGCGAATCGACCAGCGAGATCGAGTGCTGGTAGTGGAGCTTTTTGCTGTTACTTGGTTTACTCTTGGTACTCGTCTTTCGTCTTCGAGCGTAGCTCTCGAGTGCGCTGGACGTATTGTATTCGGGCTTCCTCATCGAGAACGTCCCAGACATCAGGAAGCGATGCAACTCCCTGTGTCGCCTCAGCAGCCAGTTCAGTGATCTCTTGCAATTCATCGATCGCTGCGCGCATTCTGTAGATGTCCTCTGCTCGTAGCTCTTCGCCGCGATCGAGGCGACGTGCCGATGTCGAAAAGGCGTCTCGGCCGACTTCTTCGCTTATCCGCTCGAGTTCCTTTTGGAGCAATCTTCGGCCGGTATCTTCCCAGTCCGGCTTACTCATCGACCCTCCACCTCCAAGCGGCGATTGTCAGTCGGTTCTGGTTCTGTGCGTCGGATTTATCCCGGTTGTATTCGTAATCCATCATGCTGGTTTCGCCAGCACGGTCGAGGGTGTTGCACCACCCGTCGGCCTTTTGCCGAACTCCCGTGCTTAGTGGTTAGTATATTCGCTAACCAATAAAGGTTAGCGTATATGATTATCTTAGCAAGTATTACAACCATCACTGAGAAAGCCATCATATGGCGAAGACTCGAGCGCTCCTTACGGAGACAGAACGCGAACAGATCGCCGGCGAACACGGAGACAGTCGACGATACCAAGCGACATCACGTGTTCGAGGACGAATTGAAGATGAACTCACAGAAGATATTGAAATTCTCCAAAAACACCACCCTGACCTACTTGAGGAACTACGCTCTGTCGTTTGCGAGGATAATCAATAGCGCTATCAGTAGTTGTTATGGTGTGATTGACAGAAAATATCACACCACAGACGTTGTTAGGAGTCGTACGGTCACACCATCACGCGCCTGTCATCGAAAGCTAAATGTTTTGCATCAATCGACCATCATATGATTATTAGTCCACAATATGTCGATAAACACGTCGAATTGTTGGCCAGCCTGCATCGTCATTCTCAACATGTAGCGACGTTTGGAGAGCTACATAGAACAAAATCGCCATCGACACGAATGCGAGGGCTGGCATCATTTCTGGAATTAGTGATACCTCAAACACGCCGTCTGTCATCGGGAAATCGCTCAACCAGTCAAGAAAATAAATACCAGTAAAAATCCCAGCATACAACATTGCGAATGTTGTCAAACGGTTAATTCGTATTATAGTTTCAGATGCTGATTTATCGACATCAGATGCAGGGTTATCCAAATCAGCCGGGACAGGCCAGCGCGATCGTGGATTATTGAGCCAGTAGATTTTGGTCTGTCTTCCTGCTTCTGCACTCAATAATATCCCTCGTTCAACTAGTGAGTTCAATCGTTTTCGGGTTCCTTCATCACTGAGGCCGGTCATCTCTGCGACAGCCGATTTGGATAGAAATGGTTTGTTTGCCTGAACGAAACACTTCAACAATGCCTGATCAGGAACTTCAACAGTTTTCGGATCGCGCAGGAGATCTCGGTTAATGAACTTAGGCAGTTCTGTATCGGTCATACATCATCACTCATCGGGACTAACATATCATTAAATATCCCCTCGAGTGGTCAGCTGCCAACCCCGGATTTGTGGTTACCAATCGGCCACTCAGCGTGGAGTATACCACGTGAGAAGAGGGATCCATAGATGGTGAGCCACAGAAGACAATCACGTCTGATTTCAGGAGAAAGCAAGGATCGTTTCGAATCAATACATAGACAAAACAAGATATGAAAGCTAAAGAAGTCCATGAGCAAGTCGAGGCAAGCAAATACAAACCATGGCAGATATATCTCCTGACTGCAGCTGTTCTCTCAGGAGTTGGTCTCTATCTCGAAATTGGGATTGTAACCGAAACACTTCGAATGATCGAGGTAAGTCTGTCAGGATGGAGTTGGTTAGCTATTCTAGGAATCCAGGGTGTACTGATTGGATTTGTGGCGGAGTTCCTGTACGAACAAGGAGACAAGTATGCCAAAGCTGCTAGCTCCCGTTTCGGATCGAAAGATCGTACACTTCTGTTCCGGATAGGTGTTATGACCCTCGCTTCTGGAGTTCTTACGAAAATTGTGCCACCTGCTTTGGAGAATGTAACGGAATACTTGGTCGTCCAAACAACTGGTGCGATAATCGCCCTAGGAATTTTATTGGTTCATGAAGGTACAAGCGACTGGAATACAAGGACGGAATGGCCTGCGATTGCTGCTGGAATTATACTCGCTTTCGTACCGAGTTTGTTCTGAACTCGATATCGAGCAATCGTAGACGCTGTCCGCGAAGCCTGTCTTCGAGGACAATTCACCCTCAAATCAGGGTCGATTCCTGTACTGACATCCACATTCTTCATGGTTTGTTGGGATGAAACTGAACATCGAGGACAGCGATGAGACTCAAGCTGCAGTGTTGCTATCACGTCAGCGCAACATCGATTTGCTTCGCTTCCTCGATAATCTTCTCGGCATTCTCAACCCACTCTTCTTCCGAATCCTCTGGAAAATACGCGCGATGGAGATACTGCCCGATCTCCTCTGCTGTGTAGTTCGGGTGCGCCCAATCGGTCAACTGATCGATACCGAATTTCCTCTTGATTACTTCGTTTTCCTCGATCAGAGTTTCCTTTTTAGTTGAAGGAAGATCAGGCAGAAAGAGATTCAGCGGGAGTACGCTCAACAGTTCGTCTGTGGAGAGATGGGACTCGATGAGTTTCTCTTTGAGATTTAGCGTAGCTGCAACCTCGCCAGTGGTCAGCAAACCACGAGCTTCGATACCTCTGAGAATCCTCTCTGATGGCTCCGATTCCTCATACCGCTGTTTGAAAATAGAACCACCCTCGAATTTTGCTCTGTGAAGGGAAAGGACGCCATCTTCCTGATACTGTTCAAATGGCTCCTTGACAAATCGCTCGTAGAATTCATTGGTTCCCCAATTCTCGTCACAAACACAGAGTGTGAGACTAGTCATCCCGGCATTCACCATCATCGAACCCGTGTACACGTCATCACCGTTAGCTAGAACAGCCTCCTTGATGTCCTCGATTATCTTCGTATCATGTTGCATCTCATTGATGAGAATGAAATAATGCGTCTTGTCCGTCAAAACATAGTTGAGATCCTCCTCGAGTTCGATGAGCGCTTGTTGTATTCCATACTTGCTTAACTTCCCACCATCGTACAGTTGAGACAGTGTACTCCGGTATTCAGCTTCTTCCTCACGTTCTGAGGTCAACTTAGAGATGATAGTTTCTTTGTGGATATACTCGTGAATGAATCGATCCTTGAAGCACTCACTCTCCATGAATTCCTCATCTGGAGGGGCTAAATCATACGGTTCAGGTTTTCCACAGAGAAGTTGGTAGGCACCCCATGCAAGCCGAATATCGTCATTTGTTGGACGGACAAGACTGAAGCGGTCCAGACTCATTTGGAGTTTCTGCGATAACGAGGTTCGTTCATGGCTCTCAAGACGGAAGTCGGATTCTTCTTCGAGATATATGTAGAGGAGTGGAAGGTAGATATCCTCCTCTTCTTCGATCGCGACTGATTCGGCATAGTTGATGAGGTTCTCAGATCCTAGCGCTTTCAATTCAAAGATTTCGTCCTCAAATTTCGTTTCAAAGGATTCAAGGATCTGATTAAATTCTGTAGTTCGTTCTCGGAGTTGGTCTCGATTCTCGGCCGCTTGCCACTGCTGCACCAGAGTATCATACTTCGGGAGGATGTTTGCAAGAACGACTAGAATAGCTAGCATCCCAGGCGAGAGGATTGATAGATAGGTTAGGACACTCAAGATCGGGACCAAGACGATATTCAAGAACAGAGAGACGTAGTTTTGTTTTAGAAATGTGGAAACTCCCATCTTCCCGAGTCAGGGATATGATCGAAGCATGAAGTAAGTTATCCAATGACGCTAACTCAGTAATTGACAACCGAACTCACCGCATGGTTCACGATTTCTCTATTACCGCGAGTATTGTGTCCGAGAATTACTGTAGAGTTGGACAAAACCCATAGATTTGACGAGGCCTGATTTACACTACTAACTCAGTTCCCGAACTGCGCTCTTGGTGATCGCTCTGTCTCGAGATAGTGCGCACCGATCAGGTCGGTTTCGACCTCGGTTCGCTTGTGCTTCGCATCCATTCCATCTGGAGTAGCTACTGAAAATAGAGCCTCACTGCCGAATGTTTTCTCGTGTTGTCGTAGTCGCTTTGTGAACGCTTTCGTCTCGCCGGTATACGCCAGCGGTGGCGCGTCATTTTCGTACCAGATCCGGTAAACACCTGCCTCGGGTAGATCCGGCTCGAGTCGATCTCCAAGCCGATAGGGGCCACTCCACTCGAGACCCATCCAATCTGACGCAGTCACATCGTCCACGTTTTTCCACGGAACTGGTCCTCGGCCGGGTTCGGTGTTTGGCTCGGTCTCTCCCTCCTCGAGGGGGCCACCAACGTACCCATCACTTCGATATCCCGACTGTGAGTAGCCGGGGATGATCCGCCCGAAGTTCGCGGTCGGACTTTTGCCCATTTCGCGACGTGCAATCGCGATGAGGGCTTGCTCGAGCCCCTTCCGGTCCTGATCGTGGGTTGCGAACGACGGCGTCGCGGTCGATACTTCGAACGCCGGTCCGTCTCGATCACGAACTGCCCAGAGGCACGGTGCAGCTGTATGCGGATCGCGAAACGGCATCTCTTCGGAGTAGACGTTCCGGGCCAGTGCGCTTACCCGCCCGCGTGTACTCCGGCCGGTTTGACCGATGTACTCGAGGCCGTTACGGTCACGATGGCGAACGCGATAGAGTCCTGGATCAGTCGAGATCGCCGTCAACTCATCGTCTGTTGGATCAAGAGATAGCCAGTCACTCCAATTCACCCTCATCCAGTCGTCTGCATACAGATCTCGTTCATTCATGTCTGTTCGTTGTACCATGCAAGCCGCTCACCTATCATTAATCCCTCAGTCGGAATCTGTATCTGGACGTTGTGTTCTTCGAGGAGGGGAAGCAATTCCTCGTAGTACGCTTTCCCCGCATGGAATACGAGGGTGATATCCGATTCGAGCAAACCTGCTGCCTTCAGATCGTCATACACGGTTTGGGACCACTCTCGCTTTCGTGCTACTCGAGCGCCAGTGAGAGTCTCGTCGTAGGGCTCGATCAGCGGACCATTCGGTTCAAGAAGATGGTGTTTAGCTGAAAGGACGTACCAGTCGTCGTGGTGATGTTCACAGTACCGGCGTACTTTGCTGAACAGCGTTGACGGGCTGTACAGCTCACTCGGTGGTGCTGGTTGCTCGCGTTTCGTCTTCGAACAGCTTACTAGTCCGATTTCGGTCATTGTTTGATCACTCGACGATCTCCCACGTGATGACAGCGCCTTGCTGATGAACGGGATGCTGTAACTCGTCGAAGTAGGCGATATTCCTCGTTTCTACTTGGAACTCGTACCAGTGATCCACGTCCATACAGAACTTCT
This sequence comes from Natrinema saccharevitans, assembly GCF_001953745.1. NCBI lineage: Archaea > Methanobacteriati > Methanobacteriota > Halobacteria > Halobacteriales > Natrialbaceae > Natrinema > Natrinema saccharevitans. Next base: position 2,774,857 of record NZ_LWLN01000001.1, read on the forward strand.
CGGCAACTGCCTCGGCAGTCATTTGCTCGTACTCTTCGTCGACTTTTTCGTAATAGAGGCCGAGTACTCCGCCGTTTGATCCGAACTCTGACTCGTAGAGTTTCTTCGTATCGGTAAGTAGTGACGAGGAACTCCGTTCAGGAAACGGCGTGAAGATCCGCGCGAAGCTGTTCGGATCGATGTTTCCATTATCGTACCGGAACCGGAGTAGCTTGGCCTCCACTGGAAGCTGACGCCCGTCGTGATCAAGAAAAAGATCGCATCGTCGTGAACCCTCGAGGTACGACACTTCAGTCTCGATAGCTTCTCGAAGCGGGTGGCCCTCAAGCGCCTCGAGAATCATTTCGATCTGATTCTCTTCCTCGAATGGGCCAATTCCAGGTTTCCATCGGTCGTGTTCAGCATCTGTATCGACATCCGGAATTACAGACGCAAATGAGTTAGCCAGTTGACCAAGAGGGCCAGGTTTGTTACTCATGATTACCTACTAATGTCCTATCCGTCTACAAATGATTCGTCATTTCAGCCTGTCCGAGAATACGAACAGAGCCGGATAGACATCATGAGTTATAGCATAGATCATATGTTTAACATAGGTTATATGTCTGAAGCGGCTCACTGAATTTAATACTGGAGAAGATTTTCCGGGCGAATTAATACGGTCTGTTTGTGAGGGTGAACAATGGACGAGCCGGAATGGATGACCGTTTTACGGATATTTTGGGAAGAGAATCTCGGGTTTGAATATTCACCCCACTCAGAGGAGTGGGAGAGATTCATTCCCGACCGTGATGAATTGGAGGATATAAACACATCAGACCATGCCCAAGGCCTCCTAAAATCAGGTCATCTTGAAGTTGAAGACGTGGATGCCAGCCATGATCCGTCAGTTTCGTTTGATAGTTTGCCTGTAGTCCGGATCTCCGAAAAGGGGATTCAGACGATCCGGGAATGGGAAACCATGAAAAAACAAGCGCAATGGGAACAGCAATTACTAGAGACTCAGGAACAGTATGAAGAGAGCCGGCTTAGGAGACAACAGCAGTTTGAAAAAGAACAGGTTACGAGATCTAACGAAGTGAACGCCGCTGTCGGATATCTCACGATTGGCTTATTGATTGTGACCCTTTCGGATGTCGTCCTATCTGTGGATCAATCCTTGGTTCCAATATGGGTTATCATTGGAATCACGCTTTCGGTAGTCTTGGGTTTGATATACAGAATACGGAAATCGGGGCTTCTAAATCCAGAATAGTGACCCTACGGCTGGTCTCTGTGGACGTAACGCATTAAATTCGCATATGTACTTAGCGGGAGTTTTGTGTCCGAGAACTCGGGGAAAAGTGGAAGAGCAGTGCCGATAAAGGGTGCAATTTCGGACATCCTGATCTGGTAAATGCAGACACCGATTTAGTGCTGGTTATTCTACCGGGTCTGAAATGAATTCAGGATGCCATGCTGAATAGAGGGCGCAAATACTTCACGGTTGGGTAGTTACACGGAGTTGGCGAATTGGTCAGTGCAGATCGAGCAGTTAGCACTGGATTGCTTGTGGCATCTACAAATATAACACGTCAATAAGTGCATCCACTTCGTCTGGCTGATCTTTGAAATACTGTTCAGCTTGATATTTTTTCTTGCTGAATTCCACCCCATATGACATACCAGTTGCTGTCTCCATATCATTATAGAATGCAATAATTGTGGGTTCATCAAATACATCACCGTTCCCCTCCAACGAACATTCTTTAATTACGAAGTCGTCTGTGAATTGCGAATTCCCTTTCGCGGCTAATGAAATTTGGCTACCCCATTCATCCCACAAAGAACTGTTCAGACTGTCTAACACAGCACTAAAACTACTATCGTCGTCCATGTCGAGCATCAGTACTGAATCTAAGCCTTTCTCTCCAATTGAGGGTCCTTCACGAGCGTATATATCCTCTAATTCTGACCGCCCTCCTTCACACTTGTATAAATAAGAAATCGAAGTGCCAATTCGGTGCTGACGTATTCGCTGTGTCTGCGTTTCATCACTCTCCTCGTTATTGAACCGATCACAGTATTCCTCCACACCTGATCGAGTGTGAAGTTGCTCAAGAAAGGCCAAGTCATTGATTCCCTCAGTAAAAACAATCGTATCACCCTGCATCTATTGGCCTCTAAGATCCAAGTTGAGGTCATTCATATCTTCCTTTGCATCTTCGTAAGATAAGGATCGATTCATAGGTTCTGTTAGTTGGAAAAGGCAGAATTCATTTTGTAGGTACTCCCCATATTGATTTCGAACTTCTTTGGATATGAATGATTCTAAGAAGTCAGTATTGTGTGTTGTGATAAATAATTGTAGTTCTTCTTCCCTCGAAATCTGGATTAAGGTACGTGTTAGTTGTTCTATATACCCTGGATGCATATGCTGTTCCGGTTCTTCGATTAAGAGAACATCACCGTCATTAGATTCATCAAACAGTTCCCAGAGAATGCCAACAATTGTTTTGAAACCATCACCCATAAACTCAAATGGGACATCATATGGTGCCCCCTCCTTATTTTTAAACACAAGGTCAGTGAATGAGAAATCCTCCAGAGAATCTACAAGATCATGTTCCTGAAGGTAATTTTCAACCCTGCTTACTCGAATAGGATTATCTTCGTAATTGATCTCCTCTGCTTTTGTAGGAATTTCATTGAGGTAATGAATACCACTGACTGTCGGGAAAGATCCACCAAAAAGCTGTACTCTTTTAGAGTGCCTGTTTGAAAATACGGAGCTAGTTAGACGGAAGAGGGCTTGAGATTCGGACTCTTCCCCGGGCGTTTCATTGACGATTCGTTCATCATCAAGTAGAGTCTCAGTAGCACTTTCTACAATCTGACGGATGACCTCTTGATAACTCTTGCTAGCAGAAAATAGATACCGTTGTTGGTCTTCAATCTTGACAGCCAGAACGTCATCCGAAAGAAGGTCGATTATTTTTTCCTCAGGTATCGACAGCAGCGAATCTGTAAGTACTTCATTTAGAATCTTTGCGAGGGCCATCTCATCTGGACGATCGCTCCTACGTGCATCCTGACTAAGTTGCAAATTGCCACGGTGGAGTGGGAATAGCCTTAACTGGGCTGTTTCTTCTGGTATTTCCTGACTGATTTTCCTGATTGCTGCTTCATAGACTTCCTCGTCGCTAGCTTGGCGGATTTTTACTGACTGAGTAAGTGGGTTACTTGGGTTCCCCTCCTCATCATATTGCTCGAACGAGAGTTGTTCACGCCAATATTCGCCATGTAGCGAAGTCTCCCCTCTTTGTTTGTTGATTACTGCCGTAGCGCGATCTTCAAAGTTCTCTAAAGTAGTAGGGTCTGATAACACCGCGATAGCTTCCAGAAGGGATGTTTTTCCGGCGTTGTTCCGGCCAGTGATGATGTTTAGTTTACCCGGCTCTATTGAGGTTGACTGGATACCCTTGAATCCCTTGACATCAAGTTTAGTGAGCCGGACCATGCGTTATAGGTCGTTTCTCCGGCACACGTTTTATTCCTGTCCCTCCTTTCACGCTAGGCAAGTTCAATGAGCGGTAGGCTTAATCAATTTGATGCGAAACGAACGTAGCCATCGTACTGAACCCATCCTATGCTTTCAGCACTTGACAAGCATCAATACCACTAATCGCGTTCAAGAATTCCATGACAGTCGGTCAAGCAGTGTCCGAGAACTCGGAGAAAGTCGGATAGGAGATCGTGAACCAGCGGTAAGTACAGGCGAAGGCGTTACCGGAGCAGCTGCTTATCTCTCGGATAGGCGTCAGAAACGACCTGCTGAATATAGAGGATGAGTTCAGCAGACCGTCCCATCGACGATCAAATAGGTGATCCGTCCTTTCGAAGAGACAAAACCTGAGATGTGTATTCTGCCTGGATTGACGACGTAATCCTTGTTATTCGTCAAAATATTCGCAGTTCCGTACTTTGTGGAAACACGTGTGTCATAAGATTTAAGATACTTTGGGCGGATTACCGGTTCCTTAGTAATCTTCTTACACTATGAATCCATAGTCTCCTACTAAAATGGTTCAATCAGGTCTAATTATTCCTATAGCTACAGGTAGTGTAGTGGCTACTTTTAGTGTTATTCTAACCATATTTGCACAAAATAGAATAAATAAACTAAGATACGCTACAGGAGTTAGAGAAGAAATTTACGAAAATAAGAAAAAAGTCACCGATCTAGGCGTTGACTTGATAGATAATATCGTTTCACGTGAGACAGGCATGAATAAGATGAGTCCTCGCTATCGAGATCCAAATATGACATCTACTAGTATAGAGTTCGACACTTCTGCTTATGCTGCGATGAAAAATAGCGGATTTTTAAACAATTTGGGGGATGACAATAAAATATTATTGAGAGAGCATTATAATAAATTGGAACTGATTAACCAGGAACTCAATGATAGGGAAGCAATTCGTGCAAACGGGAAGAGTTGGGATAATAAACGCTATAATGAAATGATTCTGACGCATGAGCGCTCAGCACTCCAGCTATTATTACATATTTGTTCTGAAGAATTATTTCTAGAAATACTTGAGGAGACCCGCTTGGGGGAACAAAGATTAATTGGATTCAAAGAAACTAGGGAATTAGATCTGGAAGATACAGCTAACTTTGATACGGCAATTAATAGTATGGATCAAGAACTTGAAAAAGATTTTCTTAGTCTTTTGATGAGGTGATCCAGATTTCTTTTCCCTTGTTAGTGATTAAAAGGCCTGATGAAATTTTTTCTGTAGTTATATTTTTTCCTGTGTCATATTCGGTCAGATATCCGCCTTCAATATTTTTAGGAATTATTGGATAGCTATTCGTGCCCGCATATGACCCCGCAAGTTCTACACTACCAAATCCAAGTAAGGTAACATAGAGCTGTACTGGGCCTTCTGGATCAAACTCGGATAGATATGACAAACCAGCTGATGAGAAATTAATGACATCATCTCGGAGGCGTTCAATAGGAAACCTCCAATCTGAGTACGTAGAATCTACTAATTCAATCCATCCGTGTCGAGATATACAGATGTATTCCATATTTTCAAATAGATTACTTGTTTTAATAAAATACTTTTCACCGCTATTTGTGATCGTAGATGTTGGATTTTGAATTACCATAGAATCATTTGGTAATTCAGAGACGGTATTGACAAGGGGTTGGTCTTCTTTTGAGCAAAATAAATGGAAAGCAACAACCGGTTGTTTATCAATTTCAACCAAATTAGTCGATGAACTTTGTAGAAACTCTAATCTGCTTTTGTAGATCTCGTGAGGTTTACGAGAGACTTGGACTTGAGTAAACCCCCCAGCATTTTCAACTTTTTTTCTGTATTTTTGAGTGTAATCTAATATATTAGTATTCTCTGATGGTGATTCTTTTTGATAAAGATCTCCGTCACCATTAGTAGTCCAGACATTGATTGACCAATGTGTGCCTCCTTTATCAACTTTGATGTATCCATTATTGTGTAGTAGATGAGCCTCTTGATAGTTTTCTCGTATTATCCAATTCTCAGATTCTCTCATGTTTTTCAGTATAGGTCGTTCTACTCAGATGAATATGGTAGATACATCAGTATCACTTTATCGCCTACACGTTACTGTCTGAAGAAGCAATCTCGTATTTCAAGCTAATCGTGCTATATGCGCTCTGTATTCAGCACGACCCTACAAACCCCGTTCGAACCTGATAGAACGCTTGCTGGTCAATAAGCATACGTAGTTATCACAAGAGTTGTGTCCGAGAAGTCAGACAGAGTCGGACAAAATCACTCCGATCTCCCCCTCGAGGACCACCGAAAGAACTAGATTGCTGGCGGTTTTTGTCCGGAATGCAGGCAACCCGGACGCATGAATCTCCAACAGCACGAGAACCGCGACGACATGAAGGTCTGGCTTAGCCAGAACGAAGTAGAACAATTTCTCGAGGCGTCCGACGATACCCAGCAGCGGATCGCGTTCGCACTCGGGGCGCGGTGCGGCCTCCGCTCACACGAAGTCCTCGATATTGCGCCGGAGGATATCGTCGATACTGACGCCGGAACGATGCTCCGTGTCTGGCACGGCAAGGGCGATAAGTTCCGAGAGACGCCGGTCCCGCGCGATCTTGCGACGACCATCCGCACGGTCGACGACGTGCGCGACGCGCCAACCAGCTCGTCACTCGTCGAGATTACAAGTACGCGGTCACTCCGGCGGTGGGTTCGATCGACTGCCGACCAGTTGCATGAGGAGACAGGCGATGCTGGATGGGATCACCTCGGCTTCCACGATCTCCGCCGGACCTGGGCGACTGCACTCGCTTCCGATGATGTTGATCCGCTTTTAGTCTGTGACTGGGGCGGATGGAACGATCTCGAAACCTTCCTGGAGCATTATCGAGGTAGCTACAGCCCCGAAGCACAGCAACGTGAACGCGGCAAAGTCAGCTGGCTATAAAAACCTCCACGTGTAGCCCTATCCGAACGCGATTTATTAGGCCAATCCATCCTGAGGTGACTGCTCACCATAGGTGTATACTTATCGCTGTTACTTCTATGCTATCTAAGGATCATATTTGTGTCTATTATGGGCCACCAATAGAAGCGATATATTCTCCACTATCTCGGGGATGATGTTCTATTCGAAGTTTGATTTTTTCTCCACTTTCAAGCTCCCTCAATCGCTCACGCTCGGCCTCTGAAACGTCTGCTTCGTCGATGTTGAGGTATTTATGCTCATGGCTTTGGGAGAACATGTCATATATAAGCACCTGCATCTCACCATATTCATTCGGAGGTTCAATGACCTCAGATTCATACGTATTCTCTGCTCTCCGAGCTTGTTCTCGCTTTTCAGCCCTCTTACGGTCATATTCCCTTGTTCGTTGTTCCATCTCTATCTTTTCGTATGCTTGCTCGGCCAATTCTGTGGGAATGTATGTCACTTCCTCTGAGGTAAACTCAAAGGGACGGGACGCGAGTTCGAACCCCTCATTTTGTAATCGATTAATGACTCGGTTGTAGCGTTTGATTTGTTCAAGCTCGTCGCCGGTACGAAGTTCGTTTAGCACTTCGTTTGGACGTGAACTGAGTTCATCTGCAGCCGTACTCCGAGCTTCAACATTGCTATCGAGCTCCCGTCCTAGTCTATCAATCGCTGTCCCGAGTTCGTCCTTTATTTCGTTAATCTTGAACTCCTTGTAGGTATGTGGCGGTCTGATGGTCGGTGCATTGGTATCACCAGTCTTCTCAAAATAACCCTCTTCGACCATCTGTTCGAGTAGATATTCACTGATTTTATTATCAAAAACATCCTGCAGCAGTAGATGGGACTCATCAATTGTGGTGGAAGACAACGTTCCTGACCGCGTCGACCTGTTGTGTTTTAATGGCAGATCAGATAGTTCGAACGGGTCAGTTCCCACTGCGACATAAATTTTCTTCAATAAGTCTTGACGTGGCTTCGTGAGATCGTTCCAGTTGCTTTTGTTATGAGCGAATAGTCTACTGATGCTCGAGAGATATCCTCTGAGACGGTAGCTAATAGTAATCAAAGCGGCAACGCTGAGAACTGCGCCAACAACAATTAGTGCGTCGAACTGTGGAATGATGGCGAGATACGGGAGCAGCATTCCAAGTGCAAAAAGAGTCGTTACAATTAATGTGAGAAGTGTACTCCCTGATATAAACAAATTAAGGTTGTCAATTGAACTACTATACTTCTCTATCGTATCATGGATTCGATAGCGTCGCTTATCTTCTGGAATATCACCCAGTATCTCTGCCTCAACTGGGTCAAAGTGCGCCTTAGCAACAACGCGTGCTCGATGGTAGATAGAAGACAAGAGCAGTGTTGATAGTACCCACACAACCAGACCAACCTGCGTATAAGCGTTATTAAATACTTTCTCTGGAGATAACTGACCAGAGAACAGTGACCCAATGATTGGGAGAAAGAACCCAATGATGAGAAAATTTGTCCTCAATAAACTTCGCGCATCGTCAGCTACTGATTGGAATTGATCTGCTCGCTCTTGTACGAAGTCAAACCGAGTGATATCCTCTGTATTAGATGGCATATTCTCTTCCGACATTTTAGCCATAGCGACCGTTGGTAGTGTGAATTTAAAATAGGTGTTGACCAGAGGGAGGAAATCTCCACCACAGAAAAAAGGTAAGAGGTTCGAAGATCCGGCCCTCGAGCGTTGATTAATCGCATCGAGATATAGAAAGCAGCATTATAGGAACTGTCGCATTAGCTTTTAGGTGTGTCCCTAAGGGGGACTTCAGCAAAACACATTCCTGCCTCTCCGTGCCGTACCCCTGGGGGTGGAACACCGAGCTATGCAGAAAGAAGCAGAGTTTGCTGCGAAATCGCCGCGCTAGATAGTGTTGCCACTACCGAGGCAGGTTCAGCCGAGGTGATGCCACGCTACTGAGGCAAAGGATTTCGTCTCGGTCTTATCGATCGACCGGAGGCCAGAGTCGATCTCTTTCTCGTATTGGATCTTGGCCATCCGGTACCGATCCTCGGGCATATCGGCAGCAGTCCACAGCTCGTAACCTTCCCGGATCTTTCGCTTGATATCGTCTACGACACCGAACTCCAGCCGAAGTTCTTCCCCATCCCGATCTCGGACATCGATATCGTGTTTTGCGGCCCATGCGATGAACGCGCTCGTCGATTGATCGAGTCCGCGTTCGGCCGCTTCGATCGCCTTGGCACCGGCTTCCGCAGCTCGTCTCGTCGCTTCCTTGGCTTCTTTCACTGCGTCGTGGACGAGATCCGCGATGTACTTCGATCGAAGAGAGACCCGTCCATACTCCCGCTCGACCAGCTCCGGAATTCTGTTTAGGGCCCTACGGACACTCCCCGGATGGCGACCCGTCTCGTCAGCAATATCCTGTGGACTCACCTCGCCACCGTCCGTGACGAGAACCTCGAGGGATTCCCACGCCGTCGGGGCGATCCCATCTGCGAGGTGCTTGATGACGACCGACTCTTGACGGTGCTTGATCTGCGTGAAGTCCAATTCGATGATATCGCGGTCGCGATCAGAGTCGTCGGCCACGAAGTACGCATCGTCGACGTAGGTTCCGGCCCCCGATCGAAGCGGAAGACCGGCTTCCGCGAGGACGCTGAGAAGTGTCTCCTCGAGTTCGCGATTGAGGCGTTCGATATCCGCTGGAGACGCATCGAGTTGCTCCTTCCAGAACGATCGTTGGTAGGATACACCGACTTTCGGATGCGCGATTGAGCGGCTGTTGTCCAGGCTCACCGCCTGCTGCGCGTAGTAGTGCTTCACCTCCTTCGGTAGCTCGTGCGATGGAAACGCCTCACGGACACGTCGTGGGCCGAGAGTCGCCGTGTGATAGTATCCGGGGCGATCTCGAGCGTTCTCATCGCTGTCGTACTGGACGAGTTTGCGTCGCCCTGTACGGTCATTCTCGAGCAAGTGACCCAGTTGGGCTATCGGACCGTCCCGTGCATGCACTGGGCCGCTCTCATTCTTGTCGATGCGTACGTATCGCTCGGCATCAAGGATCGTCGAAAAGTCGTGTAGCTCGTCGAAGTACCGACTGTTGATTCCGACCGCGCGCGCCGCGTGCTGGATCAGTGGGTGATAGCGATCGAATTCGATATTCGAGCCTTGGACATGGAGATTCACTCCTTCGTCGAGATCGTCGGGGACGCTGATTTCGTTACCGCCCTCGCTTCGCATCCCCTGCCATCGCGGCGCGATATGAGCATGGAACGACCGCTCGCCGACGAAGTCTTCGCTGCTCTCGACACTGAGATCGAACTCGCGCATCTCCGCGAGTCGGAAGTCAGTGCCAGTCGGAAGCTGCTCGCCGGGATGTTCAAGGCCGGAGTCTCGATAGGAGAGCGTCACTTGCCATGACTCGCCCGCGAATTCGAACTCCGCGCGCTGGCTCCCGTCGCCGTCCTTGATCCGTCGGTCGCACGCGAAGAACGGATCGAGACCGTACTCGTCGAAGAGGAAGTGAGCCGCGAACTCGTGCGGCGCGGTCTCGATCAGCTGCACCCGCGCTCACCCCCCTTGCGAACGACGGCATAGAGACCACTGAGTAGGGGGTTTGTGGTTACGGCATGTAAACCGAGAAGGTCATGCCGCCTCCCGGATTTGAACCGGGGACAGCTCGATCTTCAGTCGAGTGCTCTCCCAGTCTGAGCTAAGGCGGCGCATCTCTTTCTCCGTCCATCGTATAAAAAAGGATTTCGAATCGCGATCGTCGTTCAGAACGGCTTACAGATGGCCTGCCGGCGACCGGACCACTCGAGTACGATAGTGATTCGCGAGTAATGGAGTCGATACATGCGACTCCATGTGCCATTACCGGTGTTTGTTGGAATTTCGGATATTCAAGACACCCTTTTCCGCCTCGGGAGGTAATATCGTGTTATGGGAGCCCTTACCTCGAGTCAGGAGGCCCACGAACTCGACGCCAACACGATTCTCGAGCTGTTAGCGAACCGCCGGCGTCGCTACCTCCTCTATGCCCTTCGCGGGCGGGAGGACCCGATCGAACTCTCGACGCTGGCCGAGACGGTCGCAGGCTGGGAACACGACGTCCCGCCGGACGAGGTCGCCAAAAACGAGTACAAGAGCGTCTACGTGTCGTCGGTCCAGTGTCACGTCCCGAAACTGGACGACGCCGGCGTCGTCGACCACGACGAGGACAACCACACCGTCGTCCTCGCGGACAACTTCGAGCAGCTCGAGCCGTACCTCCGGATCGTCGTCAAAGACGAACCGGAGAACTCGACGCTGCATGCGGCCCTCCAGACCGAGTCGGGCGAGGGCTTGCTCGGTCAGATCCGCGAGAACGTCGCCCGGCTCAAACAGTAACACCAGACTGCGGCCGACGTTGACTCGAGGTCGTTACCCCGCGTTCACCGGGTCTTTTGGAGCAGCTGGTTCCCGTCGCATACGTTTCGGTTGACAATCGGTATCGCTGTCCGAAAGCGATCCGCGTGGCGCTGGAACTGTCCGCCGACAGCGGCGGGTACGAGGCGAGCCGCGGGCCGTCGAGTTCGGATTCGCTCGAGTCGGTACCGTGGGCTCGGGCGGGTTCGAACCGAAGCAAGACGGTCGCTCACTTCGTTCGCGCTGCGACTTGCAGGGTTCGAACCGCCCTCGGTCCACGTACCTGCTGCTCGCGAAGTTGCTCGCAGCAGGAAGTGGGCTCGGGCGGGTTCGAACCACCGACCTCGGCCTTGTAAAGGCCGCGTCATGACCAGCTAGACCACGAGCCCGCACCCGAGACGAGTGGGTCCGTCCGAATAACCTTTACTCTCTGGCCCCACAGAAATCGTGCATGGCGCTCGAGTCCGTCTGGAAGGGGCTGCTGGTGATCGCCGCCGTCTCGATCATCGGTGCCGTCCTCGTGCAAGCCGGCTTCGTCTCGGTTCCGTGGGGGCCCGACGAGGGCGAAGTTCGGATCTTCGACGACGGGGCCGACGAGGAGTCGACCACGCGATCGGATACCGGAGCCGGCACTGCAACCGGAGCCAACGATGGGAACGACTCCAGCGGTGGGACTGACGGCGGCGACGCCGCCGATGGTGATGGCGGCGACGCGGGTAGGGACGCTGACGCCGACTCGAGTACCGGTACCGGCGACGGTGGAACCGCTGACCGAGCCGGCACCGAACCCAAAGCCGCCGTCGACGTCGAGGTCGCCGACGATCGCTCGGAACGCTACACCGGCCTGAGCGATCACGACTCCCTCGAGCGGGGCAACGGCATGCTGTTCGTCCACAATCGGGAGCAGGAGCTGACCTACGTGATGCGCGAGATGGACTTCGACATCGACATCATCTTCATCGACGCCGACCGAGAGATCACCCGGATTCACCACGCCCGAGCGCCCGAGCCCGGCGAGGACGGTAACGACCTCGAGTACTCGGGTCGCGGGAAGTGGGTCCTCGAGGTGCCCCGCGGCTACGCGAACGAGACCGGGATCGAGGTCGGCGATCGGGTCGAGATCGACCTCGAGTCGGCCGAGACGGCTATCTTCGAGGTTACCCCCGGCTTCGACGCGCTCGAGCGGTGGGCGCTCGTCGATCCCGACTCGGCCCCGACGGCGGCCGTCCGCCCCTGACGTGTTTCGATTCGTAGGTAACCCTTATTGCCGGCGATCCCGGAGCCGTGTGCAATGAGTGGCGTCGATTGGGACGAGGACGATCCCTTCGAGGAACAACGCGAGGAGATCGAGAACCCGATGAAGCGGTTGTTCCGGGAGTACGGGTCGAACTACACGGGCGCCGCGATCGTCGGGGTCATCGCGAGCTTCTTCGCCCGGATTCTGGACCTGCTGCCCGCGCTCATGCTCGGGGTCGCGATCGACGCCGTGATTCGGCAAGAGGTCCCCTACGCCGAGGCGTTCCCGGTCGGCGGCGGACTCGTCGGACCGCACGTTCCCGACGGCCGGATGGCCCAGTTCTGGTTGACGATCGGGATCATCGCGAGCGCGTTTCTCCTCTCGGCGGTCTTTCACTGGACCCGAAACTGGGGGTTCAACACGTTCGCCCAGAACGTCCAACACGACGTTCGGACCGACACCTACGACGAGATGCAACGCCTCGACATGGGTTTTTTCGCCGACAAACAGACCGGGGAGATGATGTCGATCCTCTCTAACGACGTCAACCGCCTCGAGAAGTTCTTGAACGACGGGATGAACTCCCTCTTTCGGTTGCTCGTGATGGTGGTCGGGATCGGCGGATTGTTGCTCGCGATCAACTGGCAACTCGCGCTGGTCGCACTGCTTCCGGTGCCGCTGATCGCCGTCTTCACCTACCTGTTCATCCAGACCATCCAGCCCAAGTACGCCCAGGTGCGCTCGACCGTCGGCAAGGTCAACTCCCGGCTCGAGAACAACCTCGGCGGCATTCAGGTCATCAAGTCCAGCACGACCGAGTCCTACGAATCCGACCGCGTCGAGGACGTCTCCCGGGAGTACTTCGACGCCAACTGGGGGGCGATCCGCACCCGGATCAAGTTCTTCCCCGGGCTGCGGGTCCTCGCGGGGATCGGCTTCGTCATCACCTTCCTGGTCGGCGGCCTCTGGGTCACGCAGGGACCACCGGGACCGTTCACCGGCGACCTCTCGACGGGGATGTTCGTCGTCTTCATCCTCTACACCCAGCGTTTCATCTGGCCGATGGCCCAGTTCGGACAGATCATCAACATGTACCAGCGGGCCCGCGCCTCGAGCGCCCGTATCTTCGGGCTGATGGACGAACCCAACCGGGTCGGGGAAGAGCCCGACGCCCCCGATCTCGAGGTGACCGAGGGCCGGGTCGAGTACGACGAGGTTTCCTTCGGCTACGACGAGGAGACGATCCTCGAGGACATCGACTTCACCGTCGAGGGCGGCGAGACGCTCGCACTGGTCGGTCCCACCGGGGCCGGCAAGTCGACGGTGCTGAAGCTCCTCTTGCGGATGTACGATGTCGACGAGGGTGAGATCCGCGTCGACGGCCAGCGGGTACAGGACGTGACCCTGCGGAGTCTGCGCGAGTCGCTGGGCTACGTCAGCCAGGACACGTTCCTCTTCTACGGCAGCGTCGAGGAGAACATCAAATACGGCACCTTCGACGCCGACCGCGAGGCCGTGATCGAGGCCGCGAAGATGGCCGAGGCCCACGAGTTCATCACCAACCTGCCCGAGGGGTACGACACCGAGGTCGGCGAGCGCGGCGTCAAACTCTCCGGCGGCCAGCGCCAGCGGCTCTCGATCGCCCGCGCGATCCTCAAGGACCCGGATATCCTCGTCTTGGACGAGGCGACCAGCGACGTCGACACCGAGACGGAGATGCTCATCCAGCGCTCGATCGACGATCTCGCGGAGGACCGGACCACCTTCGCCATCGCCCACCGGCTCTCGACGATCAAGGACGCCGATCAGGTGCTGGTCCTCGAGGGCGGCGAGATCGTCGAACGGGGCACCCACGAGGAACTGCTGGAAAACGGCGGCCTCTACTCCCACCTCTGGGGCGTGCAGGCCGGCGAGATCGACGAGTTACCCCAGGAGTTTATCGAGCGCGCCCAGCGCCGACAGGCCCGGACCGAAGCCGGCGACGACTGAGACGGTCTGCTGTCACTGGGTCGCGGAGCGATCGCGACGGCCCGCGATCGCGTCGGGACTGACGGACAGCAGTCCGGTTGAGCTAAAACGATTCCTGTCCGTCCTGGTCGTCCTGGTTCGGCCCTCCCTCGTCCTGTCTTTCTTCGCCCGCGGCGGGCGGGGTCCGGTCGCTGTAGTTTTTCCGTCCGATCGCCTCGTCGCCGACCATGTTCACGATCGCTCCCTCGACCGCCTCGTAGTCACGGTACTCGTCCTCGCCGAGCGGGCCGATGAGGTCCGCGAGCGTCGTCGTGTTTCCGCTCATCTCGATCGTTTCGTCGCCGTGTTTCGCGAGCAGTTCGTCGTGGCCGATCGGGTACGACTCGCTCTCGAGGGTCTCCTGTAAGTCGCCGAGCTCGAGGCCGAGTTCGCGGCTGTCGTCGGGCATACGTCGGCGAAGGAGTCGCCGACGCAAACGGGTTGGGCCTGCGTTCGCCGTGATGTGACGGGTCAGTTCGATGCCGGCCCGCCCACCCTCGAGCCCGAAATCACGGCCGTCGGGACTCCCGCCAGAAGACCGAGCAGCGTCGCCGACGCGATCAGTCGCGGCCGGCCGTCGAAGAGGGAGACACCGACGGTCGTCAGCGCCCCGACCGCGAGCAACAGGACGCCCGTGTGATACCGTCCGGTCGCGGGCATCGGGAGCGCCCGACCGCCGACCCACCCTGTGAGCGCGCCGGCGACGAGCGCGACGTACCCGACGGCGCTGTCCGCACCCCCGCTCGCGAGCGCCGCCACTCCGGCCAGCGTCAGTGCGAGCCCCGATGCGGTGATCGTTCGGTCGAACGGCGACCGCTCGAGGAGCCACCACGCGACGGCGAGATACGCACCGCCGACGACGACCCCCGCAACGACGTCGAGCGGGTAGTGAACGCCGAGGACGAGCCGGGTGGCCGAGACGACGGCGACGAGCGAAGCGGCGACCGCGAGGCGGAGTCGGCGGGTTCCGGCCTCGAGGACCAGCGCGAACAGGCCGTAGGTGACGGTCGCGCCGACCGCGTGGCCGCTGGGAAAACCGTAGCCGCCGGCGGTGGCGACCGAGTAGTACAGCGGCTCGAGCAACCGCGGGAGAAACGCCGGCTCGACCGTCGCGAGGTCGGGACGCGGCAACGCGAAAAAGTGTTTCAACGTCGTCATCACCGCCAGCCCGCCGACGATGACCGCGAGGATCCAGGGACCGTCGGCCCGACTAGTGGGACGGCCGGCTCCGGACCGATGATCGGGATGACGTGGCCGTCGCCACGCGATCGCCCACGACGCGCCGAGTCCGAGCGCGAGGAGCCACCAGCCGTCGCCGAGCTGGGTCGCGACCGCGGCGAGGACCACGCCCCAGTCGGGGACGAGATCGCGGATACCGTCGAGAACGCGGGCACCGCTGAACACACGAGCGGCCTTTCACGGCACCGCGGATAACGCTCGCCCGGGAACTTGCAGGCCGGTCTTTTTCGCCTCGAGCGCCGCGTCACGCTCCCCGCGACAGCGGTCGACTACGCTTCCATCGCGGGTTTCATATCTCCGGGGTCGGCATACTCCGCCATGGATCTCACGACGGCGACGTGGACGGACGTTCGGGATCTCGAGACCGACCTCGCGGTCGTTCCCGTCGGGAGCACGGAACAGCACGGGCCACACGCCCCACTCGGGACGGACGTGGCGACCGCCGAGGCGGTCGCCGACGCCGGGGTCGACCGCTGTGAACGCAAGGTCGTCCGCGCCCCGGCGATCCCGGTCGGTGTCGCCGAGGAACACCGCCAGTTCCCGGGCACGATGTGGGTCTCCGCGGACACGTTTCGGGACTACGTCGGCGAGGCCGTCGCGAGCCTCGCCGACCACGGCTTCGATCGCGTCGTCATCGTCAACGGCCACGGCGGCAACGTCGACGCCCTCCGGGAAGTCGGCGGCCAACTGACGCGAGACGGCGACGCCTACGTCGTTCCCTTCACCTGGTTCGAGGCCGTCGACGACCACAGCGCCGACATGGGCCACGGCGGCCCCCTCGAGACGGCCCTGCTACGCCACTGCGATCCCGACTCGATCCGGGAAGAGCGCATCGTCGAGGCCAGAGACGGCGCTGCCGACGGCTGGGGCGAGTGGACGAGTCACGCTAATCTGGCCTACGACGCGGCCGAATTTACGGAGAACGGAGTCGTCGGTGATCCGACCGAGGGCGACGCTGCTCGCGGCGCGGAACTGCTCGATCTCGCCGGCGACGCGCTGGCCCGCCTCCTCGAGGCAGTCGCCGAACGCGACGTCTCGCGGCCGGCGGACCGATAGGGAGCGATGGGGGCGGCGACCGATTACTCCTCGTCTTCCGCGTCGTCCCCGGCGTCGGCCGACTCGTCGTCTGCGTCGTCCGCGGGACCGGCGTCCTGCAGTGTTCCCCGAAGCGCCGGAATCGTCGAGGTGAGTTCGCCGACCTGTTCGCCGGCCTCGGCGATATCCGTCATCGCGTCCTCGAGGGCCTCGATGTCGGCCTCGAGGTCGTCGGCGTCGTCGAAGGCGTCGGCGCGTTGGCCCATCGTGAACCACTTCTTCGCGTCGCGGAGGTGGTCCTCGGCGTCGCCGACCTCCAGCGCGGAGTTGAGCCCGTTGAGCGCGCCCAACACGTTGTCCGCGTCGGTCTCCCAGACGTCGTCGGCGTCGGGCAGGGCCGACCAGGCGTCCGCGAGCGAGGACTCGACGTCCTCGCGCATCTCGTTGGCGGCTTCCCCGAACAGTTCCTCGTCGTCGCCGAGCGTCGCTTGGCTCATGTCACCGTCTTTGCGGCCACCGGGGTTAAAAGATAGCCCGAAAGTGAAAGTGAAATCGGTCGCGAGCGGATCGATAGCGGTCGAACGGCGACGCGATTTCGAAAGGGAGGTCCTCTGGCTTCGGTCGGACCGCTCGAGTCCGGCCCGTTCGGGACAGCGGACCGACGATCGCTCCGGACGGACGGGCAGACGCGAGCCGCGTGACCGGGACACCGAGATCGTGGCTCCAGTCACATCGGAATCCCCTTCCCGACCGCCGGCGAGCGTTCATTCATGCCAGCAGACGAAACGCCGACCGACGCCGAGACGGCCTGTTTCGAGGCCGGCATCAAGTTCGGCTCGCTGTATCACCAGTTCGCCGGCACGCCCGTTTCACCTGAGAGCGCGCCAGACCTCGCCACGGCGATGGAGGAATCGATCGAGAACCAGCCCCACTGTCGCGCGGTCACCGTCGACGTCCGAACCGCCGAACTCGAGGCCGAACTCGCCGAGTCGACGGCCGACTACACCGAACTGACGGGGCGGTTCCTCGAGGTCGAGATCGTCGTCGACTACGAGGGCTGTACAGTCGTCACCCGCATGGCGATGGAAGACGGCTATCCGCTGATGCGACTCGAGTCGGTTCGAGAGTGAGGCGGTCGACGGGCGTGTGACATCACCGAGCGCATGCCCGGCAAACCGCATGGTACTTATCGACGCTTTCCCTTCCACCGAACGAATGGTACAGTCAGTCCTGCTCACCGGGGCTGCGGGGCGGGTCGGAAGCGCCATCCTCGGCGGCCTCGCGGACGACTACGAGTGGCGATTACTGGATCGGGAGCCGTCGACCGACGACCAGCCGGGCGAGTTCGTCGTCGCGGATATCACCGACGCCGAGACCGTCCGGGAGGCGATGGACGGCATCGACGTCGTAATCCATCTCGCGGGCGATCCGCGGCCGGAAGCGCCGTGGAACAGCGTCCTGACGAACAACATCGACGGGACGCAGACGGTCTTCGAGGCAGCCGTCGACGCCGACGTCGAAAAAGTCGTCTTCGCCTCCTCGAACCACGCCGTCGGTAACTACGAAACCGACGAGCGAACGCCCGAGATGTATCGCGAACACGACGACTACCTGCTCGACGGGACCGAACTGCCTCGACCGAGCAACCTCTACGGCGTCTCTAAGGCTGCTGGCGAGACGCTGGGTCGGTACTATCACGACGAACACGACCTCTCGGTCGCCTGCGTTCGCATCGGGAACCTCACGCAGGGTCACCCGCCGATCGGCTACGAGCGCGGACAGGCGATGTGGCTCTCCTACCGCGACTGCGCGCACCTGTTCGACCGCTGCATTCGTGCGGACTACGACTACGAGATCGTCTACGGCATCTCCGACAACGACCGCAAGTACTACTCGATCGCGCGCGCTCGAGAGGCGCTTGGCTACGACCCGCAGGACAACTCCGCGTACTACGACGGCGAGGAGCGGGTCGTCGAGCCGGACGCCTGACCGGAGCCGGCAATCGATTCGGCCGAGCCCCGATTTTTAGTCGGTTCCCATCGGAGCGAACCCTATGGAGTATACGACGCTCGGCTCGACTGGTATGACGGTCAGTCGAATCTGTCTCGGTTGCATGAGTTTCGGCACGGGGCGGGAGTGGATGCTCGACCCCGAGGAGAGCGAGGCGCTGATCGACCGCGCGATCGATCTCGGTATCAACTTCTTCGACACCGCGAACGTCTACTCCACGGGCGAGTCCGAGGAGATCCTCGGCGACGCGCTCGCGGGCTACGACCGCGACTCGCATGTCGTCGCGACGAAGGTCTTCGGCGAGATGGACCCCGACAACCCGAACGCCAGCGGCCTCTCCCGCAAAGCCATCGAACAGGAACTCGAGGCCAGCTTAGAGCGGCTCGGGATGGACACCATCGACCTCTACCAGACCCACCGCTGGGACTACGAGACGCCGATCGACGAGACCCTGCGGGCGCTGGACGACGCCGTCCGACGCGGGCGGGTGCGCTACATCGGCACCTCCTCGATGTGGGCCCACCAGTTCGCCGATGCCCTCCGGACCAGCGACACGCTCGGCCTCGAGCGGTTCGCGACGATGCAGAACCACTACAACGTCCTCTATCGCGAGGAGGAACGCGAGATGCTGCCGCTTTGTGACAAGGAAGACATCGGCGTGATCCCGTGGTCGCCGCTGGCCCGCGGCGTCGCGACCCGCCCCCACGAGGAGATCGAGTCGACCACGCGGGGACGGACCGACCAGTACCTCGAGCAGATGTCCTATCTCCAGGGCGGCGGCGAGAAGATCAACGAACGGATCGGGGAACTGGCCGCCGACCGGGGCGTCTCGATGGCCCAGATCTCGCTGGCCTGGCTGTTGCACAAGGACTGGGTCGACGCGCCGATCGTCGGCACGACCAGCGTCGAACACTTAGAGGACGCCGTCGAGGCCCTCGAGATCGATCTCTCGGAGTCGGACGTGGCGTATCTCGAGGAGCCCTACGAGCCATTACCGGTAGCCGGGCACGAATAAGCTATAACAGATCGGTCTCGTCCAGTACCTCGGCGACCCGCTCGAGGTGGGCCGTATGCTCCGCCCCCTCGAGGCCCTGATACATCGTCGTGATCGAGAGGTAGTCGGCCCCCAGCTCCCGCCAGGCCTGTGCGCGCTCGATCCACTCGTCTTCCTCGTCGGGCACGGCGTACATCCGACCGCCGAGTCCGATGTCGTCGGGATCCCGGCCCGCCTCCTCGGCGTACTCGGCGAGGTCCGCGAGATGGGCCTCGGCGTCGTCACCGGGCTGAAACTGGGGTAACCAGCCGTCCGCGAGCCGCGCGACCCGTCGCTTGACCGGCTCGGCCATCCCGCCCATCCAGAGCGGGATCGGTCGCTGGACTGGTAGCGGCCGGATGCCGGCGTCGGGAATCTCGTGGAACTCCCCGTCGAACTCGACGAGTTCGTCGGTCCACAGGGACCGCAGGACCTCGACCTGTTCCTCGATGCGTTGTCCCCGTCGAGAGAAGTCCTGGCCGAGCCCGACGTACTCGGGCTCGTTCCAGCCGACGCCGACCCCCATCCGGAACCGCCCGTCGGTAAACCGGTCCAGCTGGGCGGCCTGTTTCGCGACGAGCGCCGTCTGGCGTTGCGGGAGGACCAGAATCCCGGTAATGAAGGTCAATTCCGCCGTCTGTCCGGCCAGATAGGAAT
Source organism: Natrinema saccharevitans (assembly GCF_001953745.1). Taxonomy (NCBI): domain Archaea; kingdom Methanobacteriati; phylum Methanobacteriota; class Halobacteria; order Halobacteriales; family Natrialbaceae; genus Natrinema; species Natrinema saccharevitans. The sequence goes on from NZ_LWLN01000001.1 coordinate 2,794,988, forward strand.
AGGTCGTCAGCGGCTCGTGGAACGTACTCTCGTAGTCGTAGGGACCGTCCCACCCCTCCCGGTCCGGATTCACGCCGAGAACGTGATCGTAGGCCAGCAGGTGTTCGTACCCCGATGACTCGACTCGCCGTGCGTAGTCGGCGATCGTCTCCGGGTCGTGACCGATCTCGAGTTGTGGTAACACGGCACCAATTTCCATACCCGGCGTTCGGACGGGGCGAACTTGAAGCTCCGGCCGTCGGCGAACGACGGCGGCTATCGGTCCATCGACAGGACAACGAGAGGCTCCGAACGAACGCGTGACGAACCCCGGCCGAGCGTCGAGTGCCGACGCTCGATCAGAACAGTTCCTCGACGTCCTCCTCGCGGGCCCGCCGCCGGCCGACGTGGTCAGTCAGGCGCTGATAGATGATTCCCCGATGCTCGTCTTCTCGGACGAAATCGAACACCAGCGTGATGAACCGACTGTCGTCCTCGCCGGCCGCGAGGGCCGCTTCGGCGTACTCCCGTGCCCGTGCGACCGGCTCCGGGTCGTAGCCGAACTCCTCGGCGAAGACGACCGCCGCGATCGCCGTCGGCTCGAACGCGAGCCCCGAGGGCGAGGGGGTGTCCCCCTCGTGTTCGATCGGGACCGGCGGTCCTCGCTCGATCCGTTCGGGATCGGCCGCGAGTTCGGACAGCGCGGTTCGGATCGAATCGAGCCCCAGATCGCGATAGTCCGCGGGCAGCCCCGCGAGGTACTCGCCGCCGCTCTCGGCGAGGCCGACCGCACCCTCCCAGTTGTGTTCACCGGCGTGGTGGACCGCCCCGCTGTACTGGATGAGACCGTGGAGCAACCGCTCGTCGTGGCTGCCGGACTCGAGGTCGAGCCAGCGGTCCTCCCAGGCGTCGTGAGCGGCGTGGTAGTGGCCGGCGTTGAAGATCGCCGCTCCCGCTCGAAGGTGGTCACGCATAGCCGTGGTTAGGGCTCGATACTCGAGAGCGTGACGAAAACGGTGACGCCGGATACTCCAGCGGGGAGACCGGGACCGTTCCGGGAGCGAACGATCCCGCCGCCCCGCCGGCGCGCAACCGCCTCCGGCAGGGCGGGCAGACGACTGTGGGCGGGTCGATTCCGGGACGTGTGATCCCAACCGGTTACTGGCCGCCACCGGTGGGGCGGTATTCGGTGCGAGTGGTACCGTACGGATTAGTATGGGACGGCTTCCGGCGTTTCCGAGCGCGCTCGAGGATCGTAAGCACTCCCTACGGCCCGTCATCTCGCGCGTTTCGTCTCAGGCATCGAACCCGTCCTCGAACCGAAAGACGCCGTTTCGCTGGACGACCTCGCCGTCGATCTCGAGGCGGGAGTCCTCGTCGACGTCGGTGATCAGGTCGACGTGGACCGCCGAGTCGTTGCCCGGTTCGCCGTCGGGGAGACAGGCGTCGTACGCCCGACCCAGCGCCAGGTGGACGGTATCGCCCATCTTCTCGTCGAAGAGGATGTTGTCCGTGTAGCGGTCGATGCCGCGGTTCATCCCGATCCCGAGTTCGCCCAGCCGGCGCGCGCCGTCGTCCGTCTCGAGGACGTCGCCGATCACGTCGCCGCCCTGTTCGGCGTCGTAGTCGACGACCGCGCCGTCCTCGAAGGCGAGGCGGACGTTCCGGACGGACTCGCCCCGGATCGTCATCGGCACGTCGAAGGTCACCTCGCCCTCGGTCGCGTACGGCGCGGTGAAGACCTCGCCGCTGGGCAAGTTGTGGGAGTCGTAGGCCACGGAAGCGGCGCTGTTGACCGCCGTTCGGCCCTCGATCGACATCGTGAGATCGGTATCGCTCGAGACGAGTCGGACCTCCGAACCCGCGTCGAGGAGATCCTTCAACTGGGCCATCTCGTCGGCCAGCGACTCCCAGTCCCGCAAGATTGCGTCGTAGGCGAAGTCCCGATACTCCTCGTAGGCCATATTGGCCTGCTGGGCCAGCGAGCGCGTCGGCTGGACCGTCGACACCCAGCGGGTCCCTAGTCGCGTCTCCCGGATCTCGCTTCTGGCCTCGGTGTACGCCCGCCGGCGCTCGCCCGGCACGTCCGCCGTCGCGCTCGTGTTTCGCCCGCCGCCCAGCGAGAGGTAGACGTCGGCGTTCTCCACGAGTGCGAGTTCGTGGGCGGGGTTCTCGTCGAACGCGTCGTCGTGGGCCTGCAGATAGGCGCGCGTGATCTCGCCCGAACTGTACGTCGCGAGCAGGTTTGCGCCCCGCTCGCCGAGTTTCTCGGCGACGGCTACGGCCAGTTCGTGGGCGTCCGGCCCGACCGAGACGACCACGTCGTCGCCCGCCTCGACTCGCGCGCTCCAGTCGACCAGTACCTCGGCGTGTTCGCGGACCCGTTCGTCCATACGCTCCCCTCTCGAGCGGGCTACTAAACGCTCCCCGTTCGGACCGAAAACTCCGGGGCTGTGAGAGAGTGACTGCGAGCCGTGAGCGATCAGGCGGTACTTGCATCCTCGGCCGGGATCTCCTCGTGCGAGCGCACGAGCGAGACGATAGCGTAGACGATCGGGGTGTCCAGGAGGGCGATCGCGAGCTTCAGCAGGTACTGCCCGGCGATCAACGAGAGCAGGAGGTCGGGCTTGAGGACCGTACCGACGCCGAGGACGGCGGGTGCAACGGCGAACGCGACGACGACGAAGATGACGGTGTCGATCGCCTGACTGGTCGCCGTCGACCCGATGTTCCGAAGCCAGAGCTTCTCGGGGCCGGTGTACTCGCGGATCCGATGGAAGACGAGAACGTCCCAGTTCTGACTGACGACGTAGGCCAGGAGGCTCCCCAGTACCACGTTCGTCGACGCCCCCAGCGCGGTCTCGAACGCGCCCGGATCGACGCTCGTGGGGGCCGCCGGCGCGGCAATCGTCGACCAGACCAGCGCGAGGACGACGAAGTTCAGGAGAAAACCCACGTTGACGACCACCTGTGCGGCGCGGCGACCGTACAGTTCGGTGAAACAGTCGCTCGCGAGAAACGTCAGTGCGTAGGCGAGCGCGGCCCCCGGCAACGCGAGTTGTGCCCCGGTAATCGGGAGCGCGATGGGGAGTTCGAAGGCCAACACCTTCGAAGCGGTCAACTGTGCGGTCACCAGCGCCGTCACGAAGAGGCCGATCAACGCGACCTGGGCGGCCGTTGGGACGCCCGCGGATCGTTCCTGGCTCATGCCGCCGCGTATCCGTCGGACTCACCTAAACGATGCTACTTCGCCGCCGCGACCTCGTCCGTCACCTCGAACGGCGATCGGATTCACCGGCGGCGATCTGCGTTCACTGTTCGATCACCCGTCGAACGCACGTCCTCGAGACGAAAGCGACCTGAAGGCGTTCTTGACGGACGGTCACCCCGATTCGAATCAGGCCTAGCGATATCGACGGTATCACGAACGCTCGGGCCGGATCTAACGAGCGACGACGGGCATAGTGCCGGATCGAACCCGATTCTCGAGCCGTTCCGGCGGTTCCGGTCCAATTTCGCTTTACGCCTCCTCGAGAAAAACAGTTTCACCCGTTTCTCGGCTATTCGTTTATCACCCGTCCCACATTGTAGCACATTATTTTCCTTTCGATGGCGGAATAATTGCACAACTGTTATACGCATCGCGGATCTCTCTGGAATTGCAATGGCGAAAGGAAACGTTGATTTCTTCAACGACACAGGCGGCTACGGTTTCATCGAGACTGACGACGCGGACGATGACGTTTTCTTCCACATGGAAGACGTTGGCGGTCCGGACCTCGAAGAAGGCACAGAGATCGAATTCGACATCGAACAGGCCCCCAAGGGCCCCCGCGCCACCAACGTCACCCGCCTGTAATACGGCTACTTGCGTTCGGTAACGGGTTTCACAGTTCGAACACCATTCTTCGGAACGCAGACACCTCGAGCGACTGCGCTCTCCCCTCGCGACGAGACTCGTCCTCTAACGGATCCGGAGCGCTCGCGTCCCCGCTCCGAGACACTCCCGTTCGTCGACGCGGTCGGAGCCGTCCTGCTCGATCCCTCGACATAGTCAGTCGTTACCGAGTGAAATCGGAATCATCACTTCGAGAGTCTCAGTTAGTTACCCGAAACGACTGTGGAACGGTTGATACGAAATCGATAACAAATAGTCGGATTCCCGTTCGTCCACCCGAGTACACAATGGACGATCTGACTGGGTTTCAACGAGACCTTCTGTACGTAATCGCGGGGGCCGATCAGCCGTCCGGCCAAGACGTCAAAGACGAAGTCGAGACGTACTACAACAGCGAGATCAACCACGGACGGTTGTATCCGAACCTCGATACACTCGTCAACAAAGACCTCGTCGAGAAGGGCCAACTCGATCGCCGAACGAACTACTACGAGATCAGCGACCACGGCCGGCAAGCCATCGAACAACGCCGCGAATGGGAACAACAGTATATCACCGATTAGTCTCGGCCGACCACCGCTCGAGTTGCACGTGGCCGACACCAAGAGGCCCACCACGTCGGCAACCGCCGACTCCACGAGTACCGAACAGCCCCTCGTCTCCGACCGCCCCGCTCGGCCCAGTCAGCGCCGCTGCGAGTCGCGACCTAGACACGCGTGATAGCTCCCCCGTCACGTCTCCGGCTTCCAACTCCCACTGTCACCGGTTCCCGTCTCGAACGGACCCCGATCGATCGCTCCCTTGCTCGCTGAAACCCGGGGCTACTTACGTCGGGAGAGCCGTTGCTATACTATCCGAAAAAGGCGCTGTCCGTGGCGCAGTCGAGGCCGGACATCGATTCGGCCGCCCGAGACGTGATCCAAGCCGGTTCTCGCCGTGCAGCATATCCGTCCGGCGGCCGTTCTGGCCGCGTGACTGTCCACAGGACTGCTCTGATCGGTCCCACCAATGGAAATCGAAATTGCGACGATCGGCGGTTACGAGGAAGTCGGCCGACAGATGACGGCTGTCCGCGCTGGCGACGACATCGTGATCTTCGACATGGGTCTGAACCTGTCGAAGGTACTCATTCACGACAACATCCGAACCGAAGGGATGCACAGTCTCGATCTGATCGACATGGGTGCCATCCCCGACGACCGGATCATGAGCGATCTCGAGGGCGACGTGCAGGCGATCGTACCGACCCACGGCCACCTCGACCACATCGGTGCGATCAGCAAACTCGCACACCGGTACGACGCCCCCATCATCGCCTCCCCGTTCACGCTCGAACTGGTCAAAGGCGAACTCGAGGAGGAAGGCAAGTTCGACGCCGACAACGAACTGATCGCGATGGATCCCGGCGAGACGACGTCGATCGGCGACAGCGGCGTCCTCGATCTCGAGTTCGTCAACGTCACCCACTCCATCGTCGACGCGATCAACCCGGTCCTCCATACCCCCGAAGGTGCCGTCGTCTACGGACTGGACAAGCGCATGGACCACACCCCCGTCATCGGCGATCCGATCGACATGGAGCGATTCCGCGAGATCGGCCGTGAGGGCGAGGGCGTCCTCGCCTACATCGAGGACTGTACCAACGCGAACAAGAAGGGCCGAACACCCTCCGAGAGCGTCGCCCGCGAACACCTGCGCGACGTCCTCTACAGCATGGAGGACTACAACGGCGGCATCGTCGCGACGACGTTCTCGAGTCACATCGCCCGGGTGAAGTCGCTCATCGAGTTCGCCCGAGATATCGGCCGACAGCCGATCCTGCTGGGCCGCTCGATGGAGACGTATTCCGGTACTGCGAAACAGATCGGGATCGACTTCCCCTCCGACGTCGAGATGGTCGGCTACCGCCAATCCATCGAGCAGACCTTCGAGCGGATCATGAACGAGGGCAAGGAGAACTTCCTCCCAGTCGTTACTGGGCATCAAGGCGAGCCGCGCGCGACCCTCACCCGCATGGGCCGCGGCGAGACGCCCTACGAACTGGAAGACGGCGACAAGGTCGTCTTCTCGGCCCGCGTGATCCCGGAGCCGACAAACGAGGGCCAGCGTTATCAGGCCGAGAAACTCCTCCGCATGCAGGGCGCGCGCATCTACGACGATATCCACGTCTCGGGACACCTCTGTCAGGAAGGCCACTACGAGATGCTCGATGCGCTGCAGCCCGAACACGTGATTCCGGCCCACCAAGACATGAGCGGCTTCTCCGGATACGTCGATCTGGCATCCAATCGCGGATACAAGCTCGGACGTGATCTCCACGTCACTTCGAACGGAAACGTCATTCAGTTAGTCTAGGCCGAAGCGACTACGGCTATTTTTCTTTCGACCGAAATAGCGACTAGCGACGAGGCTCGCTGGTGAATAAATACGAAAACCCACACAGCAGTTGCTGTGTGGGTTACAGTATGAGTGGGAGCGGCGAATCGGGGTTCCCAGAGGGTCGCCCACTCCAGTACTGACCGAAACGTAGGCGAGCTTATCTTCCGTGTTCGGGATGGGTACGGGAGGTACCTCGCCACTGTGGCCGCTGTAATGCCGACCGGCGGAATCGAACCGCCGTCAGACCACTGTCGGGAGATCGGCCGTATCGGCCGATATGAATGGAGGCGGCGAATCGGGGTTCCCAGAGGGTCGCCCACTCCAGTACTGACCGAAACGCAGGCGAGCTTATCTTCCGTGTTCGGGATGGGTACGGGAGGCACCTCGCCGCTATGGCCGCCGTAACGCCGACCGACGGACTCGAACCGTCGTCAAACCCTAATCGGTGTCTGTCCAAGACCGAGTGTACGTGTAGTCCAGTTTGCGTCCGGACCCGTTCGCGCGTCACGGATCCAATGCGATGTAGTGTATGAGTGTGTGGCTTGGCCGATTAGTGCTCGCGGGCTCAACACCTCGTTGCCTTGGTGCGTACACCCCGAGTCTATCGATCTCGTCTTCTACGAGTGGCCTCCGTGGTATCTCTTTTTCAGGTGGGTTTCGAGCTTAGATGCGTTCAGCTCTTACCCCGTGGTGCGTCGCTGCCCAGCACGTGCCCTTTCGGACAGCTGGTACACGAGTGGCACCCAATCGTAGTTCCTCTCGTACTATACGATCGTTCCCGTCAGATACCGTTACACCCCCAATAGATAGCAGCCGACCTGTCTCACGACGGTCTAAACCCAGCTCACGACCTCCTTTAATAGGCGAACAACCTCACCCTTGCCCGCTTCTGCACGGGCAGGATGGAGGGAACCGACATCGAGGTAGCAAGCCACCCGGTCGATATGTGCTCTTGCGGGTGACGACTCTGTTATCCCTAAGGTAGCTTTTCTGTCAGCAATTGGCCGCATCAAGCAGCCTAATTGGTTCGCTAGACCACGCTTTCGCGTCAGCGTCCGTCGTTGTGCCGGACACTGTCAGACTTCCGTTTGCTCTTGCGCTCTGTTCCGCGTCTCCGACGCGGATGAGGAAATCTTGGGGCGCGCCCGATATCTTTTCAGGCGCGTACCGCCCCAGTCAAACTGCCCGGCTACCAGTGTCCTCCGCCAGGAGTGAGAGTCGCAGTCACCATCGGGTAGTATTTCAATGCTGGCTCGGTGGCCCGCTAGCGCGGGTACCTGTGTACCGCCTCCTACCTATGCTGCACAATGGCGACCACGTCTCAGTGACAGCCTGCAGTAAAGCTCTATAGGGTCTTCGCTTCCCCTTGGGGGTCTCCAGACTCCGCACTGGAACGTACAGTTCACCGGGCCCAACGTTGGGACAGTGGCGCTCTCGTTGATCCATTCATGCAAGCCGCTACTGAAGCGGCAAGGTACTACGCTACCTTAAGAGGGTCATAGTTACCCCCGCCGTTAACAGGTCCTTCGTCCCCTTGTACGGGGTGTTCAGATACCTGCACTGGGCAGGATTCAGTGACCGTACGAGTCCTTGCGGATTTGCGGTCACCTATGTTGTTACTAGACAGTCGGAGCGCCCGAGTCACTGCGACCTGCCCCATTGCAGGGCAGGCATCCCTTATTGCGAACGTACGGGACTAACTTGCCGAATTCCCTAACGTCGGTTGCTCCCGACAGACCTTGGCTTTCGCCGCCACGAGTACCTGTGTCGGATCTCGGTACGGACAGTGTGCTCGCCTTTTCACGGGCTCTAGGTTGACCTCTCTTGCGCTATCCTACCATTCGGTCGCTTCGTGCCATTACGGCTTCCACGAACTTCGATAGTTCGACCGGGCGAAAGCCCGGCAGAGGCGGCCCCAAAGCGTTGGCTTTGAGTACACACTGGCATAGGAATATTAACCTATTTCCCTGTTGTCAGCTTCGACTTACGGGCTGACTTAGGACCGGCTAACCCTCAGCTGATCAGCATTGCTGAGGAACCCTTACTCGTTCGGCCGTCGGGGTTCTAACCCGACTAACGCTGCTACTATGACCAGGATTTTCGTTACTGAACGGTCCACACGACTTCTCAGCCGTGCTTCCACCCGAACAGAACGCCAACCTACGAGATCACCAGTCTAAGTGGTGCTGCTAGGTCTCGGTGGTAGACTTGAGCCCCGATCATTTTGGGCGCCTCAAACCTCGGCCGGTAAGCTGTTACGCTTTTCTTAGAGGGTAGCTGCTTCTAAGCTCACCTCCCGGCTGTCTAGGGCTTGAGACCACCTTCGATCGCACTTAGTCTACACTTGGGGACCTTAACCCAGCTCTGGGTTGTCTCCCTCACGGTACACAGGCTTACCCCGTGCACCGGACTCCCTGCGTCGAGCGGCGTTCGTAGGTTCGGAGTTGGACAGGGGGGCACACTCCTCTCGGAGTGCGGTCCCCCAATCCGTCGCTCTACCCCACGAACTACCTCGGCAGAGGTGATGCTTCGACATCTTTCGGTTGGAACCAGCTGTTTCCGGACTCGATGGGCCTTTCACCCCTAGACGTAGGTCACGAGAGGGTATTGTAGGACACCAACTCTAACAGGCCTCCACGTGCCTTTCGGCACGCTTCGCCTTGCCCACGCCTAGATCGTCCGGTTTCGGGTCGTGCCCGTTTGACTCCCCGCGCTTGAACACGGCGGCCCTCGTGCAACGCACTGCGGCCATGTCGGTTTCCCTTCGCCTTCCTCGATGAGCGAGTTAGACTCGTCAAACAGGCACACTCCCTGGTTCGTTTTTCAAAACGTACGACAGAACACCGGCTTCCCAAACTTTTTACTACAGGTTCGCACCTGATTCATTTCGTCCGGGACCTTGTGTGCCCTGTCGCTCCATCGCCAACTGATTTCACGCCCTATTGCACCTCCCTTCGTGGGGTGCTTTTCAGCGTTCGCTCACGCTACTTGTTCGCTATCGGTCTTGAGGAGTGTTTAGTCTTCGCGGTCGATGCCCGCGATATTCACGAGGGATATCCAACCCCCGATACTCTGGAACTGACTCGTTCCTTACTTGCCGACGGTACGGGACTGTCACCCTGTCTCGTGCTCTATTCCAAGAGACTTCGCGTCGCCGTTCGGGAAGTGATCGTCAGTCCGAACACCACATTGCCCGTGAGGGCTTCGGTTTGGACTGTATCGCGTTCTTTCGCCAATACTAACGACATCGCGTTTGCTTTCTTTTCCTGTCGGTACTAAGATGTTTCAATTCCCGACGTTCCCCATTGCGCGAAGCAATTGCGGTGGGGATTCCCATTCGGAGATCCTATGTTCTTCGCCTCCGTGCGGCTCCCATAGGCTTATCGCAGCTTGGCACGTCCTTCGTCAGCTCTCAAGCCGAGCGATCCACCAGCTGGCACAGTAGCCACGTTCATCGGATCGGCGTTGCGACAGAGTCGCAACATCGTGACCCGGGAACGGGTCCAGTGGACGCCTGGACTACACGTACACACGGTCTCATCTGCACGCCGGTAGACGGCCGGCCTGCATTGACCCTTCCCACCCACGCTTTCGCGGGGTGGTGCATCGGTTCGTTCGGATTAGACCGAAATCGTCTGCCCCACTTAAGGGGCACGATTCGGTCCAACCCGAGCCATGGACCCACAGGGATTCGAACCCTGGGCATCCTCCTTGCAAAGGAGGCACTCTACCACTGAGCTATGGGCCCACGTCCGCCACAAAGGCGGACAGCGGGAGTAGGTGTTAGCCTTGGTAGTTCAAAGGTGCCCGATCGGCCACGACGTGGGTCGATCGAACGTGGACTGCGTGGCGCTACGCGCCACGACTTTTGGGCCGGGGCGACGCCCCGGTCCCGGTCTGTGGAGGTGATCCAGCCGCAGATTCCCCTACGGCTACCTTGTTACGACTTAAGCCCCCTTGCGGAGCCCAGATTCGACCGGCGTTGCGTCGGCCTCATCCGGACCCCACTCGGGTGCTTTGACGGGCGGTGTGTGCAAGGAGCAGGGACGTATTCACCGCGCCCTTCTGAGGCGCGATTACTACCGAATCCAGCTTCATGAGGGCGAGTTTCAGCCCTCAATCCGAACTACGACCGAGTTTCGGAGATTAGCGCCCCCTCTCGGGGTTGCATCCCACTGTCTCGGCCATTGTAGCCCGCGTGTCGCCCAGCACATTCGGGGCATACTGACCTACCGTTGCCCGTTCCTTCCTCCAGTTTGGCACTGGCAGTCCTCCTAATGTACCCAACCACCGCTAGGTGTTGCTGGCAATTAGGAGTGCGGGTCTCGCTCGTTGCCTGACTTAACAGGACGCCTCACGGTACGAGCTGACGGCGGCCATGCACCTCCTCTCAATGGCTCCGGTAAGGTCATCAACCTGACCTTCACTGCACATTGTCGATGCTGGTGAGATGTCCGGCGTTGAGTCCAATTAAACCGCAGGCTCCTCCGGTTGTAGTGCTCCCCCGCCAATTCCTTTAAGTTTCATCCTTGCGGACGTACTTCCCAGGCGGTCTGCTTCGCGGCTTCCCTGCGGCACAGCACAGGCTCGTAGCCTGTGCCACACCTAGCAGACATCGTTTACAGCTCGGACTACCCGGGTATCTAATCCGGTTCGTGACCCGAGCTTTCGTCCCTCACCGTCGGATCCGTCTTCCAGAGGCGCTTTCGCCACCGGTGGTCCGTCCAGGATTACGGGATTTCACTCCTACCCCGGACGTACCCCTCTGGTCTTCCGGTCCCAAGCCGTGCAGTTTCCACCGGACGCCCGCGCGTTGAGCGCGCGGATTTCCCGATGGACTTGCACGGCCAGCTACGGACGCTTTAGGCCCAATAATAGCGGTCATCACTCGTGCTGCCGGTATTACCGCGGCGGCTGGCACCGGTCTTGCCCAGCACTTATTCCGCGACCTCCTTACGGTCGCAAAAAGCGAGGACTATATGCCCTCGCACTTGGAGTCCCCCTATCGCACTCGCGTGCAGTGTAAAGGTTTCGCGCCTGCTGCGCCCCGTAGGGCCCGGTATCTTGTCTCAGATACCGTCTCCGGGCTCTTGCTCTCACAACCCGTACCGATTATGGGCACGGTGGGCCGTTACCCCACCGTCTACCTAATCGGCCGCAGCCACATCCTATGGCGCCGGAGCGTTTCGGATTCACACCACTCCAGGTCGTGAATCGTATCCCGAATTAGCCTCAGTTTCCCGAGGTTATTCGGATCCATAGGGTAGTTTGGCCACGTGTTACTGAGCTATCTGCTACGAGTCTGAACTCGTGCAACTAGCATGGCTAAATCGGACTCCAATAGCAATGACCTCCGGCAGGATCAACCGGAATGCTATTTGATCTCCCCAGTTGGGGAGAGTCTGTTGGCGGTGAATGTTGGTACACACTCACACATGGGTCCACGTTCGCTGACGCCGGTCGTGTGACCGATCGGGCGTCACCGAACTACCAAGGCTAACATCAGATCCCATCTGTACGGCGGACCGCAGGGGTGGAATCCTCATTTCCTTCGGATGTATTCGTACGCCGTCTGGGGTACATAATCCCTTCGGACTCGAGCCATCCGCGGTGGCGGAGTGAGTTACGCACGCCGCCTCCTTCTTCGTATATATTCACAATCGCTGGTTACTACTTAAGGCCTGCGAACCGATATTTCACAGAGAGGGAGTACCACACACGATTGCCTGACGATATTCCAATTATCCCCCCGATATGACAGTTTCATATGGCAAGTGCCGGTTCGAACATCGTAGACCACTCGCATTCCTCATCAGCCTGCTCCGGCCCGCTCGCGTTAGCTCGCAACGCTCCGCGGGTCGTGTGCCAGTTGAAATGCTCTGCCATCGCCGAAGTCAAAGCGCTGCATAAGATATGAGTGGATACCAAGTGACCGTAGCTCGCCTCGAGCCAGTGGCCGACTATCGTACTGAATCGAGGGCAGTTTGGGAACGTTGCAACCCCCTCGCAGTCCGGAAACTCGATGCTGTCGGTAGCCGGTAGCCACGACAATATCCGACGCCTAGCCTTCGGTTCAGCGACTCGTTCGTTCAAAATAGAAAACGATCTGTTCGACCTGTTCAGGGCACCCCCAAAGCCGAATCGCTTTCGGCCACAGTTCGGGCGTTCCGCGAATGGGCCCTGACGGATTCGAACCATCGACCACTCGGTTATGAGCCGAGCGCTCTTACCAGACTGAGCTAAGGGCCCTTCGATCGGGACCAATCGCGCGCGCTAATTAACGTTTGCTGTCTGGTCCGCTCGAGAGAAGGGTATGGGACCCGACGACGCCGTCAGCGCGTCGAGTTCTGCGTCGGTCAGCTCGGCCTCGAGGTCCACCCGACTGTGGGATTCGCGGATCCCCGCACACGCGCTTGGGGGTCAAGTTCGGCGATGGAGTCGAGGTGGGGGCACATCGAAATCGGACCAACGGACGTGGCGTCAATAACGGCTGTAGTAGCCACTGCAAGCCATAGGACACCCGAGCGGAGATAGCGTTGCGACCGCTGGAAATAGTGTCAGCTACTCTAGGCGGGGCTCGAGCAGTTCGCCACGGAACGTGCGGTCGCTGCCGGTTTCGAGTCGACGGCGCGTCGGAACTGCCGGCGAACATGGGCCGGCTACTCGTCCCGATACTCCGCGAGCGTCTGGTCGCTCGTCCCGGAACGGTGACGCGTCGCCAGCCCCGCGAGGTGCGGTGTTTCGGGGACGATCAGTTCCTCGCAGGCAGTTTCGCAGGCGCTTTTGCTGCCGGGCAGACAGAAGACCGGCGTGTCGACCGCGATGCCCGCGGTCGCGCGCGATGCCATCGCTCGCGTGCCGACTTCGTCCCAAGAGAGCGAACGGAACAGTTCGCCGAAGCCGGGCAGTTCGCGTTCGAACAGGGACGATGTCGCCTCCGGCGAGACATCGTCGACGGTGACGCCGGTCCCGCCGGTGGTACAGACGACGTCGATGTCCTGACGGGCGACCAGTTGCCGGACGGCGGTTTTGATCGCCGAGTAGTCGTCTCGAACCAGCAGTCGCGCTCGGACCTCGTGGTCATCGGCCTCGAAACAGTCCTGGATGGTGTCGCCGCCCGGATCGTCAGGGTCGTCTTCGCGCGCGCGCGAACTCGAGACGGTAACGATGCCGACGTGAAGCGGGTCGATGACGTCGTGACCGTGGTCGTCAGTACTCCGGCGCTCGTCGTGATCGGTGGTCATGGCTACACATCACTGGCGAAGGTGGTTAATCCCTCCCCCGAAAGCGGGGTCGAACGCGACCGGCCTCGGAGCGGCTACTGTGAGCAGTGGAGCGTGTCGGTTGGGGAAGTACATGCGCCGTCCATCGATCGGTAACTGAGGACGGAAACAAAAGGACGGAGCTATCGAATGTAGCGTCGGGAGAAGACGCCGAAGCCAGGACTCGAACCTGGGACAACCTCGTTAACAGCGAGGTGCTCTACCATCTGAGCTACTTCGGCTTATCCTCCGATAATCGGGTGTATTTGATAGGGCTTTCGTTTTGCCTGCATCGGGTTCGACACCCTTTCACGCACCGCTCGAGTACGCTCGGTCGATGAGCGAGGAGGACGCCGACCGCGACGGGCCCGAGGATGGAGACGGTAACCGCGATCTCGAGGCGGTACTCGCCGAGGTTCGTGATCGCGTGACCCCCGACGAGGCGGAACGGACGCGGCTTCGCGAGGTCGCAGAGCGACTAATCGACCGCGCCGAGGCCGCGGCGACCGAGCGCTGTGACGGGGCCGACGTTTTACAGGTCGGCTCGACCGCCCGGAACACCTGGATCGCCGGCGACCGCGATATCGACATCTTCGTTCGGTTTCCGTCGGAACTCGACCGCGAGACTCTCGAGGAGTACGGCCTCGCGGTCGGTCACGAGACGCTGCCGTCGGGCCACGAGGAGTACGCCGAACACCCCTACGTCAAGGGCGAGGTCGAGGGGTTCGACGTCGACGTGGTCCCCTGTTTCCGGCTCGAGTCCGCGACGGAGATTCGATCGGCCGTCGACCGCACGCCGTTTCATACCCAATACCTCAAGCGACGGCTCGACGACGAGCTTGCCGGAGACGTTCGGCTCACGAAGCAGTTCCTCAAGGGGATCGGGGTCTACGGGAGCGACCTCCGAACGCGCGGGTTCAGCGGCTATCTCACGGAACTGCTCGTCTGCGAGTACGGCGGCTTCCGACCATTGCTCGAGGTCGCAGCGGACTGGCGGCCGCCGGTGGAACTCGATCCCGAGGATCACGGGACGAAGGCGTTCGACGATCCGCTAGCCGTTATCGATCCGACCGATCCCGAGCGCAACGTCGCCGCCGTCTGTTCGGCGGCGAACGTCGCCCGGTTCCAGCACTACGCCCGGGCGTTCCTCGAGTCGCCGCGGCCGGCGTGGTTCGAACCGGAGACGACCGAGCCGCTGACCGAAACGGAACTGCGCGGCCACCTCGAGCGCCGGGGGACGACCCCCGTCGCCGTTCGCTTCGACGCCCCTGACCTCGTCGAGGACCAACTCTATCCGCAACTCCGGAAGTCCCTGGACGGGATCACGCGAGGGCTCGACGATCGCGAGTTCGACGTCTTCCGCGCGACGGCGATGGCCGACGGGGCCGCCGTCGTTTTCGTCGAACTCGCGGTGAGCGAGCGGCCCGGGGTCGAGCGCCACGAGGGGCCGCCGGTCCACGTCCGCGATCACGCCGACGGATTCTACGACGCCTACGCGGACGATCCCGATGCGTACGGGCCGTTCATCGAGGACGACCGGTACGTCACCGAGCGCGAGCGGGAGTTTACGACCGCCCGCGAGTTCCTCGAGAGCGACCGGCTCTTCGACGTGGGGCTGGGAACACACGTCGAGACGGCGCTCGAGGACGGCTACGAGGTGCTGGTCGGTGACGACATCACTGCGTTGCTCGGAGAGTTCGGGGCGGAACTTGCAGCCTATTTCGAGCCCCGGCCCTGAGCCGGAGCGCTGTAGTAGCTCTTGAAAGTCAATGCACGCCCGATCGCAGGACAGCGTTGTGTCGGTGTGTGAATCGTTTCAAGAGCTACTATAGTAGCAGTCGTCCAGTTCGACATCGAGGTCGTGTGCTTCGAGGACATCTTCGAGGGTCGATTCGGCGTTGTCGTCGGGCTCGTCGTCGGGCTCGATCGGTTCACGGCCGTCGAAGGTCTCGTGGACCATCGCGACGCTGTCGGCGAGGACGTCAAGCCCGTAGCCCCCTTCGAGGATAAAAGCGAGCGCGGCGTCGGTCTCTTCCGCGAGGGTTCGAACCCGGTCGCTCAACAGGGCGTAGGCCTCCGTCGAGAGTCGGATCCGCGAGATGGGGTCGTGACGGTGGGCGTCAAAGCCCGCGCTGGTCAACAGGAGATCGGGATCGAAGTCGGTGAGCGCGGCGGCAATCGGGCCGTCGACGGCGGCGAGATACTCGCTGTCGTCGGTGCCGGCCGGCATCGGGATATTCATCGTCGTCCCCTCGCCGTCGCCCTCGCCGGTCTCGTCGATATCGCCGGTGCCCGGATAGAGCCCCTGTTCGTGCAGCGAGACGAAGAAGACGTCACCGCGGTCGTAGAAGATGTCCTGCGTGCCGTTGCCGTGGTGGACGTCCCAGTCGAGGATCGCGACCCGATCGACGTCGTAGGCGTCGTGATCGAGTGCGTGTTGGGCGGCGACGGCGACGTTGTTGACGAAACAAAACCCCATCGCGTTGTCGTAGACCGCGTGATGGCCCGGCGGACGGCCGATCGAGAAGGGTGTTTCGCGGCCCGTTGCGCCCTCGAGAGCCGTTTCGGCGGCCCAGCAAGCCAGCCCCGCACTTCGGGCGGCCGCGTCCCACGTTTCCTCGACGGCGGTGGTGTCGGGATCCCAGCTGCCGCCGCCGTCGGCACAGAACTCCCGGACCGACTCGAGGTAGTCGCGCTCGTGGACGGTCGCCATCGCGTCGAGGTCGCAGGGGTCGGCCTCGACGTACTCGACGCCGTGTTTCTTCTGGAGCCGCTTGCGGATCGCCCGTAGCCGGTCCGGCGACTCGGGGTGGCGCGAACCGGGATCGTGTGCGAGACAGACCTCGCTGTAGCCGAACTGCATCTGCTCACTCGAACAACGAGAAGTAGGTCTCGATGTCGTCGTCGGTGATCGTTCGCCGGTCGGCGTGGCGTGCGAGGATCGCCGCCGCGCGGGCGACGTTGTCGGCGTAGTCCTCGAGGATGTCGGCCAGTGCCACCCGGGCGTCCATCGAGACGCGATATCGGTCGTCGATCTCGAGTCGCGCGATGCGGTCGACCGGTGCGACCGGCAACTCGAGGTCGTCCTTGTCGACGACCGTCCCGACGCCGAAGTCCTGGGCCATCAGCGTCTTGCGACCGTCCGCCGTCGCCTCCTCGGCGGCGTCGATCGCGAGGTCGCTCCCGTGTTCCTGGATCCGCGTTGCGAGTTCCTTCGACGCGTCGGCACTCACCCGAAGATCGCCCGCGTTCCGCCGGATGATCGTATCCACCGGGGCGAACGGGAGTTCGACGTTCATATAATCATAGGCGAAGCTAACTCCCTTAACGCTTTTCCTAGGCGGCCGATGAGGTTGCTCGCGACCTCAGAACACGTCGTTTGCCTCGAGACGACCGTCGCGGACGACCCCTCGGGCGGTTACTTCTTCGCCGAGACCGACGTCGACGTCGGTCGCGACGCTCATCGTCGTCTCTCCATCGTCCAAAACGACCGGGCTGCCGGCCTGCACGACGACGCCCGTAAACTCGAGTTCTTCGCCGTCGGCCGGCTCGCCGGATTCGGCGGCAGCGCCGTCAGCGGCAGCGGTTTCGGCCGCCGAATCGCCGTCGCCGGTCGAGTCCGTCGTGCCGGTACCGTCGGCCGCGCTCCCGTCGCCGGCGAACGCGGACAGGCCGGCGTTCTCGTCGCTCGAGCTGTCAGCACCCCCCTCGCCGGCCGCCCCCGAGTCGGACTCGAGGACCGTCACCGTCGACTGCCAGCCCGCGGAGGCCTCGAGGTCGTCCTGCCAGCCGTCCTGGATCTCGACGTCGCCGAGCGCGACCTCGTCGCCGGGCCCGATATCGATGTCGGCTTTCTCGCCCCACAGCGCCACGCGGATGTCGTCCGTCGCGTCCTGGACGCGGATGTTGCGAACCTGACCCTCCGAGCCGTCGTCGCGGTCGAAGGTCCGCTTGGGGTCCGCCGAACGGACGACGCCCGCGAGGTCGACCGTCTGGTCGATCTCGACGTCTTCGATCGGCGTACTCTCGGGGACGTATTCGACCTCCTCGTCGACTTCCTCGACCGCACCGCGGTTGCCGACGTGTAACTCGAGTTGGCCGTCGCGTTCCTTGACGTAGCCGTCGACGACCTCGACGGTCGTCCCGGCCTCGAGTTCGGTCGCGAGGTCGGCCCGTTCGTCCCACAGCGTGACGCGGATCCGGCCGGTCGAGTCCCCCAGCACGAGGTTCGAGACCTTCCCCTCGGAGCCGTCGTCGCGATCGAAGGTGCGGACGCTGTCGGTGTCGAGCAGCAGGCCGACGAGGTTGACGTTCGAGAGGCCGAGCGAGAGGTCCTCGATCGCGTAGGTGTCCGAGACCTGCACCTCGACCTCGGTGTCTTCGTCCGGTTCGACGTCGTCGACGCTGATCTCGACGCCCGAAAAGCCCTCCTTGGGGCGGCCCTTGATCCGGAGGACCTGTCCCTCCTCGAGTTCCCCGATCGCAGCTTCGGCGTGGTCGTCCCAGAAGGCGGCCCGCACCGAGCCGGTCTCGTCGGCGACCTCGACGTTGACGACCTGGCCGTCCTCGTCCTCGCCGTCACGTTCGAAGGTGCGCTTCTCACCGATCGAGATCACCTTGGCGACGAACTTCGCCTCCTCCATGCCGGGCTCGATGTCGGCGATTCCGCCGACCTCGCTCTCGCCGATCTCGTGAGCGATGAGCATCGCCGCCGTCTCCTCGTCCGCGAGCCCACCCATCTGCTCGACTTTCGCCTCGACGGCCTCGCGAAACTCCTCGAGGGAGACGTCGGCCTCGAGGTCCTCGTATACGCCCTCGATGTCGCTCATTCTATGCTCGTGCATGGGTAGCCCGCGCATAAGCGTTATCCATTCGGCGTCCGCTCCGACGAGAGCCGTCGGTCACAAATCCGGTTCCGTCGGGCGGTTTCGGCCGCGTCGAACCGCCGCAGTCGGCCGCTCGCTCGAGGGGATGCCAGTGGGGAGTCACGCCCTCGACTGGCCGCGGTTCTGTATTTAAATCTTCACGTCCAGACCGTGTGAATCAGGGACGACGACGGGTGCCTTTCGAAAGGGCTTTAATGTTCACCGGGGTATGAAGAGATGAGTCCTGATAGGGTAGTGGACTATCCTCTTGGCTTGCGGAGCCAGGGACCGGAGTTCAAATCTCCGTCAGGACGTTTCTCTTCAGCACAACACTGCGAGCGCAGCGAGCAGTCTGTGCTGAAGGAAACACCAACACGGAGATTTGAGCAGACGAGTCGCAGCCAGCGAGGGATCGAAGATTCCTCGAGCAGTCGGCGCGAAGCGCCGACGACCGGGAGCGAACGACGTGAGCGACCCGGAACGTCTCGGCGTGTTCAAATCTCCGTCAGGACGCTCACTTATCGCGAGTGCTTCACGTCGTTCAGCACTCGCTCTTGCGTTCGGTCCTGACGTGCCCAACGCTCACTTCGTTCGCGTTGGACTCCGTCAGGACGCATCTACCGACACCAAACCGTGAGCGAAGCGAGCGGCTGATGTCGATGAAACGTGTCCGCGGAAATTGGCGAATCAACTCGAGCGAACCGTCCGATAGCCGTCGACGGCTTCAGTCAGGACGTAGCCGACGATCATCACGCCGATAACGGCCCGTCCGATTGTCCTGAGTTCGATCGTTGCGATGGTCTGCTCACCGGTAACGGCGAGTGCAGCACCTGCGACGAGGAGGATGATGAGAACCGCGAGATATCGCCATCGTACAGACGGTGGCACGTCGCTGCCCCCGTTTCGGAGCGCGAGGTACAGATGGCCGCCGCCGAGTGCGATCCCGTAGAACACGAGCAACATTGCGATCTCCACCATGTCTGAGTTGAACTCGAGGACATACGCCACAAAACCAGCTACGAGTACCCCCACGAACGCCAGCAGTATGGCCCCGAGATAGACGACGACTTCGCGGCTGTTCATATTAGAACCGAGCGTGACAGCGAATATATGACTTTTGTCGGAGGTTTCTGCGAGGATAGCGGCCGCTCGAGTACAAAATTGGGTGAGAGGAGTAAGCCCCCTTCTGTTCGGCCCGGCATTCGGCTGAGCGTCCGCGCCGTCCGCGGCGGTGCCGCGGGGCGTTCGGGCTACCACGGCGCGGACTTGCACCGGTGAGGGTTCGCCGTTCCATCGGTCCTCGGCCGTCCGTGTGCGGTCGATCACGGCGAGCGTGACCCGCGGATTCGAACCACGGTTTGACGACCGCACGCGGCTCGCGGCGGTTGCCGCTCGCCGGTTCGGCGGCTCGCGCCGCCTCACGTTTCGCGGTCCGGAGGACCGCGCAACCCTCTGCGGGTCAACTCCCCTTCCTCTCGGTCGGGTTCGCACGCGTCATCGGTCGGGCCGAGACGTGTCGTTTCTGTTCCAGAGCCAGCGGTCTCCCGCTCCGGACTTGCGTCCGGTCACCTGCCCGAACAGGTGGGGGGACTTTCCTCGCGAGCGTTGCGCGTCCCGGAGGGACGGGCAACGTTATAGCGTGACACATCCCGAGGGGATGGCTCACGTGAGGTGGTCGTACCGTCGCCGGTGCGACCATCGCGGCGGCCGGGCTCTCTCTCCCACTCGACGTAGGCTCGTGGGGCGAATAAGTCCCTCGGTCGGGGACTCAAAAACCACCCAGCGACGAATGGAAGCGTTTTAGGACGACTATCCCCTTGTCCATCTGTATGTCCCAGCGACAGGGCGTCGACCTCTCCTACGAAGACGGGGCTCGCGCGGTCGAACTCGCGCGCGAATCCGTCGAATCTTACGTACAACACGGGCAACGAGAACAACCGGGCAGCATGCGCGAGGCCTTCTACGAGCGGACCGGCGCGTTCGTCCGCCTCGAGTCGACTCGCGGCCGGGGGAGCCTGCGGGGCTGTGCGGGGGGCTACCACTCGGACGACCAGCTCGGCCACGTCATCGTCGACGCGGCGATCGAGGCCGCCAGCGAGGACTCCTGTGGCTCCGAGGTCAGCCCCTCGGAGCTGCCGAACCTCACGGTGTCGGTCTGTACGGTCAAGAACGTCCTGCTGACGGACGATCCGCTGGCCGACCTCGAACTCGGTACCCACGGCGTCGCCATCGACGGCGGCGAGGGCGGCTGGCTCTACCCGACGGTGCCCGTCGAGAACGACTGGAGCGCTCGCGAGTACCTCGACCGCACGTGTCGGAAGGCGAAGCTCGCACCGGGGGCCTGGCAGAACGACGACGTCGTCGTGACGCTGTTCGAGGGCCAGGTCTTCCGCGAGCGCGAGGCCGACGGCAGCATCGAAGAGATATAGAGCCGCGTCGTTTTCCGACGATCGATCCGTCTCGAACGCGAAGCGACGGCTGTCGCCCGGAACTACTCCTCGAGTGCCGGGTCGAAGTCGACGGCAGCGGCGTCCGCCAGACAGCGATCGGTCGCCGCCTCGAGGTCGAACTCCCGGACGACCTCGCCGTCCCGGAGTAGCGGCTCGAGCAGCGACTCGCCCTCGTCGGGGCCGTCGCGGTCGGCCAGTGCGACGTGGTGGCCGCCGTCAGCGGTCCGATAGACGTCCTTGACCCCCGAGAGCTTGCCCCGTTTGGAGATCGGGTCGCCCTCTATTTCGACGATGTCGAGGCTGAAATCGACCGAATCGGCGCCCGTGATGTGGCTGCCGACGCCGAAGCCGTCGGCGACGGTACGTAGATCGCGGATCGTGTCGGGTGTGAGCCCGCCGCTACAGAAGATGTCGACGTCCTCGTGGCCGCGGGCGTCGAGTTCCCAGCGGACCTCGCGGATGATGTGTCGGAAGTCGCCCCGTCGGGATCCGGTGGTGTCGATCCGGACGCCGTCGAGATCGTCGCCGAGCGTCTCGGCGGCCAGCAGGCTCTCGCTTTTCTCGTCCCAGAAGGTGTCGACCAGCGCGATGCGGGGCACGTCCGCGCCGACGGCCTCGTCGAAGGCGGTCCAGGCGTCGGCCTGGTTGCCCTCGCCGAAACAGAACATGAGCGCGTGGGGCATCGTGCCGCCGGCCTCCCGGTCCAGGATCTCGCCGGCCGCGACGTGGGAGAAGCCGTCCAGTCCGGCCAGCAGCGCGGCCCGCTCGACCGTCGACGCGATCGAGGGGTGGACGTGGCGCGCACCGAACGAGAGGACGAGCGACTCCGGCGCGGCCAGCCGCGCCTCGAGCGCGGCCGTCGCGAAGCCGCTGGGCTGTGAGCAGAATCCGAGCAGCGAGGTCTCGAGTTCGGCGAACTCGAGGTAGGGACCTTCGATCCGGCAGACGGGGCCGCCGTCGAACAGCTGGCCGTCGGGGAGCGCGTCGACGTCGACGTCGCGACCCTCGAACAGCGTCGCGACGTCTTTCACACCGGTGAAGACGTCGAACTCGCCGGTCGGAAACTGGTCGGCGGTGACTTCGGCGACGACGTGTGGGTTCTTGTCCGCGTGTTCGAGCGTCGCTCGCGTGCGCTCGAAGTAAGCGTCGGTGGCCTCCCCCTCGAGAATCGCCTCGGGGAGAACGGTTCCGAACGGATTTGACATATCGTCGGTTTCCCGCGGGAGACAAAAAAGCTGCCCGTCTACGGCGCCGCGACGGGGTCCGGCGTCACCGGTGTCGGGGCCGGCGGGCCGGCCGACAGCGGTCGGCTCGCCCCCTCGAGCGCCGCCGGTGGCTCACGTGCGTCCGCCTCCGCGGGACGGATCGCCGCGAGGGCGTCGACGGTCGGCGCGCCGACGATCTCGACGCGATCACCGGTGACGGTAACGCGATACGTGCCGGCGAACGACTCGCCGTCGGGAATGCGGTAGACGCCCTCACCCGCGGCTCGGATTCGTTCGGCTCCCCGGTTCTCGAGGAGTCGCCGATAGGCGTCGGCGAACTCGCGCGCGTCGGCCGAATCCTCCCACGCGAGTCGCCAGACGTGCCCGGTCCGGTCGGTGCCGTCGGTCGCCCGGTACACCTGTAACCCGTCGCCGGCCCAGCCCGCGGTGGCCGGATGGGTGTAATTGTACGGCGATAGCGCGCCCGCACCGCGGGTGAGCGGCCGGTCGACGACGCCGTTTTCCCACAGCGTCGCGAACAGCGTCGCCTCGCCGATCGTCTCCGTCCGCGGTTCGCCGCCGTCCGTGACGGGCTCCCAGCCGTCGCTCGAGCGGTCTCCCAACTCGACGGCGACCGGCTCGGTCTCGGGATACCGCTCGGGGTGAAGCAACTGTGCGGTACTCCGGGGCGGGTCGTCGTGGGCGCGATCGATCGCGTCCCAGCCGCCCCGATCGTGGAGATCGGCGGCGAACGGCGGTCCCGCGGCGTAGGGGGCGTAGATCGAGAGGAAGAGCCCGGCGGTGAACGACCGCTGGGTGAGCGCCTCGCCGCTGGCCGCCGGCGGCTGTGGATCCGGCAGACACTGCCACTCCCCGCTACAGCGGCGATCGTACCGAGTGGGGACGTA
Organism: Natrinema saccharevitans; assembly: GCF_001953745.1. Classification (NCBI taxonomy): domain Archaea; kingdom Methanobacteriati; phylum Methanobacteriota; class Halobacteria; order Halobacteriales; family Natrialbaceae; genus Natrinema; species Natrinema saccharevitans. The sequence continues at coordinate 2,817,934 of NZ_LWLN01000001.1, forward strand.
CCCCGCCTCCCCCTCGAGCAGGCCGTTCTCGGCGCGCAGACCGTCGATCGTCTCGCTCTCGCGACCGATGCCGAAGTGCTGATCCTGGAGGGCGTGGGTCAGTTCGTGGACCAGCGTCCGCCGATCGATCCGGACCTCGTCGGTGTCGTCGGCGATGATAACGATCCGATCGTTCACGTAGTAGCCCTGAATCGAATCGGCGTAGAGGTCGTCGAACACCCGGTCGACGTCGGTCCCGCCGTCGACGAGGAAGGCACCGCGCCAGACCTCGTTCCGGAACGCCGAGCCGTTCCCGCGGCTCGCCGCCCGTTGCGCGCGGTACTCGTCCCGGGAGACGATCTCGATGTCGACGTCGCGTTCGTACTTGAGCCCGCGGACGACCTCGATCCGGGCCATCGAGCGGTACGTGACGGCCTCGAGTTGGGACTCGGTGAGGCCGTCGCCGGTCTCGAACGCGAAGACGTCGTCGTGGGCGTAGCCGTCGACGTAGCCGAGGTCGCGGTCGGTGTCGAACCCGTCGGACGCGCCGGGCGCGGCACAGCCCGAGAGGACGACGAGCGCGAGGACGGCGAACAGCCGCACTCGAGGCATTGGGTAGCTATTCGGCGACGCGATCAAAGAGCCATCGGTCGGGCAACCGGATCGGTACTCGCGCGAAGGTCAGTTCCGTCCGCGGCCGGCGGCGACGCGGGCGACGACCGCCGCCAGCGCGAGCGCGATCGCCGCGACCCCGACGCCGAAGCCGGGAACGGTCTCGGCTCCCTCCTCGAGGGTCAGCAGTTCGCCGTCGCCCTTCGGCGCGGCACCGGCCTCGACGTTCGGCAGTTCCGCGACCGACGGCGCGCGGACGATCGTCACCGTGGTCCCGTTTCGCTCGAGGTAGTACGCGCCGGCGTAGCCGCCGTCCTCGATGACGGCGGTGTCCTGGCGACCATCGACTGATTCCGCGCCGTGGGTCGCGAGCAACTGCCCGTAGGCGTCGACGAACTGTTCGGTGTCGTCGGCCGTGTCCCACTGCGTTCGCCACACGTAGCCGGCGTCGCCGGCCGCTCCGGGGCCGCTGCCGGCGTCGGCGTCGTCGTTCGTGTAGACGACCAGTTGGTCGCCGGCCCAGCCGTCGGTGGCTGGCTGGTCGTAGTCGTACTCCCCGAGGTCGGCGCCGAAGAAGTCCTCGGCGCTGATCACCGACTCGCGGTTCCGGTCGACCGCGCCGGCGGCGAACATCGCGACCACCCCCGCCTCGCCGACGGTGTCGTTTGCCACCTCGCCGTCGACCTGGAGCTGTCGCCAGTCCTCGCTCGAGCGGTCCGGCACCGGGACGGTCGCCGGCTCGCGCTCGGTTCCGGGGTTGATCACCGCCGACGTGGTCGTCGGCGGGTCGTCGTAGGCGGCGTTGACCGCGGACCAGCCCGGCCCCTGCTCGCGCAGGTGGTCGACGTAGGCGGGCCCGTCGCTGTAGGGCTGGTAGATGCTGAAGTAGATCCCCCAGTTGACGTCGCCGACGTCGCCCTGCCCGTCGCTACCGCTGGGCGTGAGACAGTCCCAGTCGGTACCACACCGGCGCTCGTACTCGTTTTCGACCCAGCTGGCGTCGCCCTCGACGAGACCGTTTTTCGCGGTTTCGCTGTCCTGGGTCGTTCCCTCGAGCGACTCGAGGTCGAACCGCTGATCCTGGAGGGCGTGGACGAGTTCGTGACCGAGCGTGAGTTCGTCCAGTTCGGGCGTCTCGGGGTTGTCCGAGACGATGACGATCTCGTCGGTTTCGGGATCGTAGTAGCCGGCGACGGCACCGCCGTAGACCGACCGCATCGAGTCGATCGCGTCGGTGTCACGGTCGACCATGAACAGCGCCTCGTACCCGACGTTCCCCTCGAGACGGTCGGCATCGGTGACGTTGGTAAACCGCTCCTCGTTGGTGTCCCGGTACTCCGAGCGGGAGACGACGTCGACGTCGACGCCCTCCTCGAAGGTCAGGTTCCGGATCTTTTCGACGCGGGCCATCGACCGGTAGACGACGGCGTCGAGTTCGGACTCGTCGACGACGGCGTCACCGCGGTCGTCGACCGGCAGCTCGTCGTCGTACCAGTAGCCCTCGACGTAGCCGACGGTGTCCTCGGTCGAGGGGTCGGCGGGACGATCGGTTTGCGTTCCCGTCGCCGCGCTCGAGGCGGCGAGCGACTCGGCGGCGGGCGAGGCGTCGATCGCTGTACTCGAGTCGGCGGTCGGGGCCGTCGCCACGACCGGTCCGGCGATCCCGCCGGTTACCAACACTGCGGCGAGGACGACTGCGAAGAGGGCGACGGACGAACGGGCGGAGGTCGATCTCATACGATGTGATAGGTATCCGTTGGAACAGGAATGTAAAAAGGACAATGGTTACGCCGCATGCCCCACCCGCGGCGAGCGACAGTCGGACGAATCGCCGTCCGTCTCATACGGTTTGCTGTGCCGACGTCCCGGTGGGACTACAGAGCGGTCGCGGTTCCACCGGCACTGACCGACAGCGGTCCGTCTGACGGGAGACCTCGCAGTCGGTATCGAGCGGGGCGAATCCGACCGACTGCCGCACTGGCGATCGCGGTCGACGACCCCCTCGAGACCGGCACGAACGTTTTCACGATCCCGCACGTACCGTCGGCATAGCCATGCAACTCGAGCCGAATCGCACGGCAGTCGTGGTCGTCGACATGCAAAACGGGTTCTGTCATCCGGACGGCTCGCTGTACGCGCCGGGCAGCGAGGCGGTCATCGAGCCGATCGCCGATCTCCTCGAGCGCGCCCGCGAGGCCGGGACGCAGGTGATCTTCACCCGCGACGTCCACCCGCCGGAGCAGTTCGACGACGCCCACTACTACGACGAGTTCGACCAGTGGGGCGAACACGTCCTCGAGGGCACCTGGGAGGCAGAGATCGTCGACGAACTGACCGTCGAAGACGGGGATCACGTGATCGAGAAACATACCTACGACGCCTTTTACAACACCGAACTCGAGGGGTGGCTGAACGCCCGCGGGATCGGCGATCTGGTGATCTGTGGCACGCTCGCGAACGTCTGTGTCCTCCACACCGGCGGTAGCGCAGGGCTGCGGGACTTCCGGCCGATCATGCTCGAGGACTGCATCGGCGCGATCGAAGACGGCCACCGCGAGTACGCGCTGGATCACGCCGCGTGGCTGTTCGGCGAGGTCGAGCCGAGCGCGGAGATCGCGTTCGCGTGATCGTCCGTCGACGGCTGCTCGCCCGGGCCCTCGCCTTTTCACGGCCGTCGGTCCAAGGGACACCCATGAGAGACGCGCGATCGCGACTCGACGGCGGGTCGAACGGTCCGCCCCTCGAGTCGGCGACGGACGGTGATGGCACGTGAACCGGCGGCGACTGCGCCCGCTGTATCTGATCGGCATCGCGCTCAACGCCGTCGCGTTCACCTACGCCGTGACGAACGGCACGTGGCTGTACGCCGGCGCGTTCGCCGTCGTCGCGGGTTATCTCGTCGTTCGGCTGCGGATGGTATCCGCCGACGGCTGATACGGTCTCCCGTCCGTCGTTGTCGGTGGGACCGCGAGCCGCTCTGAGTCCCACCGGGATCGGGATAGTACACCGTACGAGTCCGCTGCACCGCCGAGAGCCGAGGACCCGCTCATCGCTCCCGGCGAGAACGCGACCGTCCTCGAGCGGACGGAGATCGGCCGCCGGCCGCCGATCCGAAGCTGTTTCCCACAGTCGGTCGAACGCACGGGCATGTGCGGAATTCGATCGGCGCTCGCGACGACCGCGGGCCGCTCGAGCGGCGGGTCGACGGCGGGGGGAGCAGCCGAATGAACGAACGGCGGTTACTGCCGGTGTACCTGCTCGGTGCGGCGGGCAGCGCGTACGCCTTCTGGTACTACGTCTCGGCGAGTGCGGTCCTGCCGGCGCTCGCCTTCGGGCTCGTGACCGTCGCGTTCGTCGCCCGACTGCGGATACTGACCGCCGACTCGTAGGCGCGCCGATCGGCAGTCGGATCGGAAAGAGCGAGAGAACAGCCGACGGTCGAAACCGGGATCAGTCGCTCCGGAACACCCGGTACGCGCCCTGCCCGATCGCGACCTCGTGGGCTTCCCCGTCGGGCGTCGTACTCTCGACGACGATCTCGCTGACCCCGACGCTGCCGCCGACACGGACGACGTCCGCCGTCGCCACGAGATCCCCCGTCGCCGGCCGGAGGTAGTTGAGGTTCAGGTTGATCGTCGCGATCCGCGCGCCGAAGGGGTCGTCCATGGCCGTCCGCAGGCAGAGCCCGCCGACGGTGTCGATCAGCGTCGCGGCGACGCCGCCGTGCATGTCCGCCCGTTCGTCGTCGGCGGCGTTGGGCCGCGTGTTCGTCAGTTTCTCGTCGTAAGGGATCGACATCGTCATCGTCCCGTCGCCGACGTGGTCGATGCTCGTCCCGAGCCACGAGAGGAACTCCTGGTTCTCGTCGAGGAAGTACTGCAGCATGCTCTCCCGGTCGTCGAACTCCTCGAGCATGTCCTCCGTCGGCGCGTCTTCGGTCATGACCGTCCGTCGCTCGGCGACGCTCTTGACAGCTACGTTTCCAGGCCGCCCCGTTGTCCGCCGTTGATTCGTGGGCCGGTGATCGGAGACGGCCGCCGATCAGCACTCGGCACTCGAGCGGACCCGCACCCGAACGTCCGCACCGACCGCGAGGGGGAAGTCGGGACGGATCAACTTCGCGCCGAACGCGCCGTCGCGGGCACAGAACAGCGACAGCCCGGCGATCGGCTCGTCGTTTACCGTGACGGTCACGTCGTCCCACGCGATCGTCCGGCCGGTCGCGACGCCGAGTCGGTCGCCGTTCAGCGAGACGACGGTTTCGGTCGGCTCGTCGACCTCGAGGGACTCGCCGTGCTCGAGCAGTCCGCCGCCGTCGTAGTGTGGAAGTCCGCCGTCGAGGACGCCGCCATCGTCGGCCTGGACGCCGGCGAATTCCGCGCCGGGGTTCGGATGCACCGGCGAATCGAGGATCGCGTAGGTCGCCCCTGTCGAGACGACCCGGCCGGTGCCGTCCCACTCGAGCGGCCGGACCGATACCCCGAGTTCGATCGGGAGCGACCCCGACGCCCGGTAGGGGTTCTGGTCCGGCCCACGGAACCCGACGTGCAGGTGATTGTCGACCCACGGTGCGAAAAAGCCCGCGCGGACGAGCCGTCCCAGCGAGTCGCCCCGCTCGACGCGATCGCCGGCCGCGACGGCGGGCTCGACGTGGAGGATTCGAACCGTGAGGCCGGCCAGCGGGCTCGAGGCCGCGGGCTCGAGCAGGATCAGGTGGTCGTGGTCGGGCGCGTAGGGTTTCGGCGGTGCGCGGACGGTGCGGGTCTCCCGGACGGTGCCGGCGATCGGGCTCGGCGCGGCGGTCGTCCGCCCGTCGGAACGCGTCCCGGGATAGCAATCGATCGCACAGCCGCCGTCGTGGGCGGGGTACGGCGAGTTGTACAGCGAGACGCGCTCGTACTGGTTCAGGACTGCTGCGGGGAGCGTGACGACCATCGATCGTCCGACGCTGGGTGGCGTGACCGTTTAGACCCACCGAGTCGAACGACCGGTATGCGCGTGCTTCGCGGACGGGCCGACTCGATCGACGCCGATCGCGACGCGACCCGGCGACTGCTCGCGAGCGCCGCCGACGACGAACCCGCCGTCCGGGTCTGGGTTCCCCACCGACAGGTCGCGTTCGGTCGTCGGGACGCCGAACGCGAGGGCTACGACCGCGCCCGGGAGGCGGCCGACGACCGGGGCTTCCCGCCGATCGAGCGGTCGGTCGGCGGGCGGGCGGTCGCCTACGACGGCGAGACGACGCTGGCTTTCGCCCGCGCGGAGCCGGTCGAGGAGTATCGGCGGGGGACGACCGACCGCTACGAGCGCGCCACGGCCGCCGTCGAGCGCGCGCTCGAGGGGCTGGGCTGTGACGCGGTCAGGGGCGAGCCCGACGACGCGTTCTGTCCCGGGACCCACTCGCTGTCGGCCGCGGACGGGACCGAGGGCGGGCGACGGAAACTCGTCGGGATCGCCCAGCGGGTCCGGCAGGACGCCGCGCTCGTCGCGGGCGTCGTCCTCGTCGCGAACCGGTCGGCGCTCGCGGACGTTCTCGAAGGCGTCTACGACGCCCTCGACCTCTCGCTCGAGCCGGCGTCGGTCGGTACCGTCACGGGGGCGGGCGGGCCGGCCGATCCCGGCCCCGTTCGGGCGGCGCTCGAGGACGCGCTGGTCGGCGATGCGACTGTCGGTTCGGTCGACGACGTGCAGTCCGGACCGTGACGGAGCGAGTCGACCGTCCGCGTCTGGCTACGGTTTCAGCGGGAGGACCCCCCGACCGTCGTTTCGCATGAACTCGCGGTTCCGGTCGGGCCAGGCCAGCAGCCGTTCCCTGAGAGGGTCCCCGTCGGCCGTCTTCGGGTCGGGGCCGCCGAGTTTCGCGAGCAGCGTCAGGACGGCCCAGCCGCCGTAGCCGACCACGACCGTCACGCCGGTCAGGACGACGATCGAGACGCCGAGTTCGGCCAGTCGTCTCGGAAACGGTTTGCGCTCGTTTCCCGAGTCATCACGGGCGGACATACGCGTCGGTTCGACGCGCCGGTTCGTAATAATTCCCCGATCGACACGACGGCTGCCGAAGTGAGGTAACGTTTTTCGTCTCCGTGTCGTTTCCCCAGGCATGACGACACGAACGCGACCGGAGGGGCGGCGATGACGGCGGACGGCTCGGAGTCGGCCGGCGGATCGGCGGGGACGGACGCCGCCTGGGACGACCTCCTCGAGGACGCGGCCGAAATCGCCGAGGAGTACCGCGAGGAAGGGTGGGACGCCGTCGTCCTCGAACCGGCCGACGTCTCGCCGGTCGAGAGCGACGACCGAACCGGACTCGACGTCGCGGTCTCGCAGTCGGCGTACGAACTCGTCGAGGGCCTGATCGAGGACGGCGACGTGACGATTGCCGCGGCCGACGTCTACTACCGGCCCCTCGAGGAGGGGGACGGCGACCGGCGGGTGGCGCTCGCGGTCGAACGCGACGAGGAGACCGAGACGGCCGTCCTCGTCCCGCTGGTTTACGATATCACGGCGTGTCGGTCCGTCTTCGAAACCGCGCTGCTCGAGGCGGAACTGCTGGTTCACGTGGCGGCCGACCCCGTCGCGGGCCGGGTGACCTTCTCCCACGACGATCCCTCGCTCTTTCTCGAGGAGTCGGACGTACAGGCCTGGAGCGAGGAGTAAGCGGGCGTCAGGTTCCGGTTCGGAAGGAGAGATCCAGCGACGGCGCCGAGTGAGTCAGCGACCCCATCGAGATCACGTCGACGCCGGTGGCGGCGTAGTCGGGCACGTCCGCGACGGTGATCCCGCCGCTGGCCTCGGCCAGCACGCCGTCGTAGTCGGCGAGTTCCGCGACCGCGTCCCGCGTCCGGTCGGGCGTCATGTTGTCCAGCAGGACGATATCGGCACCCGCTGCGGCCGCACGCGGGGCGTCCGCGACGCGCTCGACCTCCACGTCGAGTTTCGTCGCGAACGACGTTCGCTCCTCGAAGTGAGCGATCGCTTCTTCGAGGCCAAGCTCGGCGACGTGGTTGTCCTTGACCATGACCATGTGGGAGAGATCGAGCCGGTGGGTGTCGCCGCCGCCCGCGACGACCGCCCGTTTCTCGACCCCGCGGAGGCCGGGGGTAGTCTTGCGGGTCGCGGCGACGGCGACGTCGTCGGCTTCCGACCGCGCGGCGGTGACTGCCTCGCGCGTCCGCGTCGCGATCCCCGACGCGTGGCCCGCGAGGTTCACGGCGACGCGTTCCCCCCGCAACACGTCCCGTGCCGGTCCGTCGACCCGGCAGAGTTCGTCGCCGGGTTCGATCTCGGTTCCGTCCTCGAGGCGGTCGGTCACGGTCACGTCGAGGTAGTCGAATACGGCTTCGGCGGCCTCGAGGCCGGCGGCAACGCCCGACTCCTTCGCGACGAGTCGCCCGGTCGTCTCGCCGGGGACACGATTGGTCACGTCGTGGTGGCCCACGTCCTCGCGGAGCCAGCGTTCGACCTGCGCGTCGGTGATCATACGGGAGTCTGTGAGCGCCCGGCAAAAAAGCGATCCGCTCGGCGCGATTCGGACTCGAGACCGACCGGTTCGCCGCGATCCACTGACTACTCGGGGAGCCGGCCCGTCCGCTCGAGGGCGACGAGGGCCGCGATCGTGGCGGCGAGAACGAGCGCCGCGGCGGCGAAGACGGCGTCGTAGGTGTACCCCCGCTCGATGAACAGCCCCAGCGCGGACGAGCCGAGTGCCTGCGTGAGCATCCACGCGGAACTGAACACGGCGTAGGCGCTACCGCGCGCGGAGTCGGGGAGCGTGTCGAGGAGATACGTGTCCGTGGCCGGGAACAGCGTGTGGATGACGAACCCGATGACCGCCGAGAGCGCGACCAGCACGACCAGTCCGTCGACGGCGGTGAGCGCGAGCAGGCAGGCGGCGAAGGCACCGACGATCCCGAGCAGGAACGGGACCTTCGGGAGCCGGTCGGCCAGGTCGCCGCCGAAGAAGAACGCGGGCACCCCGGCGGCGAAGACGACCGTGAGCATCGTCCCCGCGGCGCGGTCGGAGAGCCCCTTCGACTGCATGTAGAGTTCGTAGAAGTTGAACACGCCCTGCCAGACGAACGACGCAGCGCCGACGATGGCAAGCGCCGTCACGATGATCCGCCACTCCGAGAGCGCGCCGGCGACGAAGTCGCGGTCGTCCCGTCCCGCCGCCGGCATCTCGGTCCCGCTCGCGGCGTACCACGCGTAGACCGTGACGACCGCCGCGCCAACGGCGATCGCCCACAGCGAGAGCCGCCAGTCGACGAGAACGGCGAGCGCGACGAACGGGGCGGCGACCACCGCGGCGAGCTGGCTGGCGGCCCCGTGGATACCCATGACGCGGCCGATCCGCGTGGGGTACAGCTCGCTCAACAGCGGGTTCGCCGAGACGAAGTACACCCCGGAGGCGATCCCCATGAGGAACGCGCCGATCATGAGGTGACGGACCGTCGTCGCGGTCGCGGCGAGTCCGGACGAGACCGCGAGGATCGTCCCGGCGGCGATCACGACGTGGTGTCGCGGGACCTTCGTGAGCAGCCACCCGGTGGGCAGTCGGGGCGAGGCGCTCCCGACCCACGCGAGCGTCACGATGAGGCCGGCCGTCGCCTCGCCGATCGCGAACTCACCGATGAACACGTCGAGCAGCGGTGCGAAGACGATTCTGGCGAGGTTGACGAAGAAGACGAGTCCACAGAGGGAGGCGAAGAGTCGAGCGCGGGCCACGCTCGACATTCTCCACAGGTGATTTCAAGGGTTCCGAAAGCGGAACGGGCACTGGTAGCAGTGGCCGTCCGACTCGTCGACGACGGCCGCCGGTGGTCGACCCGTGCGACCCCTCGTCCGGTCAGGCTCGAGGCGGTCGCTCCTCGTCGACGACGTAGTGACAGCCGACCGACTCTGTGTTCTCGCTCGCCGCGCGCGCGATCAACAGCGCGACGACGCTTGCGTTGCGCAGTTCGTAGAGGCTGCGTGTCGTCCGGGTGCGGACGTAGGCGTCGACCTCGCCCTTGAGCCGCCGGAGGACGGCGCTCGCGCGGGCGATCTCCGCGGGGTCGCGCTCGAGGCCGAGGTACTCGTCCATCGTCCGCGTGAGTCGAGTGAACTTCTCGGCGGCGAACCGGTCGGGCAGGTCGGGATCGCGGTTCCGGAGTTCGGGCGCCTCGACGGGCTCCGGATCGAATCCGGTCGCATCTTCACCCGCACGCAATCCCCAGACGAGCCCCTCGAGCAGGCTCGTACTGGCCAGCCGGTTCGCGCCGTGAACGCCGGTACGGGCACACTCCCCGGCGGCGTAGAGCCGGTCGAGCGACGTGCGGCCGCGGTCGTCGACGGCGATCCCGCCACACAGGAAGTGTTCGCAGGGCGCGACGGGGATCTCGTCGCCCTCGATGCCCCGATTCCGGCACTTCTCGGCGATGGCGGGATACTCCGCCTCGAACTCGAGGGGGCTCACGTCGAGGACGACCGCGCCGGTTTCCTCGCGTTCCGTTTCGACGGCGCGAGCGACGACGTCTCTGGGTGCGAGATCGCCCTGCGGGTGGTAGTCCTCCATGAACCGCTCGCCACCGGAAGACTCCGTCTTCCGAGCCTCCGAGTCGAAAGACTCGGAGACACCGCCGTTGCGAAGCACTGCGCCCTCGCCGCGCAGGGCTTCCGAGAGCAGGAAGGGGTCGTCGCCGTCGTACGCCGTCGGGTGGAACTGGACGTACTCCATGTCCTCGACGTCGGCCCCCGCGAGGGCGGCCATGGCGATCCCGTCGCCGGTCGCGCCCTCGGGATTCGTCGATCGGCCGTAGAGCGCGCCGATCCCGCCCGTCGCCAGCACCGTCGCGCCGGCGTAGATCGGGTGTCCCTCGGGTTCCGCGTCGCTTACCACGCCGTGAATTCGGCCCTCGGCGGTGATCAACTCGAGCGCCGCCGTGTCCTGGCGGACCTCGATGCGCTCGTGATCGTCGATATAGTTGAGGAACGGCCGCAGGATATGCGTGCCGGTGGCGGCGTCGACGTGGAGGATGCGGTACTCGGAGTGGGCCGCCTCGCGCGTGTAGTCGAAGCCGCCGTCCTCGCCCTCGTCGAAGTCGACCTCGAGAGTGTCGACGAGGACGTCCTCGACGGCGTCGGCCGCGTTCTCGACGAGCGTGTCGACGGCGTCGGGATCGGCGGTGCCGTCGCTGGCGTCGATGATATCGTCCTTGAGCGAGTCGGGATCGCCACGGGTCGTGGAAATTCCCCCTTGCGCCCAGTCGGTGCTGGCGTCGTCGGGTTCGGTCGCTTTCGTCAGGAGCAGTACGTCCGCGCCCTCCCGGGCGGCCGACAGGGCGGCCGCACAGCCCGCGATGCCGCTGCCGACGACGAGGACGTCCGTGACCTCGCCGTCGGTCGTCGCCGTGCTGGTGTCCGTTTCGGTCATCTCAGATCTCGAGCATGCGGTCGAGCGCCACTTCCGCGAGTTCCTTCTCCTCGGGGGCGACCTCGATCACGTTGTGTTCCCGGCCTCGAGCGAGCTCCTCGAGGACCCAGGTGAGGTAGTTCGGATCGATCTGGCGCATGGCGTTGCAGTCCATGCAGGCGTCGCCACAGAGCGGGAGGACGTTCACCTCGGGGTGCCAGCGCTGGAGGTGGTTCGTGAGGTGGATCTCGGTGCCGATGGCCCACGTCTCGCCGGGGTCGGCGTTTTCGACGGTCTCGCAGATCGTACTCGTCGAGCCGACTCGATCGGCGGCCTCGACGACCTCGCGGCGACACTCGGGATGGACGACGACCTTCGCGTCGGGGTGATCCGCGCGGATCTCGGCGATGTGGTCGGCGGTGAACCGCTCGTGGACCTGACAGTAGCCGTCCCAGAGGACGATGTCGCTCTCCGCGACCTCGTCGGCGTCTTTCCCCGCTGGATCCCAGGGGTCCCACTCGGCGATCTCGTCTTCCATGCCCAGCCGGTGGGCCGTGTTCTCCCCGAGGTGTTTGTCTGGCAGGAACAGGACCTTGTCGCCCCTGTCGAAGGCGTACTCGAAGGCCTCGTGGGCGTTCGAGGAGGTGCAGACGAGCCCGCCCTGGCTCGCACAGAAGGCCTTCAGGTCCGCGTAGGAGTTCATGTAGGTGATCGGGATGATCTCCTCGTCGGGCGCGGCCGCCGTGATCTCGGCCCACGCGCTGTCGACCTGCAGGGCCTCGGCCATTCCCGCCATCGGACAGGAGGCCTCCATGCTCGGAAGGATCACGGACTGGTCGTCGTCCGTGATGATGTCCGCGCTCTCGGCCATGAACGTCACGCCGCCGAAGATCACGTACTCGGCGTCCGCGTTCGCCGCTTCTTTCGAGAGTTGGTAGGAGTCCCCGATGAAGTCGGCGTGTTCGACGATCTCGCGTCGCTGGTAGTTGTGCCCCAGAATCACGACGTCGTCGCCCAACTCGGAAAGCGCCGCCTCGATCCGGTCCGTTCGTTCCGACTCCGACAACTCCCGATACTGGGGCGGCAACTGCTCCAGATTGTCGTATTTGAACAAACTCAGGTCAGTTTCCAGCTCCGCCGTTTCCATGTTAGCCATCCTGGGTCACCTGTGAGTAACGACAACTCAGAGGGCATTATTGAATAACTTTTTCCTTCGATATGGCGTTCCGAGGGAATACCATCGGCTGGTGGAACGATCGAAAACGAGCCGTCGGTTGTTCAGCGGTACCGATCGGTGCGAGTTCGAGACAGTCCGCGATCCGGACACTGGAGCCTTTTCGCTCGCCGTCGTAGCGACGGTATGGCACTCGAGGACGCCTTCGCGGACTTCACGCGACGGGACTGGGAGCGCGAGGCGGCGACGGGCGCGGTTCGACTCGCCGTCGTCGGGGTCGGCGGCTTCGCACGCCGGCGCGCGCTGCCGGCGATCGCCGAGGGAACGTACTGCGAGACGACGACGCTGGTGACGAGTTCCCCCGACGACGCCAGCGACGTCGCCGAGACCTACGACGTCGAGGCCGTCGTCGACTACGACGCCTTCCTCGCGGGCGAGGACGCGGCCGCCTACGACGCCGTCTACGTCGCGACCCCGAACGCGACCCACGGACGGTACGCGATCGCAGCGGCCGACCGCGGCAAGCACGTCATCTGCGAGAAGCCCCTCGAGACGACCGTCGACCGCGCCCGCGAGGTCGTCGACACCTGTGCCGACACCGGCGTGACCCTGATGACGGCCTACCGGCTCCAGACCGAGCCGACGGTTCGGCGCACGCGGGATCTCGTCCGCGAGCGCGCCATCGGCGACGTCGTCCAGCTCCACGGCTGCTTCTCCAACCCGCTGCTCGAGACCGCGGGGCCCGAGACGTGGCGGCTCGATCCCGACCTCGCCGGCGGCGGCGCGCTGGTCGATCTCGGGGTCTATCCGCTCAACACGATCCGGTTCCTGCTCGATCGCGAGCCGACGGGCGTGTACGCGACCACGCACTCGAGCGGCGACCCCTTCGCGGCCGTCGACGAACACGTCGCCGTTCAGCTCGAGTTCGACACGGACGCGACGGCCTCGTGTACCGCCAGTTTCGACGCCCACGCCACCAGCCGGCTCGAGCTGATCGGCACCGACGGGACGGTCAACATCGAGTCGCCGTTCGGCGGCGTCGTCCCACAGGAGATGGTCGTCGAGAGCGGGGACGTCTGCATGGAGTACACCGGCCCCTCGGTCGACGAGGTCCGCGAGGAGTTCGACTACTTCGGCTACTGCGTGCTGACCGGTACCGCTCCCGAACCCGACGGCGCGGACGGGCTGGCGGACCTGCGCGTCATCGAGGCCGCCTACGAATCGGCCGAGACCGGGTGTCGAGTGGGGCTCGAGTAGCGGACCGACGACGGACGTCCGTCGCCGGTCCGAGATAGCGGTCCTCGCGGTCGCTGGTCAGCGTCGACCGCCGGATCGCGCGACCGCTCGAGTCGCGGGAGGTCCGTCCCGCCCTCGAGCCGTCTACAGCCGGTCGGGCGCGAGTTCCCGAATCGTCGCCTCGGCGACGTCGTCGGAAGCGGGCTCGGGGACGACGACGATCGGGTGGTCGATCCCGGTCTCGGCGACCAGGTCCCGGAGTCGCTCGCGAGCCGTCTCGGGGGTGCCGGCCACCCCCAGCTCCGAAAGCATCGCGTCGGTCACTGCGGCCGACGCCGCGCTCTTCTCGCCCGCCCGCCAGGCCTCGGCGACCCGGTCAGCCTCGTCGGGGAACGCGGTCGCGACCGCCCGGCGGTACCCCTCACCGCTGCCGACGTAGTAGGCGACGTGTCGGCGCAGCGTCTCGCGAGCCTCGTCGGGGTCGTCGCTGACCGCCGACGGCACGTACGGCGCGATCTCGATCGCGTCGGGATCGCGATCGCGCTCCCGCGCGGCCGCCGCGACCTCCTCGAAGGCCGTTTCGAGCCGCGAGAACGGGACGTTGTGCGGGATCCAGCCGTCGGCGAGTCGGCCGACGACCCGGCGGTTGGCCGGGCCGAGCCCGGCGTGGTAGATCGGGACCGAGACCTCGATCGACGGGAACGCCGACGACTCGAGCAGTTCGCCCTCGTAGTCGACCGGATCGCCGGTGCCCGCGGTCAGTTCGCGGACCAGTTCGATCGTCTCGTGGGCGCGTCGCACCGGTCGGTCGAACGCCATGCCGTGGAGTCCCTCGACGGCGGCCGCGGTACTCGTTCCGAGGCCGAGCGTGAACCGACCGTCCGAGACGTCCTGGAGCGAGGCGGCGGTCATCGCGAGGACGGCCGGCGTCCGCGAGTAGACGTTCACGATCGCGGTCCCGACGTCGATCTCGTCGGTCCGACAGGCGATCTCGGTCGCCTGCACGACGCTGCTTGTCCCCCAGAGTTCGCCGAGCCAGACGGCGTCGTACCCGCTGTCCTCCGCGCGGACGGCCACGTCCGCGAGATCGGTGTCACCGAAGTCCGTCACCATGAGTCCGACGTCCATGCTCCCGTCCTTTCCCTCCAGCGACAAAAATCGACCCCCTCGAGCGGTCCCGCGGGTCGGCGGTGCGGGACCCGACTCGCCCGCGACTGCGACGCCGTCAGTCGCCGAAACTGCAACCGAGCGCAACGTTGACCCGGCTCCGCGTTGACCGCCCGGTATGATCGATCGCGAAGGCCGCGTTCTCTTCGGCTCGCTGCTGGTGTTCGTCCTCGCGGTCGCCGTCTCGGTCGTCCTCGAGGGGCAGTTCGGCACCTCGCTTCGTGACGGGCCGGTGATCGCGGTACTGCTGTTCGCCGGCGTCGCCGTCGCCGTCCCGCAGCTGTATCTCGCGGTCACCGATACGGCGATCAGCCCCCGAAGCAGGCTCCGGTTCGCCGCGCTCGCGACGGCCGTGTTCGCGGTCTCGTTCGCCGCCGAGGCCGAGGGGCTCCGGGAACTCGTCATCGCCACGATCGGGACCGGCGCGCTGTTGGCGCTGGTCTGTTACGAGGGGGTCGCGGGGTATCGCGCCGCTGGCGGCGACCTCTCGCTCGATCTCGGCTCCGACTGAAGCCGCGGCCAATCAGCAACTGTTAGGGGCCGGCCCCGTCTCGGCCTACCCATGACAGATCCCGAGACCCTCGCCGACCGGGTTCAGGAGGGGGACCTCCGGCTTCACGAACTCGAAGACCACGCCGACCACGACACCGCGGCCGCGGCCCGGCGGCTGCTGGTCGAACGCGAGTCGGGGACCGACCTCGAGGCGATCGGCGACTACGCCTTCGACGCCGAGCGAGCGGAGCCGAACATCGAGAACATGATCGGCGCGGCACAGGTGCCGATGGGCGTCGTGGGGCCGGTCCCCGTGTCGGGCGGCGCGGCCGACGGCGACCACTACCTGCCGCTGGCGACGACCGAGGGGGCGCTGCTGGCGTCGGTCAATCGCGGGCTGGGCGTGATCCGGTCCGCGGGCGGTGCCGACGCCCGCGTGACGAAAAACGGGATGACCCGCGCCCCGGTGTTTCGGGTCGCGGGCGTCGCCGAGGCGGCCGAGACGGTCGACTGGGTCTCTCAGAATTTCGAGGCGCTGGCCGCGGCCGCCGAGTCCACCACGAGCCACGGCGAACTGCTCGACGTCGAGCCCTACGTCGTCGGCGACTCCGTCTACCTGCGCTTCGCCTACGACACCAAGGACGCGATGGGGATGAACATGGCCACGATCGCCACCGGCGAGGCCTGCGAACTCGTCGAAGCCGAAACCCCTGCCTCCCTCGTTGCACTCTCCGGAAACCTCTGTTCGGACAAGAAGCCCGCCGCGATCAACGCCGTCGAGGGACGAGGCCGCTCGGTCACCGCCGACGCCGTGATCCCCGGCGAACTGGTCGAGGAGCGCCTCCACACGACCGCCGACGCCATCGCCGAGGCCAACACCCGCAAGAACCTCGTCGGCAGCGCCAAGGCCGGCAGTCTGGGCTTCAACGCCCACGCCGCCAACGTCGTCGGCGCGGCCTTCCTCGCGACCGGCCAGGACGAGGCACAGGTCGTCGAGGCCGCCAACACGATCACGACCATGGACGCCCGCGAGCGCGAGGACGGCACCACCGACCTCTACGCCAGCGTCTCGCTGGCCTCGCTCGAGGTCGGAACCGTCGGCGGCGGCACGAAACTCCCGACCCAGGCAGAAGCGCTGGAGATCCTCGGGCTTCGCGGCGGGGGCGATCCGCCCGGCTCGAACGCCGACGCGCTGGCGGAGATCATCGCCGTCGGCGCGCTCGCCGGCGAACTCTCCCTGCTTGGCGCGCTGGCGTCGAACCACCTCGCCAGCGCCCACGAGGACCTCGGTCGGTAGGCCGGCACCGCGACGGGAGACTCACAGCAGCCGATACCGGCCGCGGCTCTCGCTGACGACGCCCCGGTGCGTCAGCTTCTCGAGGGCGTCCCGAACGTACTCGGGCCCGACACCACGTTCAGCAGCGTAATCGACGATCTCGCCCTCGGTCGGCTCCTCGAGCGCCTCGAGGGCCCGTTCGACGATCTCGCGTTTGCTCCCGCTGCGGGTCGGTCCGCGCGGGTCGCGCTCGCCGGCGGCGTCGACCGCGTCGACGTCCAGTCCGGACTCCTCGAGGTACGCCTCGTCGTCGACGACGCCGTCGGCGACCGCGTCCTCGAGGGCGTCGAAGGAGTCGAGTTCGGCGAAGGCCTCGCCCTCGCCCTGCCGGTTTGCCAGCATCGACGCGCGCACGTCGCGGGCGTGGGCCGCGTCGTCGGTCTCGACGAACTTCTTGCGCTTCTCGTAGGCCGTGCGCGTGCCACAGCGGGGACACTGTGTCGTCTCGGAGCGGCCCTCGATGATCCAGAGGTTCGAACACTCGCTACAGCCGACGACGGCGTACATGGCTCACAGTGGCCGCTCGGGACAGTTGAAGCTTCGCCACGCGCGGCGAAAGTGGTCCGTCGGCCCGCTCGGCGGCCTCGGTGGGCGGCCACGTCCGAGACGACGTTGAGACAGTAGACGCCGGCGAGGACGAGTCCCATTCCGACGACGGTCGCCCAATCGAGGCGCTCGCCGAAGACGGTGCGCCGATCGACGCGACGCCCACGATCCCGAGTGCTGCCCACGTCGCGTAGACGAGCCCGATCGGCAGTTCCTCGAGGGTCAACGAGAGGAGAGAGAAGGCGACGCCGTAGCCGAGCAAGACGACGAGACTCTGGAGCGGGCGCGAGAACCCCTCGGAGAGTTTCAGCGCCGTCGTGCCGACGAGGTCCGACAGGATCGCCCCGGCGAACAGTACGTACGAATTTATGTTTTTACCATATGTGGTTGAAATGTGTTCCGATTGCGAGCCGTCGTCGGCACACTCGTCTCGCCTCGAGCGGCGCTCGCTCGAAGCGATCGGAACCCGTGAAATTATGTAGGAGATCGTCGTTCGACGGGCGTATGGAACGCGTCTCTCTGACCGACCGCGAACCGGCCGAGGCCGCCGACGGCGTCCATCTGGCGCTGCTTGCCGGCACCGACTCGATGAACGTCCAGCACTTCGCGATCGAACCCGGCGCGGTCGTCGAGGAACACAGCCACCCCCACGAACAGACCGGGTACATCTGCGCGGGGGAACTGACCTTCCTCGTCGACGGCGACGACCGCGACGCGTCGGGCGATCGCCAGTCGGCGGGCCCCGCCGGGCGAAAGGAGATCGTCTGCGGTCCGGGCGACTCCTACGCGATTCCGGGCGGCCAGCCCCACGCCGCGGAGAACCGCGGCGACGAGGTGGTCCGCGGCGTCGACATCTTCAGTCCGCCGCGGGAGAACCCGAACTGGCGCGGGGAGTGACGGGCCACCGCCGTCGGTCGTTCCAGTGACCCCACGTCGTACTCGATAGCGGTTCGACGGACCGCCTCGAGCGTCCCCGGCCAGTCCGCCGCTACATCAGCAGCGTCGTCACGACCTCGAGGAAGACGACGACTCCGAGCCAGGTGACGGCGGCTGCGGCCGCAAGCGGGAGGACGATTCGGCCGGTCGTTCGCAGCCTCGCCAGCGTCGTCTCGGGGCCGGTCGCAGGGACGTAGCTGTCTCGTTGCATAGCTCCGATGGCCACGGCCGTGCCCTTGAAACTCAGTCAGACGGACGGCCGACGAGGACGCAACGAGCCCGCTCGCTCGAGCCCGGCGGACGGACGGCTGCGGTCCCGCGGCGTCACGCCAGCGACTTGCGCATCTCGACGTGAGGAATGCCCGCCTCCTCGAACACCGACCCGCGGCGCTCGTAGCCGAGTTCGCGGTAGAAGTCGGCCGCGCGGGTCTGGGAGTGCAGTTTCAGCGTCGTGAGCCCCTCGTCGGCGGCCCGACGCTCGAGGGCGTCCATCAGCGCGCGACCCACGCCCTCATCGCGGTGGGACTCGAGGACGGCGACGCGTTCGACCTTGCCGACGCCGTCCTCGTACTCGCGAAGGCGAGCCGCGCCGATCGGCTCCGCGCGGTCGTAGGCGACGAAGTGGGTCGCCGTCTCGTCGTGGTCGTCGTACTCCAGTTCCTCGTCGACGCCCTGTTCCGCGACGAACACCTCCCGTCTGACCGCGAAGGCGTCCTCGCGTTCTCGGTCGGCGTCGGCGATCCGGACTTCGAGCGGTCGATCGGTCATCACCGGCCGTAGGCGAGCCGGCCGGGAGAGCGTTGCGGCCCGCCGACGGGATCGACGGCCGCGAGGGCCGGCGCTGGTCGGGATCGACGGCAGAAAGAAATCGAGGGAACCGAGTGTTGAAGGGGCCTACGCCAGGTCTTCGATCGTCGCGACGATCTCGTCGGTGTACTCGCTGGTGGCGAGCTTCTCCGCGTCCTCGAGCTGGCGCTCGAGGTCGTAGGTGACCTTGCCCGAGGAGATGGTCTCCTCGACGGCGTCGCGGATCAGGTCGGAGGCGTCGTCCCAGCCGAGGTAGTCGAACATGAGACGGCCGGAGAGGATCATCGCGGTCGGGTTGGCCATGTCCTGGCCGGCGCGCTTGGGCGCGGAGCCGTGGACGGGTTCCGCGAGCATGCGACCCTTACCGAAGTTGCCGCCGGGTGCGATGCCGAGGCCGCCGATCTGCGCGCCGGCGGCGTCGGAGAGGTAGTCGCCGTTGAGGTTCGGCATCGCGAGGACGTCGAACTCGTCGGTGCGAAGCTGCATCCACTGCAGCATCGCGTCGGCGAGGCGTTCCTCGACCATGACGGCGTCCTCGGGGATGTCGACCTCGTCCTGGGTCTCCCACAGGGAGTCGGGCGCCGCGAAGACCTCCTCGTCGGGGTACTCCTCGTCGGCGACCTCCATACCCCAGTCACCGAACTGTCCTTCGGTGAACTTCATGATGTTGCCCTTGTGGACGAGGGTGACCTTGTCGCGGTCGTTCTCGATGGCGTAGTCGATAGCCTCGCGGACCAGTCGCTTCGAGCCCTTCTCGGTGATCGGCTTGATGCCGATACCGACGGGGCCCTCGTGGATCGTCGAGTCGAAGCCCATGTCCTGCTCGACGAAGTCCCGAACCTGCTCGACCTCGTCGGTGCCGGCCTCCCACTCGATGCCGGCGTAAACGTCCTCGGTGTTCTCCCGGAACGTGACCATGTCCATCTCCTCGGGCGCTTTCATCGGCGACGGGACGCCGTCGAGGTAGTAGGTCGGTCGGACGTTGGCGTAGAGGTCGAGCGTCTGTCGGAGCGCGACGTTCAGCGAGCGGAAGCCGGCGCCGACGGGCGTCGTCAGCGGCCCCTTGATCGCGACGCGGTGTTCCCGGATCGCGTCGACGGTCTCGTCGGGCAGGTTGACGTCTTCGCCGTACTCTTCGCGTGCGGACTCACCCGCGTAGACGCGCATCCAGCTAATCTCGCGACCGGTCGCTTCGGCGGCGGCCTCGAGTACCTTCTGTGCGGCGGGACCGACGTCCTTCCCGATACCGTCGCCGTGGATGATCGGGATGATCGGGTTGTCGGGCACCTCGATCTCGTCCTCGGAACCCTCTTTCAGCGTGATCTGCTCCCCGTCTTCGGGGACTTCGATCTTGTCGTAGCTCATCTCGTCTAGACGGTTCTTCGACGGGGCTAAAAGGTCTACCATTTCCGTCCGGCGCGTCGGACAGTCTTTTCGTATCGCCCCGGTCACGGCCCCGATTCTGCAGAAAACAGGGGACTGAATCCGTCAGACGCGAAATCCACACGTTCGATCGTTATTATCGTTTCGTCGAACGATACGGAGAGGCTCGTCGATCGTCGTTTCGGACGCGGTACGGCCGTCGTTTCCACCCCGTACCGAAACGCGCGGTCGCGGGGCCGCCGTCGCGAGCCCGGGGGTCCGCCCGCCGCTGATCGTCGCGGCCGTGAGCCCGCGGCCGAGAGCCCCGACTCGAGCGGCCGTGGCGTCCCTCACGTCGGTCGGATCCGGATCGACTCGCGATCCGAGGGGGTCGGCCCCGGCAACGGATACCGTCTTCGGTTAGTCCTATTTCGACGATCGTCGTGAAGTGGTTTTATTATCGACGTATCCCTCTGGGGAACCATGCTCCGAGTACCACAGCACGCGCGCCGGCAGTGTCCGCGGTGTGAGTTGCCGCTGGCGAACGTTCAGGGCCTCGCGACCTGTCCCGACTGCCAGTGGGTCGCCGAGCGAGCGGATCGCTGACCCCGGGTCCGGCCGACACCGCGGTCGGTGGAGAGACGGAACCTCTTTTTGTCGACCGGTACAACCCCGGTGCATGGCCGAATCCGAGGTGGACCTCGAGTCCGAAAAGTACGAGAAACACCGCGAGGCTGGCGAGATCCTCGCGCAGGTGCGCGCGGAGGCCGCCGAGCGCGTCGAGGTCGGCGCGAGCCACCTCGAGGTCGCGACGTGGGCCGAGGATCGCATCCGCGAACTGGGCGGCGAGCCCGCCTTCCCCGTCAACATCTCCGTCGACGAGGAGGCGGCTCACGCGACGCCGTCGATCGACGACGAGACGACCTTCGGCGAGGAGATGATCAACTTAGACATCGGCGTCCACGTCGACGGCTGGCTGGCCGACACCGCCGTCACCGTCGACCTCTCGGGCAATCCGGAACTCGCCGAGGCCTCCGAACAGGCCCTGGAGGCCGCGCTCGATATCGTCGAACCCGGCGTCGGGACCGGCGAGATCGGGGCCGAGATCGAGGACGTCATCGACGGCTACGGCTACAACCCGGTCGTCAACCTCACCGGACACGGGCTGGGCCACTGGGAGCAACACACCAGTCCGAACATCCCCAACCGCGCCGTCTCGCAGGGGACGACCCTGGAGGTCGGCGACGTCGTCGCGATCGAGCCGTTCGCGACCGACGGCGGCGGCAAGGTCTCGGAGGGCGCGAGCGAGGAGATCTTCTCGCTCGAGCGCGAGGGCACCGTCCGCAACCGACAGGCCCGCGACGCCCTGGAACAGATCACCGAGGAGTTCCGGACGCTGCCCTTTGCGACCCGGTGGCTCGAGACGGACCGACCGGAGATGGCGCTGCGACGGCTCAAGCGCAACGATATCGTCCACGGCTATCCGGTCCTCAAGGAAGACGACGGCTACCTCGTCAGCCAGAAAGAACACACGGTCATCGTCACCGAGGACGGCTGCGAAGTGACGACCAAGTAACACGGTGGGTCTCGAGCCGAAATTGGCGTCGGCTGGGCCGAAACGGCGATTCGTGGAGGGAAAGAAACGGGAGACCGGGCGCTTGCTGTCGTGATCGGGGTTCTACGCGTTGTTCATCCGCTGACTCGAGCGGTTGCCACAGCGCTGGCACTCGCTCACGCGGTACGGTTCGCGGGAGAACTGTGCGTTCTCCTGTTTGATGCTCTCGGTTCTGATCTGGACCGATACCTCGTGAAGCGTTTCCAACCCGCACTCCTCACAGTGTTCGGTCATCCCGTTAAAGGAGTCGTCAGTCGTTGCCATTACCTGATTACTTGCAGTAGTCCCATCTTAAACCCACGCTTCATTTTGAGGTCTGAGTCGTAAAAATCGCAAGACGGCGTTACCCTTCGCTGAAAGACTGGACGAGAGGGTCCTATTTCGTTTATCGACAACTCTCATCGAGTTACAAGGAGTTTCCACCAGTCCAACGGTCAGAAAGAGGCAACATAGTCCGCTACGTCGCCCCGAAACGCGGGACTGAAACGCTTTAGGCGCGCCTCGAGTGGTATCCGACATGGAGCAGGTGTTCGCACCGTGGCGGATCGAGTGGATCGAACGCGAGGACAAAAACGCCGATATCGAAGGCTGCGTTTTCTGTGAACTGCCGGAACAGCGTTCAGATCGAGAGAATTTAATCGTTGCGCGGAACGAACACGCGTTCGTCATGCTGAACAACTATCCGTACAATCCGGGCCACGCGATGGTGATCCCTCACGTCCACAGCGGCGAGTATGCAGCCCTTGAAGACACGGTACTGCTCGATCACGCCCGCTTGAAACAGCGAACCTTCGACGCGCTCGAGGGAGCGCTCGAGCCGGACGGGTTCAACGCCGGCTTGAACCTCGGTGACGGGGCCGGCGGCTCCATCGACGACCACCTCCACACCCACGTCGTCCCGCGATGGCAGGGCGACACCAACTTCATGCCGGTCATCGGCGACACCTCGGTGATCGTCGAGGCGCTCGAGGAAACCTACGACCGCGTGCGCGAGGTCTTCGCTGCACAAGAGGGAGCGACCGTCGCCGGCGAGGACGACGCGATCGTCTTCGAGTAGCGACGACGGCTCGAAGGCGATCGCGGACGGGCGCTCCCGGAGAGCCAGCAATCCGTGCGGGACGACCGGACGCTTTTGGTCCCGGTCGTGCCATACGGTGGCATGGACTACGAAGTTGTCCACACCGACGACGTCCCGATGACCGACCTCTCCGAGGTCGAGGAGATTCCACCGGACCTGCGGATCCGTGCGCTCGATGAGTTCTTCGACACCGACGCGGTCAATCTAAAGCTCTGGTACTTCGAGCCCGGCGAGGAGATCCAGTATCACGCCCACGCCGAACAGGAGGAACTCTACTACGTCCTCGAGGGGGAGTTCTCGCTCAAACTCGGTCGCTCGGGCGAGGAAGAGTACGTCGACGCAGGGCCCGGAACGTTCTGGGTCGCCAAACCGGAGGTCGGCCACGGCCACCGCAACGTCGGCGACGAGGAAGGGGCCGTCCTCGCGATCGGCGCGCCCGCGGTCGAGGACCCGGGGCTGGATCCCCACGGACTCGACGAGGAGTAGCGCGCTCGGAGACGGCTCATACGCGCTGTTGTATCGATTTCCCGGTGGGGCCGCAGGACGGTACGGTTGCACCGGCAACGACTGACAACGGTCAGTCTCAGGCGTAGGTCGCGTCAACGAAGTCGACGATCCGCTCGGACTCGGCCATCGTGACCCCGCGGTCCTCGTCGACGATGACCGGGACCTGTCGCTGGCCGGAGACGCGTTTGACCTCGTTGCGCTTCGAGTGGAGCCCCTCGACCCAGACGCTGTCGTACTCGACGCCGAGTTCGTCGAGGCGGTCGGCGACGAGTTCGCAGTACGGACAGCCCTCGAGTTGGTAGAGCGTAAGCATGCGTCGTGATACGGTATAGACCGGCAAAAGAGTACGCCTCGCTCGAATGGGGAACGTGTTCAGTTCGGATGGAATCGAGGTTCGGCCGGCCGTCACCACCATCACCACCTCGCGGAGGTCCATGGTTTGGCACAATACCTAAGATTCGTCGTGGCAAGACAGTATCGATGAAGGCGACCTCGTATCGCGAAGCACTGTACGACGTTTTCGTCGATACGGACCGCGACGTCGAGGCGCGGGTCGCCCGCGCCCTCGAAATCGGGACGAAGTATTTCGATCTCCCGATCGGATTTCTCACTCGGGTCGAGGACGGAACCCAGACGATCGTGCAGGCGACCGGCTCGCACGAACTGATCCAGCCCGGCGAATTCTGTCCGCTCGAGGAGGCGTACTGCCGTCGGACCGTCGAGACCGACGCGCCGCTTGCCGTCCAGCGGGCCTCGGCGTCGTCGGACATTTCGGAGACCGCGCTCGAGACGTTCGATCTGGGAACGTATCTCGGCAGCAAGGTCGTGGTCGACGGCGATCCGTACGGAACGGTCTGTTTTGCCGCCGAGACGGAACGCGACACCCCGTTTTCCGAGGTCGAAGAAACGTCCCTCGAGCTACTGACGAAACTGATCGGACAGGCGCTCGAGCGACGCGCCTACGAGCGCGAACTCCGGGAGCGAAACGAGCGACTCGAACGGCAGAAACAGCGGTTCGAAGGGATCGCCGAGACCAGCTTCGACATTCTGTTCCGCGTGGGACTCGAGGCGGAATTCACCTACGTTTCGTCGGCGGTCGAGCGCGTCCTGGGGTACGAGCCCGAAGCGCTTGTCGGCCGACCGATCACCGAGTTCGTCGCACAGTCTTCGACCGAAGCGGCGATAACGGGCTATTCGCGGATAATCGAGGGCGACCCGGTCGAAAATCTCGAACTCGAGTTCGTCGACGCGGACGGCGACCTCGTCGTGCTCGAGGTGAACGGGACGCCGATCGTCGACGAGGGCGACGTTTGCGGGGTGCAAGGCGTCGGCCGAGACGTGACGGCTCGGAAAGACCGCGAACGGGAACTGCGGATCAAAACCCGCGCGATGGACGAGGCGCGGATCGGGATCTCGATTGCGGACGCTCGGCGACCCGACGAACCGCTCGTGTACGTCAACGAGGGGTTCGAACGGGTGACCGGATACGATGCGGCCGACGCGCTCGGGCGGAACTGTCGCTTCCTACAGGGCGAGGCGACGGATCCGGAGACCGTCGCCACGCTCCGCGAGCGTATCCACACAACCGAACCGGCGTCGGTCGAGATCCTCAACTACCGGGCCGACGGAACGCCGTTCTGGAACCAGGTTCGGGTCAGCCCGGTCGAGAACGACGACGGCGACGTGACCCACTACGTCGGCTTTCAGACCGACATCACCGAACGCAAACGAACCGAACAGCTCGTGCGACTGCTCAACCGGGTACTCCGGCACAACCTTCGCAACGACATGAACGTCCTCTTCGGATTGGGCGACCGGATCGGCGACGGCGAGACCGACGACGCCGCGGCCCTGGGGGATCAGATCTCCGACACCGCCGCGGCACTGATCGAACTGAGCGAACAGGCCCGCGACCTGGAACGATACACCCGGCGCGAGCGCGACCCGCAACGGCTCCCGCCCGAACCACTCCTCGCCGACGTTGCGGCCGCCTATCGCGAGCGATTTCTGTCGGCGACTATCGACGTGACCGTCGACACCGACCGCCGGTTCTGTGCCGGCCCCGAACTCGAGCGGGCGGTGGCCGAACTCGTCGAGAACGCGCTGAAACACAACCCCGCGCCCGAGCCGTGGGTGGGGCTGTCGGTCGACGATGACGGCGACCGGATCGTCTTGACCGTCGACGACGACGGTCCCGGAATCGCCGAGATGGAGACCGCCGTCATCGCTACCGGCCAGGAGGAGGCTCTGGAACACGGCTCCGGGCTCGGCCTGTGGCTGGTCAACTGGATCGTTACCCGCTACGGCGGCTCTTTTCAGATTCGGTCGACGGACGACGGCGAGGGTTCCGTCGCGATCGTCCGACTGCCGGGCATCGGCCCCGACGACTCGCTCGAGGCCGTCGCCCAGCGCCCGACGGTCCTCTTTCGGTGACACGAGAGGCCCGCTACGCCGAGGTTTTAGTACCCGCGCGAACATCCTCGCGTATGCCACCGACCGAGGGCGACACCGTCGCCGATTTCGAGGCGCTGCTGTGTGATGGCGAGACGTTTCGCTCGACGACGCTTGCCGAGGGCCTCGACGCTCGAGGGGGCGTCGTCGTCTGTACCGGCTTCGCGTTCAGCGCGATCGCACAGAACTGGTGGAAACAGTTCGTCCGCGCCGGCTGGGGCGAGTTCGAGGACGTCGCCATCCTCGGCGTCAGTCGGGACGGTCCGTACGCGCAAAACGAGTTCCTCCGCTGGCTGGACGAGCCGGCGTTTCGATTCTTCGCGGACGTCAACGGCGACGTGAGCGAGTCGCTCGAGTTGCTGGCCGACCGCGACCACATGGCGAACGTCTCGACGCCGTGGCGGTCGGCGTTCGTCCTCGACGCGGATCGCGAAGTCCGGTACGCTTTCGTCGCGGACGACTGGATCTCGCCGTTACCCCGCGAAGAGATCGAGGCCGCCGTCGCGGAGCTGTAGGGCCGTCAGACCGGCTGCTGTCCCGTCTCCGACCCCCTCCAGGCGCTCGACCTTTCGATAGGCCGTCGACTGCGGGATATCCAGCGCCTCGGCGATCTCGTTTACCGTCGTCGGCTCCTCGGCGTACAGATACGCCGCTCGAGCGTCGTCGTTGCGCAGGTCCATGACCCGTCGGGGGTCACACCCCATCACGCCGTCCCGTCCCTTCCGGGGACAGCGGGTCGGCCGCTCGGCTGACTCGTTCATACCCGTCGATACGGCCCGGAAGTACTTTGCTCCTACAGCCGGCTCCCGGCGACTGAGGATCGGTCTGCGTAAGTTGGGCCCGATACCGACTCGCTACACGGGCTCGCCGAAGGCGTACATCGTCTCGTGGGCCGTGATCGCGAGGTCGACGAAGTCGCCGGGATCTAGGCCGTAGTCCCCGGCGTTTTGGACGATTATCTGCCGGTAAGCCGAGTCGCGACACTTCACCGAATCGGCCGTTCCGTCCTCGACGACGAGACAGTCCTCGCGGACCTCGCCGACCATGTCGGCGTAGGCCTCGCCGACGATCTCGCGTTTGAGTTCGCTCATCTCCTTCGAGCGTTCCTTCTTGATCGTCCCCCCGAGTCCCTTCATCTCGGCGGCGTCGGTGCCGGGTCGCTTCGAGAAGCGCGTGACGTTGACCTTCTCGGGACGGGTCTCGCGAAGCAGGGCCATCGACTGCGCGTGGTCGCGGTCCGTCTCCGTCGGGAAGCCGACGATGAAGTCCGTCGACAGCGTCCAGTAGTCCAGAGAGGCGTCGAACGTCTCGACGACCTCGAGATACTCCTCGACCTGGTGCTGGCGGCGCATGTCCCCGAGAACGTCGTCGCTGCCCGACTGGACGGGCGCGTGCAGGAAATCGTAGAGCTCGTCGTTTTCGGCGAAAACGTCGGCCAGTTCCTCGCGGATGCCGTGGACGCCCTTCGGGTTGGCCATCCCCACCCGAACGCGGAAGTCACCCTCGATCTCACAGATTTCCTCGAGGAGGCGGTGGAGTTTGCGCTCGCCCTCGTCCCAGCCGTAGACGCCGGTGTCCTGCCCGGTGATCCGGATCTCCTTCGCGCCGGCGTGGATCAGCGCGCGGGCCTTCTCGACGTTGTCCTCTATCGGGGGCGAGTCGATCTTGCCGGTGGCCTGCTTGGTGATACAGTACGAGCAGTCGGACATACAGCCCCGCGCGATCGGGAGGATACCCACGACGCCGTCGAGAATCGGCTCGGCGTCGGGGGTCGTCGTCGGACACTCGCCGTTGGTGACCGCTTCGGGGACCTCGTCCCAGTGGAGGACCTGGCCGTCGACGTCGGCCCGCGCGAACTCCTCGCCCTGGGCCAGGGCCATACAGCCCGTGATGAAGAGATCGGCCGTCTCCTCGGCCAACTCCTCGGCCCGACGGAGCATGTTGCGCTCGGTCTTCTCGACGACGGTACAGGTGTTGAGGATGGCGACGTCGGCTTCCTCGACGCCGTCGACTCGGTAATGGCCCGCGTCGCGGAGCCGCCGCTCGATCTCGCGGCTCTCCCCGCGGTTCGACGTGCAGCCGTAGGTCTCGATGTGATACCGGGCCATTCGTTCGATAATCGATCGGGCGCGCGAGGGCAAAAGCCCGACGGATCCCGGCCGGCACGCCCTCGAGACCGGTTCACACGGTCTCGCCCCGACAGGTACGCGTCCTCCCGGGTATCGGCCGCGGTGACCGCCGCTCGATGGAGCCAAACGGCCGCGAGTCGCTCGAGAACGGCGTCGACGTGGTCGGCCGCGCGATCGAGCCGTAGACGGAGCGACTGACGCGGTCGCGGTACGGATCCGACGGGTTTCTAATCGTCGAACCCGGCGGCTCGGCTGTCACCGGCCGTGCCGCTCCGATAGACCGCATAGAGGAGGAAAAGTGCGATCAGGAAGTCACAGCCGTGTTCGACGAGGTGATGTACCGTCATCGGGACGAGCCCGAAGACGGTCCCCAGTCCGGTCACCGACCGGAGGACCAGCACCCCCAGTACGACCGTGATGAGACAGTACCGGACCGTCCGACGCCGGGCGTAGGCGACGACGCTGACGACGAACAGCGTGGTGGTCCCGATCGTGGCCAGAACGATGATCGCGATGAGGACGGGCGCGAACTGTGGGTCGAGCCACCCCTCGGCGACCGACATTGCAGGCACCATGCGATCGATACCGATACTCGGGGAGACGGCTACCTATTCGCTTCGGTGTCGTACGCGAGTCGGTTCCGCGCCGTCGGACCGGCGCTCACCCAGCAAACTGGGGGTGTCACGGCTCGATACGTTGCGTCTCGAGAAACGGAATCGTCGTACAGCGCCGTCGAACCGACACTGACGGCGAGGTTAGTTGCGGACGACGTTCGTCGCGCGGGGACCCTTGGGGGCCTGTTCGATGTCGAACTCGATCTCGGTGCCTTCCTCGAGGTCCGGGCCGCCGACGTCTTCCATGTGGAAGAACACGTCATCGTCCGCATCCTCAGTCGAAATGAAACCGTAGCCGCCTGTGTCGTTGAAGAAATCAACGTTGCCTTTCGCCATTACGAACAAACGTATATCCGAGGCGGACATAACCCTTCCGAGAGTCGTGGTACCACGACCGTCGGGTCGATCGAACCGAGAGTCGGCGGCGGTTCTCGGCGGCTGGGAACGCGATCGACCCGTTATATGTCCTACGGCGCTAGTCGAGCCAGAGACGGGGGACCAGTATGACGGACACGCGACAACGAATTCGGGCACACGTCCACGAAAACGCCGGCGTTCACTTCAACGAACTCGTGCGGGAGTCGGCGTTCGCGCCGGGACAGGTACAGTATCACGTCCGCCGGCTGCTCGAGGACGAGCGGCTCGTCCGCGAAGAGTTCTACGGCCGGACCCACTACTATCCGCCGACCTACGACGAGTGGGAGCGGGCCGCACTGGCGCTGTTTCGCCGGGAAACCGCCCGCGAGATCGTCGTCGCCCTGATCGAGAACGACGCCGCCGCGCCGGCCGATATCGCCGACGACCTCGGGATCGCACGCAGCACCCTCGAGTATCACGTCGATCGGCTGGTCGCTCACGACATCGTCGAGAAACGCTACGACGACCGGAACCGCGTCGTCCTCCACCTCGCCGATCCCGAGGCGACGGGACGACTTCTGACGGCGGTGACGCCGACGGTTCCCGATCGGCTCGTCGACCGGTTCACGCGGCTCGTCGACGATCTTCTCGCGGGCGCTGGCGAGCCGTAGCCCGTCGATCGCGGGCCAGTCCTTACTGCATCCCGGGTTCGTTCTCGAGGCGGTCGTAGTGGTCGTTCATCACGTCGAGGACTGCGATCAGCGCGCCGAGGACGACGGGCCCGTAGAACAGCCCCATGACGCCGAACGCGTAGACGCCGCCGAGGACCCCGAGGATGATCACGGCGGGGTTGAGTTCCGCGTACCGATCGACGAGGATGGGCCGGAGGTAGTCGTCGGACAGGCCCACGACGATCGTGCTGTAGACGAACAGCGCGACTGCAAGCAGCGGCTCCTCGATCAGGAAGAGATAGGCCACGGCCGGCCCCCAGACCATGAACGACCCGATCAACGGGATCAGCGACAGGATGATCATGATCGCCGTCCAGAACGCCGCGTTCGGGACGCCGGTCGCCAACAGCCCCAGCCCCGCGATGGTCCCCTGAATGATCGCGATCATGACGTGGCCGGCGAGGACGGCCCACATGACCTCGTCGAGCGCCTGATAAAAGTCGTCCTGGACGTCGTCGGGTAGCGGCGTCAGCTCCCGCATCCACGCCAGCAGATCGCTGCCGTCCTTGAGCAGGTAGTACAGCAGGAAGATCGCGAGCCCGAGCCCGATCAGCGTGTGGGTGATCGCACTGAACCACTCGGTCGAACTCTCGAGGACCATCGTCCCGACGTTCTGTGCCGCGTCGGCCAGTGCCGACGGGAGATCGACCGACTGCCCGGTCTGTTCCTCGATGGCGCGCTCGAGTTCGCCGAGCTGGATGGAGTCGGCGTTGGCCTGCTCGAGGAGCCGCCGGGCGTCGCTGGCGATCGCGGCGACGATGACGAAAAGCGGAACGACGAAGCCGGCAACCGCAAGTCCAACGAGCGCGAACGCGGCGATCGGGGGCGCGACCTGCTCCTCGAGGCGTTGCTGGAGGGGGTACAGAACGTACGCGACGAGGATGGCTCCGAGGACGTACTGGGAGAACGGCAACACGAGCAACAGGGAGAGATAGGCGAAGAGCCCGATGAGAACGAGCAGAAATCCCTTGCTGATATTCACGCCCATTATTTCTTCGTTTGTTGGTATAAAACCACGGCATGAACGTATCGCCACTCTGGACTGTCGTAGCAAGGCGTCACACGGCTTCAAGAGGCTGGTACGTGTATTTATAGCCGAATGTCGACCCAGCTCGATCCCCTTTCCCTCTCGGCCGATCTCCTGTATACGGTCAAGACCGAGGGCGACGTCGAGCCGTTGCGAGACCACCTCGCGACGATCGATCGGTCACGGCTGGAGCGGGCGCTGTCCAGCCGCGAGGGGAAACTCGCGTTCTGGCTCAACTGTTACAACGCCTACGCCCAGCTCCTGCTGGAAGCGGAGGAGCCGAATCTCCAGGAGGGTGGGCTGCTCGAGGCGTGGAAGTTCTTCGCCCGCGATCGAGTCCCGGTCGGCGGCGTCTGGCTGAGTCTCAACGACATCGAACACGGGCTGCTCCGGAGTTCGAAACTGCCGTGGGGAATGGGCTATCTCCCGCGCCCGTTTCCCTCCTCGTTCGAACGGCAGTTTCGCCTCGAGGAGTGCGATCCCCGGATCCACTTCGCGATCAGTCACGCGACGGATCACTGTCCGCCGATCGCGGTCTACTCGCCCCAGGACGTCGACGAGGAACTCGACATCGCCATCGAGTGGTTCTTGGAGGAAAACGTCAGCTACGACCGGGAAACCGAGACGGCGACGGTCCCCCGACTCTTCCGGCGATACCGCGGCGACTTCGGCGGCCGCCGCGGCATCGTGGCGTTCCTCCGCGAGTACAACGCGGTCCCGGCCGACGCTGGTCCCTCGCTCGAATACGAACGGGTCGACCACACCGCCGAGTTGGACGTCGATCTCGAGGCCGACGAGGTCCGGCGGTAACCGGCCGGCACCCGGTAGACGCGTTCGGCCGAGACTCGAGCCGGTCGGCGGTCGGCCCGCTCACTCGAGGCGTTCTATCGTCGCGTTCGGCGCGATTCGCATCACGCTTCTGGCCGCGCGTTCGGCGTTGGACCGCGAGGCGTACCCCTCACCGCTGTCGGCGACGATGTTGCCGTTCCAGTGGACGAGCCGCCAGCGCCACTCGCCGCCCCTGTCCTCGTAGACCTCGAACCGGCTCGTCCGGCCGGTCTCGCCCGTCTCGTCGGTATCGTCCGTGTCGGCTCCCGCGGCCGTCACCGGCGTCTCGGCCGTCCCGCCGTCCCCCGTCGAGCCGTCGCCGGCGAGCCCCTCGAGGGGCATCACCGCCGCCGCGGGGTCGACGTCGGTCGCGGTCTCCCCCGCCCGATCGTCGCCCTCGGTGGCGTCGGCGACGCGATCGGTGACTCGCACGCTCGAGCCGTCCGGATCGTCCCACTCGAGTTCGATCTCGAGTTCGCCGACCGGAGGTTCGTCGGCCCCGAGTTCGGCCTCGAACGCCGCGACGACCCGCTCGGGAACGGCGATCCCGACGCTGCGTTCCTCGCCGTTCAACCGGACCGGGCGGCCGGACTCGAAGGCGGTCGCGAACTCGCGGAAGACCGCCGCCAGCGCCGTCCGATCGTGTGCGCGCTCGAGTGCGAACCCGTCGTCGGTCTCGTCGGAATCGACCATACCGACGTGTACGGGAGGCGACGGGTTAGTGTTTCCCACACGCGATGGCGGCCGATTCACTTGGACTCCCTGTCGGTGCGTTTTTGTCGACGCCCTCCCTTCGCTCGCTCGTGACTGCACGCGACTGGCACGCCGATCGGGAGGCCGTCTTCGATCGCGACGCGCGGACCTGTCGACACTGCGGGACCGCCGACGACGCCGAGGCGCTCCGAGCCACCCCCGTCGGCGACGTGCCCCTCGAGGGAGAGGTCCACGAGAGCGCGCTCGTGACCGTCTGTGCGGACTGCTTCGAGACGCTGTCGGCGTCGCCGTCCGCGACGTCGATCGACGCCGAGGAGCTGTTTCACCGCGTCCGCGAGACGACCCGCATCCAGGGGGAGACGATCTCGACGGTCGCCTCGTTCGCCTCCGTCGCGACCTCGCTCCCCGGCGACCTCGAGTCCGCACTCGACGACGACGGCGAGGACGCCGCCCTCGAGGAATCGATCGCACGGTACCGACGACACCGACGCGACGTGTTGCTCGCGATCGACGTCGTCGACGCCCGCCTCGATCGACTGACCGCGTTCGAGGGCGACGCCGACGAGCCGGAGATCGGGGACGCCCTCGAGGCGTTCGTCGAGACCGCGACCGAACTCCAGTCGGCGCTTCGCGAGGTCGTGGCGCTGAGCGAAACGGTCGCGACCGGCCTCGAGCGCTGTCACGGCTGTTTCGACGCCCTCGAGTCGGGGCCGACCTGTGCCACCTGCGGGCTCGCGGTCCGCGAGACGGCCGACTGGGAGGCCGACGACGGGACCCTCGCGTTCGATCGACTGTTCGCGACTATCAACGACCGACTGCAGGCGGCCTCGACGACGACGGAAACGCTGACCGATCGGACGACGACGCTGGCGGAACGCTTGACCGCCGAGTAGCGCCCTCGTTCTTTTTGTCGTCTCGAGCATAGAGACGCCCGAATGACCGGTTCAACGGCCGATCCCGACGGCTCGAGCGAGTACCGCGTGCTGGTCCCGCTGGCCAACCCCCGCACGGAGCAGTCCCTGATCGAACTGGCCAGCACGCTCGCGGCCGAACGCGACGGCGTCGTCCACGCGGTCCACATCGTCCAGGTCCCCGACCAGACGCCGCTGGACCGCGGTGCAGAGCAACGCGAGCGGATCGACGCCGGGTCCGCGAAACTGCTCGAGCGGGCCCGCGACCACGCCGCGGACTACGACGCGCCGCTCGAGACGACGACGATCGTCTCGCATCGCTCGTTCGAGGAGATCTTCGACGCCGCACGAACCCACGACGCCGATCAGGTCGTCATGGGCTGGGGCGGCGACCCGCCGTGGGCGGCGGGCCGCGCCGAAGGACCGTTCGACGAAGTCGCCCACGACCTCCCGTGTGACTTTCTCGTGCTGAAAGACCGCGGGTACGACCCCAGTCGGATCCTCCTGCCGACCGCCGGCGGGCCCGACTCCGATCTCGGCGCGGAGGTCGCGCGGACGCTGCGCTCGGCGACGGGGGCGTCGATCGACCTGCTCCACGTCGTCGACGACGAGAGCGAGCGCGAGGCCGGGGAACGGTTCCTCACCGAGTGGGCCGCCGACCACGACATCGGCGACGCCGCTCTCACCGTCGACACCTCGGGCGACGTCGAGGGCGCGATCGTCCGCGAGGCCGCCGACGAGACGTTGGTCATCCTCGGCGCGACCGAGCGCGGCCTGCTCTCGCGGCTCGTCCGCGGCTCGCTCGTCTTCGACGTCGTCGACGATCTCGAGTGTTCCGTGCTGCTGGCGGAACGCCCGACAGAGCGGTCGCTTCGCGAACGGCTATTCGGTCGCTCGACAGACGAGGAGTAGCGCCGGTGCGGCCGCTACAGTTCGGTCGCGGCCTCGAGCGCGATATCGATCGCGCGGCCGACGTTGTTCTTGGCCTTGTCCGGGAGTTCGTCGTCCTCGGTGTCGGTGCCCTTCTGGGTGCCCTCGACGAGGTTCCCGTCGACGGTACAGATCGCGCCGGCGGCCAGCCCCTTGCGGCGGGCCAGCGAGAAGACGGCGGCGGCCTCCATCTCGACCGCCAGCAGGCCGGCGGCCTCCCAGTCGTCGACGGCGTCGTCGGTCTCGGCGTAGTAGGCGTCGTCGGAGGCGATCGGGCCGACGTGAACGTCCTCATTGTTGGCTTCGGCCGAGTCCACCAGCGCCGACAGCGCGTCGTAATCGGGTACCGCGGGGTACTCGACAGCTTCGTAGCGCTTCGAGGTCCCCTCGTTTTTCGCCGCGCCGGTCGCGACGATCATGTCGCCGATCTCGATCCCAGACTGGAGCGCGCCGGTCGTCCCGACCCGGAGGAACGTCTCGACGCCGACGTTGGCCATCTCTTCGATCGCGATCGCCGCGGAGGGACAGCCGATCCCCGTCGAACAGATCGTCAGCTCCCGCCCCTCGTAGGTGGCGTTGACGACCTTGTACTCGCGATTGCGCGCGATCGTCTCCGACTCGTCGCAGTGGTCGGCGATGCGATCGACCCGGCCGGGGTCGCCCGGGAGCAGTGCGATATCCGTCAGGTCGCCGTCGTCGACCAGCAAGTGTGGCTGCGTCGCCATACTCTCGCGTTCCGCGGGCGGCGAGAAAAAAGGTTCGAGGAAGGGTCGAGAAGCGATCGATTCGTCTCGGCAGTCCTCGACGCCACCCCTTCCCGGCCCGACGGCGTCTCGTCCGGACGGCTGTCGGTTACAACCGGCAGCCCGTCTCAGTCCGTCGGGCGCACTTCGACGCAGTCGGGCCGAATCGTGACCGTCGCGCCGTCGGCCTCGAACTCGACGATCCCCGTCGCTCGAGCGTCGCCGCGATTGGTGTCGGCGAACAGTTCGTCGAGCGCGTCGGGGTCGACGTAGTCGTACAGCTGCGTGCCGGCCGCCGTGACTTCGTGACCGTGGTAGCGGGCCAGGGCGGTCGCAGCGGCGATACTCGGCGGTTCGTCAGCGTCTCGGTCGTACTGGATGCGCCGTCTGAGGCCGCATCCGTTGGACTCGGTTACCCTTCCTTCCGTCATGTCTCTCAGTCACGGGATCGTGACTGTTCAGTCGAGTGGCCAACGGCCCGGCCTATATACCTACCGTCAGACGACACCGGGTGAGAACCACACGGCGGCGACGTACCGGATCGCGATCGGTTGCCCCGCCTTTTCAAGGGCGGCGCTCGAGGAGCGTCTCGAGTTCCGCGTCGGTCGGCGCGCTCCGGGCACCCTCGCGGCTCGCGATCACGGCCCCGCAGGCGTTGCCGGTCGTCAGCGCCCGCTCGAGGTCGCGGTCCGCGAGCCAGCTCGCGAGGAAGCCGGCGGCGAAGGCGTCGCCCGCACCGGCGGTGTCGACGGGGTCGATATCGAACCCCGCGTGAACGACGGTTTCCGACGGCGCGTACGCTTCCGCGCCGTCGGCCCCGCAGGTGACGACGACGATCCGGTCGTCGGTCGCCCCGTCGGGGCCGCCGTCGAACAGGGCGGCGGCCTCCCGGTCGGTCACGAAGACGACGTCGGCGAGCGCGAGCGGCTCGCCGTACTCGCGGTCGGCGAGTCGCCGGCCGGGATCGAAGCTGATCCCGACGCCGGCCTCGTCGGCGATCCCTGCGATCGCGGCGGCCGTCGCCGGTCGCTGTCCGGTGAGATGGACGTGGTCGACCCGCCGGATCCGGGACGGCTCGAGGTCCGCCGGTTGGACGGCCTCGTTGACGCCGTCGTTACCGAGAACCGCGACCTCGCCCTCGTCGTCGACCAGCAGGTACTTTACCGCCGTCGCGTCGTCCTCGACGACGCGGACGCCCTCGAGGGAGACGCCGGCGGCCTCGAGTTCGCGGCGGGCGAGCAGGCCGTTGTCGTCGTCGCCGACGCTGCCGATCAGGCCGACCTCGACGCCGCGGCCGGCCAGCGCCGCGGCGACGTTGGCCGCGCTGCCGCCGCCCGACTGGCGTTGCGAGCGGATCGACGCCTCGCCGTCGCTCTCCGGCAGTCTGTCGACGCGAAGGGTCACGTCCCAGTTGACGTGACCGGCCGCGAGTACGGTGATCGAATCCATTCGCCGATAGGAAGAGGACGGGACGGGCCGGCAAAAACCTAGGTTTCGGTGGCAGACACTGAGGTAGACGCGAACGACGCGGGGAACCGGCCGCGGTCACATCACGGTGAACAACAGGACGTTGTGGACGGCCGGACCGAGCCCGACCGCGGCGACGAGAGCGAGGACCGTCCGGCCCTGCTGTGGCCGGTCCGCGACGTACTCGCGGAACAGTCCGACGATGACCAGCGCGAGGGCGACTTTGACCAGCACGAACAGCCAGCCGGCACCGACGTACTCCGCGGTCGGCAGCGCCTCCCCCGCCTCGAGTAACAACAGCGACAGCGGGACGTTCTCGCCGGCCCCGAGGACGTCGTAGCCGACGGCGGTCGTGACGCCGTCTAACGTGTGCGCGAAGACGACGAGCGCGCCGGTCGTACTCGTGGTCGCCGCGACGTCGGTAAACCAGAGGCTCAGGGCGAGCCAGGCGAGGGCAGTCACGATACCGGCGACGACGACGGTGATGACGGGCCAGAACGGCTCGAACGTCCCCGTCTGGATGCTCTGGAAGAGCGCGAACATCGTGAAGACGGTAAAGAATGCCGTCCCGGCGACGCCGACGAAGCGTGGGATGGTCGGCTGGAGCCCGCCGACGTGGAGGAAGACGCCGACGATCCAGGCCAGCCCCGCGATGATCGCCGTCACGACGTAGACCATCGGCGCGGTAAACAGGGGTTCGATGGTCGGCGGGAACGCACTCATCTTGTACAGGACGTGTAACGTCGCGCCGAACATCATCCACGGGGCAAAGGCCAGCACGGTCCGGTCGGTTACGGGCGGTTCGATCGCCCACAGCAGCGCGATCACCCCCCCGAGAATCACGACGGCCGGCACCACCATGTACCACGGCGGAACGACGAACCCCTCGGGTAACACCATACGGGGCAATGGCTGTCACCAGTGACTAACACTTTCCGATCCCGGACGATTCACAGTGTTGAAGGTTTCGGCCGCGATCCCGTCGTC
Source organism: Natrinema saccharevitans (assembly GCF_001953745.1). Lineage (NCBI taxonomy): Archaea > Methanobacteriati > Methanobacteriota > Halobacteria > Halobacteriales > Natrialbaceae > Natrinema > Natrinema saccharevitans. Next base: position 2,855,060 of record NZ_LWLN01000001.1, read on the forward strand.
CCGGAGCGCGGTTCGGGCCACTGGACGCCAGAGAGCCGGTGTATCGACCGTCCGGACGGTGGCGAGGTCTCGAGGGCCCGTGTCGACGTTCCGACCATCGAGAGGCCGTCGGTCACTCCGCCCAGGGCTCGTCGGTCGTGTCGCCGAACAGTTCTCGCATGAGCGTCACGATGCTCTCGGGCGGGAACTGACCGCGCTCGGTGACGATCGCGTCGACGTACCGCGGGGGCGTCACGTCGAACGCGGGGTTTTCGACGGTCAGCCCGCCCTCGCTTCCCGGCTCGCCGGCCGACCCGTCCGGCGCGTCGCTCGAGCGGAGCGACGCGCGCTCCTCGTCCGACAGCACCTCGCGCTCGTCGCGGGTCTCGATCGCGACGGTGTGGCCCGTCAGCGTGTCCGGGTGCAGTTTGATCGTCTGCGCCGCGACCATCACCGGCACGCCGCGTTCTCGGGCGGTCACCGCCAGTCCGCTAGTTCCGATCTTGTTGATCACGCTCCCGTCGGCCGCGATGCTGTCGGCCCCGACCAGCACGTGGTCGGCCGCGTCCAGGTACCGCCGGGCCGCCCCGTCGACGATCAGCGTTACCGGCACCCCCCACTCGCGCAACTGCGCGGCCGTGATGTGACCCTGCTTGCGGGGCCGGGTCTCCTTGACGATCGCCTCGAGGGCCGTCCCGTCCTCGAGGGCGGCCTCGACACAGGCCAGCGCGTCCGTCGAGTGACAGTGAGTCAGGACGACGTCGCCGTCCCGCAACCGGTTGGCACCGATTCCGCCGAGGGTCTCCCGGGCGTGTTCGAGGTCGCGACGGAACGACTCCGCGCGGTCGATCGTCGACGCCCGTAACTCGCCGACGGTGTCGCCGTCGGCTCCCCGAAGCACGTATCGGAGCGCGTTCGGCAGACTGACCGCGGTCGGACGGGTTTCGTAGAGGGTTCGGGCGGCGGCCCGAAGCCCGCGGCGAAACGCCGCCGGCGTCTCGACCCGACTCTCCTCGGCCTGGGTCGCCAGCGCCGCCGCGGCCGCGTCGGCGATCGTCGCCGCCCCCCGGATCTCCATCGTGGCGATGGCGTCGGCGGTGGATTCGACGGCCGGCACGACCGCCGGTTCGGCATCGACCATGAGAGCGACTTACACGAAGGCGCTGAAAAGACTGCCGTCGGTTCCGGTGGTTACCCTGACGACCCGTTCGATGGCTCGAGTCCCGGTCCGAACACCGCTCGAGCGATCGTCGAAGCGGGATCGACCACCGAACCGAGGGCCGACGGGTGATCGAAAGCCGAAACTCCGAAACCGATCCGCCGGCTACGAGCGCCCATGACCGAACGAACCGGCACGTTCGTCGTGACCCACGCCGAGCCCGACTCGGCGGTCGTCCGCGACGTCCAGACCGCACAGGTACACACCCTCGCGTCCAACCCCGGCCTCGAGGTCCACGACGTCCTCGAGGCGACCGTCGCCCCCGAACCGCCCATGGAAGTCACCTGGGAGGTGATCGAGGTCGACGACCGGCGCTCGATCGAGGTGGTCGACAGCGACCTCGAGCCGACCACCTACGAGAAAGAGCTCGCGGCCGACGCCGAGATCGGCGACCTCGTCCAGGAGGAGCGGGCCGGCACCGGCGAGATCCACGTCTTCCGGGTTCCCGGCGACGAGGTCGCGGCCGCCGCCGCCGACGTCCTCGCGGACGAGGAGACGATCGCCCGTGCCGCCCGGCTCGAGGCGGTCCGAGTAGAGGTCCGGTCGGCGGCCGACGAGGGCGTGCTGAGCGTTCGGTACCTGCCGGACTGACGCGCGGTCCGACCGGCGGCTCGCCGGGTCGAATTGAGAAGGCTTACTTCGGGGGGGTGTAAGTACACCGGTATATGGGGTATTTCGACGTACCGGAGATCGATTACACCCGGTACAGCAATCGCCAGCTCGCAGCGGTTCCGCTGGCGGTTCTCGCGGTCGCACTGCTCGTGTTAAGCGGCGCGTTCCTCGCGTACGGAACGCCGGTGCCGCTGGGCATGGACTTCGCCGGCGGGACGGAGCTGACCGTCCAGACGACGACGGCGGAAGGCGACATCGGGGCGGCGTTCGACGAACAGCCCGAGTCCGTGACCGGAACGGGAAGCGAGAACCAGTACATCGTCCAGTTCTCCTCGACCGACTCGCAGGCCCTGAGCGATCAGGCCGAGGAAAACCTCGAGCAAGACGGGAGCGCCGAGGTCGTCCAGTCGGTGTCGGCGACATCGGCGAGCTTCGGTCAGGGTAGTCAGCAGACGGCCATGCTCGGACTCGTCATCGCGTTCGTCGGCATGAGCGCGATCGCGTTCCTGCTCTTTCGAACGTTCGTACCCTCGATCGCGATCGTCATCTCCGCGTTTTCCGATCTGATGATCCCGCTCGCGTTCATGCGGCTGGCCGGCATTCCGCTCTCGCTGGGCACCGTCGCCGGCCTCCTGATGCTCATCGGGTACTCCGTCGACTCCGACATCCTGTTGAACAACCACGTCCTGCGCCGGAGCGGTGACTTCTACGAGAGTACCCACCGCGCGATGCGGACCGGCGTCACGATGACGGTCACGTCGATGGTTGCGATGCTCGTCATGGCCGTCTCGGCGTATATCTTCGGTATCGGCCTGCTGGCGTCGATCGGGACCATCCTGTTCGTCGGCCTCGCCGCCGACCTGCTGAACACCTACATGTTGAACCTGAGCCTGCTTCGCTGGTACAAGTTCGAGGGGGTCCGCTCATGAGTCCGATCGGCGCGATCAAGGGCAACTGGCGCGTCCTCCTGCTCGTGGCGTTTCTCGCGTTCGCCGTCGTCGCGCTCTTTATCCCCGGCGGGATCGTCGCCGACGACGGCCTCGCCAGTGACAGCGTCGACAGCGGGCCGACGAACCTCGAGTTCGGGCTCGGACTCGATGGCGGGACCCGGATCCGGGTCCCGGTCGCGGGCATGACCGCGGAGGACATCGACACCGGCGCGGTCAGCGACGACGGGCAGGTCGATCAGGAGCGGATCGACGGCGTCGAGTCGACGCTCCAGAGCGAACTCGACCTCGATCAGGCGGACGTCAGCGTCGACGTCCGGGACGACGGGACCGTCACCGCCGAGGTGTTCAACGACAACGTCAGCGAATCGGAGTTCGCCGCGGCGTTGCAGGCGGCCGACGTCGACGCCTCCGAAGACGCCATCCGCGACGGCGTCACCCAGGGCACCCGCGACGAGATGATCAGGACGATCCAGACGAAGATCAACGCCGCGGGCCTCTCCGGCGGGACGGCCTACGAGTCGACGACGGTTGGCGGCCAACACTACATCGTCGTCGAGGTCCCCAACATGGACGCCGACGAGCTCCGGACCATCCTCTCGGAGCGCGGCCAGGTCGAGGTCGTCGCCTACTATCCGGACGGGAACGAGACCCAGACGAACCAGACGGTCCTGCGGGGCGAAAACATCGTCGAGGTCGATCCGCCGGAACAGAACCAGCGCGGCTCGGGCTACTTCGTTCCCGTCCAGGTCGGCGAAGACGCCGCACCGGGATTCCAACAGCAGATGGTCGATCTCGGATTCACGACCGAGGGACGGGGGCAGTGCAGCCTCAGCGGCGACGGTGAGAGCGTCGACTTCGATCACGAGGGCCAGCAGTACTGTCTGCTGACCGTCGTGGACGACGAAGTCGTCGACGCCCACTCGATGGGCGATCTCGCCGACCCGATGAACGACGGGAGCTGGGAGAACGACCCGACGTTCCAGATGGGCGCACCGGGCCAGGAACAGGCCCAGTCGCTGTCGGTTAACCTTCGGGCGGGGAGCCTGCGCGCGCCGCTTGACTTCAGTGAGGAACAGATCTACTCGATCGAGCCCGGCCACGCCGACCAGTTCAAACAGTACTCGCTGCTGATCGGGCTGCTCTCGGTCCTCACCGTCAGCGGCGTCGTCTACGCCCGATACACCGACACCCGCGTCGCCCTGCCGATGATCGTCACGGCCATGGCCGAAGTGGTCATTCTGCTCGGCTTCGCGGCGGTGATACGCATGCCGCTTGATCTCTCCCACGTCGCCGGGTTCATCGCCGTCGTGGGGACCGGGGTCGACGACCTCGTGATCATCGCCGACGAGGTGATGGACGAGGGCGACGTCAGCTCCGAACGGGTCTTCCAATCCCGGTTCCGCAAGGCGTTCTGGGTCATCGGGGCCGCCGCCGCGACAACCGTCGTCGCCCTCTCGCCGCTCGCAGTCCTCAGCCTCGGCGACCTCCGCGGGTTCGCCATCATCACCATCCTCGGCGTGTTCATCGGGGTCCTCATCACCCGACCCGCCTACGGGGACATCCTGCGACGCCTGCTGACCGACCGCTGACAGCGTCCGATCGCGTTCGTTTTATCCCGTCCGACAGCGCGGACACCAGTCGACACTGTTGCCGTCGCCGTGTGCACGTGCGAAATCGTACGAAACCGGCCGCTGAAGACGTACAAACGGGCATTCGACACACCACCGTAACGCACCGGCGGGACGATCAATAGCGATTAGCCTGCGACTGCAACTGTACTCGAAAGGGCCGCGAGACTGCAGTTCTGAACCGGTGTCGACGCCGTCGCTCGAGGCGTCGTCCGGCTGAGACCGTGCCGAACAGGACTCGAGACCGGTCGATCCGACAGCTGGTACTAGGTGACTCGAGACGACGAAAACGAAAAGCCTAGGCCGGGATTTGAACCCGGGCTCTCGTCCTTACCAAGGACGCGCTTTACCGCTAAGCTACCCAGGCGCGTACTTCTTCGTTGATCGGAGATGTCTTTATGCGTTTCGATCCACGGGAGCCGTGCGCCGGTGTGTCGCGGTGCCGTCTCGGAGTCTCGAGGCGCGATCAGGGATCGGTCGCCGACGTCGCCCGGTCGGTCGCGTGGTCCTCGAGCGAGCGGTCGGAGACCGACGGCCCGAGATCGGTGAGACAGTCCTCGACGGCGGGAAACGAGGTGCCGGCGGCGTCGGCGAGGTTCTCGGCGAGGGCCAGCAGCCGCGGCGAGGGGGTTTCGCCGACGGCGACGGCTCCGGTCCGGACCGCGAGTTCGAGGACGTCGCGCTCGAGGTTGGCGTCGATCGCCGCGGGATCGCCCTCGTCGATCGCGGCGGTCGGATCGGGATCGTCGCCCGCCGCGAGGTCGGCCCGACGGGTCTGGTCGCGGCCGAACGACTGGACGGTGCGGACGGCCGTGCCGGCGGCCTCGGTGCGAGCCAGCAGGTAAAAGCCTCGCGCGACGAGGATGTCGGCAGCCAGGATCGCGAGGTCGGCCTCGCCCGCGTCGGCGTCACTTTTCGTCCAGGGTTCGTCGTGGGCGAGCGCCCGCGTCAGTCGCAGTCCCTCGTAGATGAGTTGGACGCCGGCCGCGTGGGTGACGACGTCGTGGTCACTGCCGGACGAACGGTCCCGATCGGCGGTCGCCTCGTCGGCCACCCCGTGATCGTACTGTTCGTCGAAGCCGTGGCCATCGGTGGCCATCGCAGCGGCGCTCTCGAGCGTGAGCGTCGCGGGTACCATCGACGCCCGATCGAGAACGGATTCGAGATACTCGTGTAGCTGTGGTGGTTCGACGTCCGCGACGGCCTCGGCGGCGGCACGCCGACAGCTGTCGGCATTCTCCATTAGCGGGGGGTTACGACGGGGGAGGCAAAGACCTTTGGAAACGCCGGATCGACTGCGGATATGATCGACGTCGACGCTGACGGACGGATTCGGACCGTGACGATCGACCGCCCCGAGGCACGCAACGCCCTCACCGAAGACGGCCTCGAGGCCCTCGAAGCGGCGGTCGCCGACGCCGACGAGCCCGTGATCTACCTGCGCGGGCGCGGACCGGCCTTTTCGGCCGGCGCGGATCTCAACGAAGTCGCGGCCCTCGAGGGGGATCGGGACCGCGCGGCCGAGTTCGCGCGGCTGGGACAGCGGGTCGCCCGAACGATCGAGGATTCGCCCGCGGTCGTCGTGGCGGGGATCGACGGCCCCGCGCGCGGCGGCGGGCTCGAGCTCGCGCTGGCCTGCGACGTCCGCGTCGGAACGCCCGCGTCGACCTACGGCGAGCCCGGCGTCAGCTTCGGCCTGTTCGGTGCCTGGGGCGGCACCGTCCGACTGCCTCGCGTCCTCGGCGAGGGCGACGCCCTCGAGTTCGCGCTCTCGGGACGGTCGGTCGACGCCGAGGAGGCCCTTCGAATGGGGCTGATATCGCGGATCGAGGACGACCCACGCACGGTCGCCGCGGAGATCGCCGACAACGCGACGGATGCGCTGGCGGTTCTCAAACGCCGGCTCCGGGACGACGGCGAACGCGCGACCCAGGAGCGACGCGAGGCCGCGGCCTTCGCCGATCTCGTGGCCGCCCACGCCGACGACGTCGACGCGCTGCTCGAGTGACGAGACATGTGAGGGAACCATAATAGTTTTCTCCGTGTGACGAGATCCGAGATCATGCCCGATTCGACGTTCCTCACCGGCGAGAGGGTCGATCTCCGACCGATCGAGGAAGCCGACCTCGACTACCTGCGCGATGCGATCAACGATCCGGCGATCTGGCGACCGATCGGCGGCTCTCGTCCGATCAACCGCAAACAGGAACAGGAGTTCTTCGACGAGGTGGTGTGTGGTGACGACGGCGTCCACCTGCTGATCACCGCCGACGACGCGCCGGTCGGGACGATCGGCCTCCGCGAGATCGACTGGGAGGCCGGACGCGGCGAGGTCGGCTACTGGATCGACCCCGACGAACACGGGCAGGGGTACGGCACCGAGGCGACCGAACTGATGGTCGCGTACGCCTTCGACCAGCTGGGCCTCCACCGGATCGAGGCCCGCGTGTTCGAGTTCAACGAGGCCTCTCAGCGGCTCCTCGAGTCGGTCGGGTTCGTTCGCGAAGGAACTAGCCGGGAGTTCGAGTTCGTCGACGGGGAGTACCGGGACACCCACTGGTACGGGCTACTCGAGGACGAGTGGCGAGACCGGGAGTCGTAGTCAGTCCAGCGGGTCCGGAGCCGGCGGGACGGTGCGTTTGTGGGCACTGCGCTCGTACATGCCGCGAACCCGTTCGACCGTGTCCTCATCGATCGCGAGCAACCGAGCGGTCGCGGCGACCGACAGCGGGCCGTCGATGTGAGTCGCGAGGATCGAATCGAGGGTGTCGTAGCCGATCCCGAGTTCGTCCTCGTCGGTCTGGTCGGCCCACAGCTCCGCGGTGGCGGTCTTGGCGGCGAGTTCCTCGGGGACGCCGACGTGGCGAGCGAGCTGGCGGACCTGTCCCTTATAGAGGTTCCCGATTGGGTGACAGTCGACCGCGCCGTCGCCGTACTTGGTGAAGTAGCCCACCGCGGCCTCGCTCCGGTTTCCAGTCCCGAGTACGAGACGTTCCTCGTGGTTGGCGACGAGGTAGTTCAGAACCGCCCGGACGCGGGCGCGGGCGTTGCCCACCGCCTCGCGGTCGCCCTCGGCTTCGGGATAGGCCGCCAGCACGGCGTCGACGATCGGCTCGACCTCGAGGACGTCGTAGCCGATCCCCAGCTCCTGGGCGACCCACTCGGCGTCGCTCATGTGCTCCTCGCTGCTGACCGTCGCCGGGAGAACGAGCCCGTGGAGGTTCTCGGTGCCGAGCGCCTCGACGGCGAGATAGGCCGTCAGCGTGCTGTCGATTCCGCCCGAAAGGCCAAGCACGGCACCGTCGGCCCCCGCGGCCGCGACCCGCTCCTCGATGAAGGACGTGATGTGTTCGCGACGCCGCTCGAGTTCCGACTCCGAAAATCGAAGGTCGATCATAGGAGAGGGTACGACTGCGGTGACCTAATAGGCTCGCCTAACCGGAAAGAAGTGACCGGACGTTCGGTTTCGATGGGGCGGCACCGTCGTCACTGACCGGCCGACGTGACGACGACAGCGATCGAACGCGGGAGATCCGGGTGCGAGATCCGGGTGCGAGAATCGAACTGCGCGTCGCAGCCGAAACGGGCTGAAGGAGGGCCACTACCCTAACCCGGACACATCGTCTCGCCGCGTCCCTCGCTACGACGGCCGATCGGTAAGGGGAACGGACCGTCCGCAAATCCTGCAACTCGAGGCCGGATTTGTGAGTCGGCCGTCGAACTCGCTCGAGAGCGCTACGTTGAAGTGTGATCGGTGGGTATGCTCGAGTGTCGACGTGAGTGAGCGCCGGTGGTGAGCAAATCCAACGGATTTGCGATCCTCGGCGCACAAGCGAACGAAGTGAGCGTAGTGCGCCGGTGGTCCAGTGGTAGGACTCGAGCTTCCCAAGCTCGCGGCCCGGGTTCAATTCCCGGCCGGCGCATCCTGTCGATCACTTCTGCTCTCGACGCACTATCTGTTCGTTGCGTAATTGCACGCACCCATAACATACTTTATTGGCAATATTTCGGGACTGTATTATATAGCATCGGACTACACGGAGCAGGATTGTCGCTCGTCGCTCCGAGAGGCGGCACGCAGGTTGGAAAAATCACCGACACAGGCGGAGTACCGGGAACTTGGGCTTTCACCGTGCGTGACGCATATCTGTACGATCACGGGCGGTTGGAACGAGGCGAAGCGGAAAGCGGGAATCGAGACGTACGACCAAGTCAGAGCCTCGTACGACCACGTTCCGCTCTATGGGGACTCGAACGGGTACGAGCGGTGGGTCCATACGTACGACGGAGAGCAATCCGAGGTTCCGGTTCACCGCCTCCTCGCGGTCGCTGAGTTCGGAACGGAGGCGGTTGCGGGCAAACAGATCCACCACAAGAAGCCGATTCCGTGGTTGAATACGCCCGCCAACGTGATCGCATTGACGAAGCGACAACACCTTGCCCTCCATATCCGTCTGGCAGACTTCGACGTGACTCTCGAGGAAGACTAAAACGACGGTCCGGGTTCGCCGTCGAACGCCGAATACGTTATCGTTCAAGGACACCCGAAAACGAGGAATCGATGGTCACCGCCTGGAGGGGCGACTGCCTTACTCGTGGATGCCCATCGCTTCGATCTGCTCCTGATACCGGTTCCGAATCGTGACCTCGGTCACCTGCGCGACGTCGGAGACCTCGCGCTGTGTCTTCTTCTCGTTACAGAGCAGGGAGGCGGCGTAGATCGCGGCCGCGGCGTAGCCGGTCGGGGACTTGCCCGAGAGCAGCCCCTTCTCGGTCGTGACGTCGATGATCTCGTTTGCCTTCACCTGGACCTCCTCGGAGAGCTCGAGTTCCGAGCAGAACCGAGGAACGTACTTCTTGGGGTTGACCGGCTCCATCTCGAGGTTGAGTTCCTGGGCGACGTACCGATACGTGCGGCCGATCTCCTTGCGTTCGACCCGGGAGACGGCGGCGACCTCCTCGAGCGAGCGGGGGATGCCCTCCATCCGGCAGGCGGCATAGAGGGTGCTGGTGGCGACGCCCTCGATCGAGCGCCCGCGGATGAGGTCCTCGTCTAGCGCGCGCCGGTAGATGACGCAGGCGACCTCCCGGACCGAGCGGGGGATAGCGAGCGAGGAGGCCATCCGGTCGGTCTCGGAGAGGGCGAACTGGAGGTTCCGTTCGCCGGCGTCTTTGGTCCGGATGCGTTCCTGCCACTTGCGCAGGCGGCGCATCTGACTGCGTTTGTCCGAGGAGATCGAGCGGCCGTAGGCGTCCTGGTTCTTCCAGTCGATGGCGGTCGTCAGGCCCTTGTCGTGCATCGTCTGGGTCGTCGGCGCGCCCACTCGGGACTTGTTCTGGCGCTCGGAGTGGTTGAACGCGCGCCACTCGGGCCCGTGGTCGATGTTGCTCCCCTCGACGATCAGTCCGCACTGGTCACAGATGAGTTCCCCCTGGTCCTCGCTCTTGACGAGCGTCCCGCCGTCGCACTCGTCACACACCCGCTCGCGCTCCGATTCCTGCGTTTTTGCTGTCGTTGTTTCAGGATCGCGTTCGCGCTGGCGGGTGGGGCTTGCCATGTCGTGTTGGTAACGACGGCGGAAGAACTTAAGCACTCGCCACGGCCCGATTTCGCTCGAGCGGGCTGGAGAGCGGCTGTCGAATCGGAAATCGGCCGAGCCGTCCCTACAGGTAGCCGAACAGCGTGCCGGCCAGTACCAGCACCCACATCGCCGAGCCGACCAGCAGCATGTCGTTGAACTTCGAACTGCGCGCGGCGCGTTTGGCCGCGCCGCCGGCGATCAGCCCGAGCGCGACGACGACGAGCATCCGCTGGAGGACGACGTCGACGGGCAGGGCGGTGATACCGAGCCAGCCGTAATCGATCCAGACGGCGGCCGCGAGCGAGCCCGCGGCGACGACGGCGGCGTCGAGTCGCCGCGTGAGCCCGCGTGCGATCAGGTAGGTCGCGGTCGGGATCCCGATCGCGATCACCGGATAGAGGATCGCGGCGATCTGGTGGGGCGTCAGCGACGCGGCTCGGCGCTCGAGGACGAGCCCGCCCGTCCGGACGCCGAGGAACAGCGCCAGGATGACCAGGATCAACAGGACGTGACCGACCTCGAGGCGGTCGTAGGCGGCGGCGAGTCGCCGTCTGTCGACGTCGGTCAGGTGGTCGTCGATCGCGTGGGGCGTATGCCGCGCGACCCGCTCGTCCGTCGAGCCCTCGGGGCTCCCGCCGGCCTCGAGGCGGCGTCTGCCGGCCCCGACGCCGACCAGCGTGGGGACGACGATCAGCCCGGCGAGTTCGACGAACGTCGCCCAGCCGTCGGCGTCCGAGGAGTTGCTGTTGTCGAGATAGAGTCGTCGCACGTCGTCTTGCACGTCGACGCCCGGATGCTCCATGAAGTCCTGCTCGATTTTCGTCTGGGCGTCCTGCGAGCCGTGGACGCGGTGTCTGAGCGTGAACCAGTCGAAGTGTTCGGAGTGGGTCTGCATGATGACCCAGTCGTCGTCCTCGTTGGGGCTCTCGTAGAGCCGGATGTGATAGCGCTGGCCGTAGTAGGTGCCGTCCTCGAGCTGGCGCGTTTCGGTCGTCCAGTAGCCGCTCTCGTTCTCGCCGGGGTCGACGTAGGCGTAGCGGGTGCCGCCGTCGGCCTGGCCCCAGTTGAGGGTCGGGAGGACGCCCGAGCGCCCGGCCGACTCGTTGGCGGTCGCGTTCTCGGTGTCGTTGGCAGTCGCGTTCCCGGTGACGTTGCCGGTCGCGTGCTCGGTGTCGTTCGCTCCCGGGCCCTCGATCGCCCCCGTCTCGTTGTCGGATTCGTTGCCGGCGGTGATCGCGTACGTGTCGGGGAGGGCCTCCTCTTCCGACTCGTTCATCTCGGACCAATCGCCGCCGTCGGCCTCCGTCAGGACCCGCTCGACGTCTTCGGTATCGCCGCGAACGACCACGTTGATCGGACTCCGCTTTTGGAACCCCTTGCTCGGGCTGAGATACTCCCAGAAGCTGCTCTCGGAGTCCTCGGGCGTGACCAACTCCGGCGTCGGCTTCGAGTCACGCTCTGTGGCCCCGTCGCCCGCGGTCTGGTCGGCCGACAGCGACAGCAACATCGAGGGACCGCCGACGAACACGAACGCGAGGACGATCAGTACCGCACCGATGACGAGCGAGCGACGCATCTCCCGGAGACTAGCGACGGGGTATATATCAAACCGTGTGTAACCGTGCCGACCGTTTAAACGTCGGGACCGACGGTCGTGACCGGAACCGGGGCCTCGCGGACGACTCGCTGTGAAACGCTGCCGACGACGTTCCGTTCGTACTCGTCGCCGCTGGTCCCCATGACGATCAGGTCGACGGGCTCGCTCGCGGCGTAGTCGACGATACACTCGGCCGGGTTTCCGGTGTCGACGGCCGTCGTCGTCTCGACGCCGCGGTCGGCGGCACGGGTCGCCGCCTCGTCGACGGCTTCGCGGGCGGTCGCCTCGAGATCGTCGCGGACCTGCTCGACGCGGTCCTCGTCGAGGACGAGAAAGGCGCGGTCGTCGACGACCGAGAGGACGTGGAGGGTCGCGTCACGGGTGGCCGCGACGTCGATGGCGTGATCGGCGACGGTCGCCGCGTGGTCGCTGCCGTCCGTCGGAAGCAGGATCGTCTCGTACATTGCTGTCTAGGTGGACCACTCGTCCGGACGGAAAAAGGGGTTTCCCTCCGTCTTCGACGGCGGGAACTCCGGCGCGATCCGGGCGGCCGTCTAGACGCCGGGGATGCCGAGCGCGTCGGGGGTGACGAAACCGACGGCGGCCAGCGCGTAGAGGATGCCGACGGCAACGATCCAGGCGACGAACCCGATCGCGGCCGCCGATCCCCAGCCGCCGGGGTAGCGCCAGTTGATGACGCCGACCCAGATGACCAACATCAGCAACACGCCGAGGATGGGGATCCAGCCGACGAAGAAACTCGTGATCCCCCAGGCGGCCGCCCCGATGAGGGCGGTGATCGCCGCGTTCACGAAGCTCGCGTCCCTGTCAAGCACCAGCCGCGCGCCGGCGAGGATGCCGATGGTCCCGATCAGCAGGCTCAGGACGAAGATCAGGATCGAGTCTGCGGCGGCCATGTTAGGGTTTCCAGCTCAGTTCGATCTCGACCGTCTCGCGATCGCCCCGGAGCATCGAGGACCGCTCGACCGTCTCGACCGAGACATCGATGTTACGCGGCGGATTCAGCGATACGTTCTTGTTGCCGACCCGTATCGAGACCGTCTCGCTCTCGTCCTCGAGTTCCGTGGCGAGTTCCCGAAGGTAGGCGGCGAATTCCTCCCGTGGCAGTGTTTCGTCGGCTGTCGTCCGTTGCGCCATACGGGAGTGTCCGGTTCCCGCCCGCAAAAGTATGGGCCTTGAACACGTCGATAAGTGGCTTTTACCGGACCAGAACCGTCTGTAACGTTCAGATTGTAGACACTGGTGCGCGATCTGTCACTAGAACAGGTTCGCCTGCTGGTAGACCGAGATCCCCTCGCCGGTGATCTCGTAGGGCTTTTTCTCCCGGGAGTGGTTCGCGTCGCGGATCTTCTGAATCTCGACCGCCAGCCGCGTCTCCCGGAAGTCGTCGGGACGGACGTACTGCAGGACGAAGACGGCGTCCGTGAGATACTCGACGATTCCGTACCGCGAGGAGTAGGCCGTCTCCGGGGAAGCCTCGCTGGTCAGCAGGGCGGTGACGCCCGCCTCCTTCAGGCTCCGGGCGAAGTCGTAGATCTCGTTGCGTCGTTTCGCGCGGTCCTCGTACATCATCTCGAGCAGGGAGACCGAGTCCAACACGAGCCGCGAGGCGCCGAACTCCTCGACGAGTGCGGGGAGTTCGTTGCGGATCGAGGCGAGGCTGTTGGCCATCTCGATGGGATCGACGTCGACGACGGCCAGCTGGCCGTCGGCGACGTACTCGTCGAAGCCGTAGCCCTTCTCGGTCGCGCTGGTGATCACGTGATCGCGGCTCTCTTCGAGCGTGATGAAGACGGCGCGTTCGCCTTGCTCGAGGCCGTGAGTGAGAAACTGTAGGCCGAAGGTGGTCTTGCCGGTGCCGGCGCTGCCCATCGCGACGATCAGCGAACGCTTCGGGATGCCGCCCTGAATCATCCGGTCGAGGCCCTCGATGCCGAGCTCGAGTCGCGGGAGGTCCGAGTCGACCGCCTCGTCGAAGTCGGGTTCGTCGCCTCCGAGGACGAAATCGAGGTCGTCGAACCCCTCGGGGCCGTCGGTCCCGGGGCCGACGTCGGCGTCGATCGCCGGGGCGTCGGTATCGTGCAGGGCCGAGCCGAAGTCTTCCTCGAAGAGGGAGTCGTCGCGTTCACCGTCGGTGACGTCGTCCGCGGCCGTCGGGGTCGGGCCATCGCCGCTCGAGTCCGGTTCGTCGATCGCCTCGGACGGATCGTCCTCGGCGTCGGCCTCGTCGTCGAGTGCGCGATCGAACCAGTCGTCGTCCGCATCGTCCGCGTCGTCGCTCACGGGAACCACCCGCCGAGTTCGGACGGAGGAAAAAGCGGTCGCTGGTGTCGACGGCGATCGACGGTGGGGGACGGGGAAGCCGACGCCATACTGGACACTGCGACGGGGGTCGTCGCAGCGGTTCACCTGATCGGAGTCGTTCCATCCGGATTAACCTTGTTGCCGCTGGCCGGACAAGCGTGGGTTTTTGGCGTAGCGGCGGGTAGCCGCCGCCGATGGACGTCGCCGTCGGAATCGTCGCCCAGCGCGACAACGAGCGTGCACAGGACCTCGCCGCCGCCCTCGTCGACGCCCTCGAGGGGGCCGGCGCGAGCGCAGTCGTCGACGAAGCCACGGGCGAGGCGATCGCGGCGACGGCCGTGCCGGTCGGCTCGATGGGCGATCGCGACCTCGTCGTGAGCATCGGCGGCGACGGGACCCTGCTGTTCGTGGCCCGCGAGGTCGGCCCCACGCCGATCATGGGCGTCAACCTCGGTGAGGTCGGCTTTCTCAACGCCGTCGCACCCGAAAACGCCGTCGACGTCGTCACCGACATCGTCGCGGACATCGCGCGCACGGGCCGGGTCGAGGGCCGGGAACTGGCGCGGCTCCGGGCGACCGGCGTCGACGAGGACTGGACGCTCGCGCCCGCGCTCAACGAGATCGTCGTCCACGGACGGCGACGCGGCCACGGCGGCGGTGCGACGATCGAGGTTCGGGTCGACGGCCAGTCGTACGCGGAGAGCCACGCCGACGGCGTCCTCGTCGCGACCCCGACGGGATCGACCGCCTACAACCTGAGCGAGGGCGGGCCGCTGGTCCACCCCGCGACGGACGCCGTCATCGTCACGCAGATGGCCGCGGCCGAGTCGATGCCGCCGCTGGTCGTCGAACCGGACACCGAAATCAGCCTCACGGTCACCGGTGCCGACACCGCCTACGCGATCAGCGACGGCCGCAACAGACGGCGCCTCGAGCCGCCCGCGACGGTCTCGGTTACGCCGGCGGCCGACCCGGTCACGCTCGTCGGCCCGCGGGCGAACTTCTTCGACGGCCTCGACAAACTCGAGTGACTACTGGCCCTCGACGAGTCGCTCGAGGTGTTCCGGCGGGACCGAGCCGCGGGCGACGCGGCCGTCCGAGACGAACGTCGGGACGCCGGTGACGCCCGTCTGCTGGGCCTGTGCGAACAGGTCCTCGAGTTCCGCCCGGATGCCGTCGTCGTCGACCGCGTCCCGAACCTCGTCGACCGGTAGCTCGCAGTCGGCCGCGAGATCGGCCAGCACGTCGACGTCGCCGATGTCGCGACCGTCCTGCCACAGCGCCGCGTAGATGGCTTCGTCGAAGGCCGCCCACCGATCGGGGTACTCCCCCTTGACGTACCACGAGGCGACCTGCGCGTCGAAAGAGTCGACGTCGGTCGCGATCTCCTGGGCCATCTCGACGCCGTACTCCTCCTGCAGTCGGCGGACGTTCTGTCTGGCCTGCTCGTAGTACTCGTCGCCCTTGCCGTCGTCGACGTCGTGATCGATCGAGCCGTCGGGGTTTCGCTTCCCGCTTCGCAGATCGAAGGGGTGCCAGTCGACGGTCAGGGGCTCGTCGCGATCCTCACGGTACTGTGCGAGCGAGCGGGTCCCCAGATAACAGAACGGGCAGACGTAGTCGGCGTAGATTTCGATTCGGTCGGTCGTCTCGGGGGTCGGTCCGGAGTCAGCGTCGGTCATAGCTTTGGTAGGGTTCTGCGAGGGAAAAGTCGCCGGTCCCCGGCAGCGGCGGCCGCGGCTCGAGCCGCGGCCGGAGAGACAGTGCGAACGGAGCCCACCGAACGCCGCCTACGACTCCGATTCGGACGCCGGCGCGTCGCCGGTCCCGGTCGCGTTCGGCAGGTTCGGGTCGCGGTAGGGGTTACGGCCGTAGGCCGGCAGCTCGTCCTCGAGTTGTTCCTTGAGGACGCGACGAAGCCGGTTCAGGCTCGTCGTATCGAGCCCGTACGCCGACGCGAGCCGCTCGAACGGTTCCTCGTCGGTGATGTCGTGGGCCCGGTACTGGGCGAACAGTTCTTCCATGCGGTCGGCCGACAGCGCCTGGGCGTCGATGTCGTCGAGCCCGAAGTACTGCTTCCGGTCAGCGTCGACGACGTGGCGGATCACCACCAGCGCGACCTTCTCGATGGCGCGCTGGCTGCCGAACTCGGTGAGGTCGATCTCGTCCATGACGCCCAGCGCCAGATCGCGCTGCCACGGCGTCACCTCGAGGGCGTTACACAGCGCCTGCGTGGTCCGCAGTCGATCGAGGTGGTGGGCGCGCTCGCTGTAGCCCGGCGTGGCCGCGTGCTGTTCGTCGTGGAGACGACGCACGCTCTCGGAGAGGTCGGCGTCGGGCGACTCCGCCCGCCCGATGACCGTCGCGCTCGGCGTGACGACGCCCCACTGGCGGACCGTCGAGTCGCGCTGGACGTCCGCCCGCGAGAGCGAGCCGGAGCCGGGTCGGGTCTCGAGGCGGCGCTCGTCGTCCGTCTCGACCGGGGCTCGCTCGGACGCTGGACCGGAGTCGGCACCGTCGTCTTGCATCGTCTGTCGCTCGGAGAGGGAGCGTGAAAAAGGCTCGCTCCGTGGAATCGATCGGCTGAACGGACTGACAGGTCCGCTAACAGGTGTCCGTCAACAGGTGAACGGGCGGGAGGGTCGAACGAACGCGTTCACTGCCGTTTCGATGAGCAACGCCGTCGCTCGAGTGTCCCGTCGATCCGCGAAAAGCCCTTCGTAGCTTCACCTCGTAACCAGAGACACGTAAAGAACGAGCCGTTCGGGTCGGTCAGTAGCGATCACGGTCGATCCTCACCTCGAAGGTGCGACGCGGCCCGGGGCCGTCGCCGACCGGCAGTGTCGGTCCGCGGAGGTGAGTTCGGACGCGTCGCTGCTCGGTGAAACCCACTCGAGAAGGATTCGTTCTCCCGTCGTATCTTCACCTTGTGACCAGAGGCAGCTAAAGAACGACGCAGGTGCGAGCTACCGGACCGCCGCGATCAACTCGTCGACGAACCCGTCGAGGCGGTCGGGGTCGGGACCGGCCCGCGCGTGAACGTCCGGATCGATCTCCCGCGGCGGGTGGGCAAACGCCCGACCGATGGCGTCGCCGATCCGCTCGTCGCCCTCGCCGGTCCGCTTTCGCTCGAGGAGGTCTCGAGCCCGTTCGATCCGATCGGCGTTGAAGACGGCGGGCGCTTGCTCGGTGAGGAACGACTCGAACTCGAGCGCGGGCAGGTCGTGGTCGCCGCGGTCCCCGGTTGCTTTCAGGTACCGCGCGGCCATCGCCGCCCGGGCGATCACGAGGTTGCGCTTCACCGTAGGCCTCGTCCGGGTTTCTCGAAAACGGTCGTCGTCGGCCGCGACCGTCGTCGTCCCGTCGTCGGTCTCGACGACGTACTCGTCGTCGCACACCTCCAGAATCGGGAAGAGTTCGTCGTCGCTCCGGACCAGGTGGTGTGAGAGATACTTCCGGTAGTTGTTCGTCGCGATACCCCGCCACGTGTGATAGAGATCCATCGGGTTGTAGGCCCGTTCGACGTACGCTCCGAGATCCGTGGGGTCGAACGCGGTTCGATAGCGGATCGGACTCCGGAGCAGATCGATCGCCCCGTCGTTGGAGTCGGCCAACAGCCGCGCGAACGTCCGCACGTCCCAGCCCTGATACTCGAACTCGCCGTCCGTCTCGACGATCGTCTCCGGCGGTCCCTCGAGGTGGGCGTACCGACGCAGGTCCGTCGGTACGTAGACGAACCTGACGTCGTAGTCGCTGTCGGGACCGGCCGCACCCCACGCGTGGCTGCCGTGGGCGACCGCCAGCGCGACCCAGACGTCACGGTCGCGCTCGATCGCCGTCAAGTGGTCGTCGACGGTCGCACGGATGGCTGCCGAGACGCTGGTCAGATAGTAGCCGCTGAAACGATTCACACA
Source organism: Natrinema saccharevitans (assembly GCF_001953745.1). NCBI lineage: Archaea > Methanobacteriati > Methanobacteriota > Halobacteria > Halobacteriales > Natrialbaceae > Natrinema > Natrinema saccharevitans. Next base: position 2,872,866 of record NZ_LWLN01000001.1, read on the forward strand.
CTGATCGCAGCGCCATCGTGCGATCAGGTGTGCAATGACTTTCAGCGGCTACTATAGTTGTCGCTCGACGCCGTCGAGAACGACGCCGAAGAAGACCGGGTGACGAATGCCCTTCGTAGCTTCACCTTGTGACCAGAAACACGTAAAGATCGAAACCCGAGCATCGCGATCGTCCGGAGGGCGTCGCGACTGCCGAACGGAACTCGCGGAGAACGGCTGCCGTCTTCCCGTCATAGCTCTACCTTGTGACCAGAGACGCTTAAACGAACGACGGCTTTGAGGAGAGACTGCGGAGACCGGCCCCTCGTTCCGGCGGGAGGGCATCGGCCAGTCTGGGAGAGTTATAAAACCGACCGTGCTATAGTAGCTATTGAAACGATGTCTGCGCTCCGGGCCGTACTGTTCGAGTGGGACCTGAACCGGGTGACAAGGATCGCCGTCTCCGCGTTGGCCGTCTTTCTCGCGCAACGCGTCACGGACGACTTCCTCACCGGCCTCGGTGCGACGATAGTCTTTCTCGTCGTCCTCTCGATCCCGTGGGAAGTGACAGAGCGTTTCCCAGGTCGGTCGGACGGGTCGTGATTACCGCGGCCGGCGTCGTGACTATCGAATCAAAAACCCGGAGAACGACGACCTCCCGTCATAGCTCTACCTTGTGACCAGAACCACTTAAAGAAACGACGGCTCGAGCCGCTGTTAGCGTCGGGACGCAAGCGATCCCCGGTTCCGAAAGGTTGAATCGAACGCTGCCCTGAATGCGGCCAATGAGTCATCAGTTACCGGACGTGCAAGCCACGTCACCGGACGTCACCGTCGGCCTGAGTCAGGTCGGCGTCACGGGCGTCGACAAGCTCGTCAAGATCGCCCGCGAGGGGAAGCGACCGATCGTCCTCACGGCCGAGTTCGAGGTCTTCGTAGATCTCCCCGGCTGGCGTAAGGGGGCCGACATGAGCCGCAACATGGAGGTCATCGACGAGATCTTGGAGGACGCGACTCGCGAGGAGGCCTACGGCGTCGAGGAGGTCTGTGGCGAGGCCGCCGAACGGTTGCTCGAGAAACACGACTACACCTCGAAGGCGGAGGTCTCGATGGAAGCGGAGTTCATGCGCCGGGAGCAGACCCCCGCGAGCGACCGCGAGACTCAGCACACGGTCGACATCGTCGCCTCGGCGACGGCGACCGGCGAGGGGACCCGCGAGGAGATCGGCGCGACGGTCACCGGGATGACCGTCTGCCCCTGCTCGCAGGGGATGTCCGCCGCCCGCGCGAAAGAGACCCTCGAGGATTTGGGCGTCGAGGAGGGGACGATCACGGAGTTCTTAGAGGAGGTGCCACAGCCGGGCCACTCCCAGCGAGGGCACGCGACGCTGACCGTCGAAGCGGGCGGCGATCCCGAGGTCGATCTGAACGACATCATCGACATCGCTCGTGACTCGATGAGCGCGCGGATCTACAACCTCGCGAAACGGCCCGACGAGGACCACATGACCTACGCGGCCCACGCCGACGCGAAGTTCGTCGAGGACTGCGTGCGCGCGCTGGCGGAGGGCGTCGTCGACGAGTTCGACCACCTGCCCGACGACGCGGTGATCACGATGAGCCAGTCCAACGACGAGTCGATCCACCAGCACAACGCCCACGCCGAGCGGGTCGTCAAGCTGGGGACGCTGCGCGACGAGATCGAGAGTTAGAACTCGAGCGGCTCGGCCTCCTCCCACCGCGGGACGAACTCCTCGTGGACGTTCGCGGCGAACTCCGGGTCCTTCAGATCGATCATGGCGAAGGCCTCGCCCGAGGACAGCGGGTTGGGCACCTGAATGCAGACCTCGACGCCGTCGATGATGTTGAACGAGCCCGTGATGTCGTTGTTTGTGCGAACGTCGAAGTCCTCGCGTTGCTGCAAGGTCTCCCGGTAGCGCCGCCCCACCTCCTCCGACATCGAACCGACCATCTCCCGAGTCATCAGCAGGTCGATCGACACCCCGCGATCGAGGGCGTCCTCGAGCTGGGCGTTGATCTCCTCGCTGGCGGCCTGCATGTCCCACTGGGGCGACGGGTGAGACGAGACCATCACGATGTCACGGTCGGCGGCCGCCAACCGCTCTAAGAGCAGGTCCTTCGTCTCCTCGGGGCCGACCGCGGCGGTCCAGAACTGCTCCTCGACGGGTTCGGCCGCGTCGAGTTCGTCCGCCAGATCGTCGACGATCGATTCGTACTGGTCGGCCTTTTCCTCGAGTTCGCGTTTCTTGTCCTCGAGGAGACGATCCAGCGCCGTCGAGGGCTCGACGGCGACGTACTTCTTCGGCCGGCTGGCGGTCTGGCTGCGGACGAGGTTGTACTGTTCGATACTGTTCAACACGTCGTAGATCCGCCCCATCGGGACGTCGCTCGCCCGGGACAACTCTTTGGCCGTTGTGGGGCCGGTGTTGAGCAGCGATCGGTAGGCTCGAGCTTCGTACTCGGAGAGCCCGAGGTCCCTGAGACTGGCCATGTCCGAGAGCAACCCGCTGAAGAAATATAAACACTGTGGTAGTTTGGCGTTTCGACGGCGTCGGCCGCGAGGGGGCCGAGCGTCAGTCGAGAAGCCGCTGGACCGCGTCGCTCAACTCGGCGGGAGTTTCGGCAGTAGCTGACACGGCCTCGCCCAGGTCGGCCCGCGCCGTCCCCGACTCGCGGTCGGCGTCGGGGACGACCACCTTCTCGTGGTCGGCCATCCGCAGGGCCGCCCGATGGAGGTCGGAGCCTGCGTCGGCACCGACCCGGATCACCAGCGGGCCCTCGAGCAGTCGGGAGGCCGCCGTCGCGTACCCGGCGATCTGGACGCCGAAGCGGTCGCTGGCCCCCGCAAAGGCCTCGAGCGTTTCTCGGGCGTACTCGCGGTAGCGGTCCTCGCCGGACAGCGCCGCCAGATCGATCAGCGCGTCCGCAAAGGCGACGTTGGCGTCCAGAGGCCGCAGCGGGCGATCGCAGAGTCCGACCCCGTCCGCGGGGCCGTCGAGGAACGAGTCCCCGTCGTGGAGCCGCTCGATCGTCGCGTCGGCGATCGCCGTCGCGTCCGCCAGCGCGTCCGTCTCGAGGGTACTGGCGACCGTCGTCAGGGCCGCTAACGCGCGGGCCTGATTGGTGAGCAGGGGGAGCGCCTCGCTGCCCTCGTCACGGTCGATCGTGTCTTCGCGTGCGTGTGCGACGACGCCGTCAGCGAGCAGGTCCGTCCGGAGGGTCTCGAGGGCGCGCTCGGCGTACCGGCGGGCCCGCTCGTCGTCGGTGTAGGCGTAGTAGGTCAGCAGGCCGTCGATGGCCAGCGCGTTCGGCCCGGCGAAGACCCCCGGATCGACCGGCGGTTCGTCGGCGGCCGCGCGATCGGTCGCGTCGAGGCTGTGGGCGTCGGCGTCGCCCGGGGACTGGCTGTTGGCGAAGGCGTCGACCGCGTCGTTCCACAGCGTCGTCGTCAGGTAATCGATGGTGTCGGCGGCGGGCTCGCGGTACTCGTCTCTCCCGGTCAGCAGGTAGGCGTTGGCGAAGGCCCGGACCAACGCGCCGTTGGAGTCGAGCAGCTTCTCGCGCTGGAGCCCCGACCAGTCCCGGTCGGTCGCGAACCGGTAGAAGCCGCCGTCGTACTCGTCTAACAGGTTCGCGCTGACCGCGTCGTAGGACCGCAGAGCCATCTCGCGGTCGCGTTTGAGCGCGAACTCGAGGGCGTCGGGCAGGGGGAACTTCGGGCTCTGGCCCCAGCCGCCGGCGGTCTCGTCGTAGGTGTCGGTGAGGTGGCCGAGCATCCCCTGTTCGATCTCGGCGGTTAGCTCGCCGGCCGGCGGGTTGTCCTCCCGAAGCGGTCGGGGAACGCGGGCGGCACCGCTTCCTTTCGTCTCCCACATGGTCCGAACGCTGTCCAAGACCTGACGCATCCCGTCGGGGCCGAGATAGCCCGCGCCGGTCAGGACCTCGCCGTTCGGGGCGAGAAAGACCGTCGAGGGAAAGCCGCCCATGTTGTACCGGTCGCGGACCCGCGGGTACCGATCGACGTCGACCCGGACGGGGACGAAACTGTCGTTGAGGTTGGCCGCGATCCGGGGCTCGGCGTAGGTTTCCTCGTCCATCTCGTGGCAGTGGTCACACCACGTCGCGGTCAGCGAGAGCAAGACGGGGCGGTCGGCCTCGGCGGCCTCGTCGAAGGCCGCCTGTCCCCACTCGCGCCACTCGACGCGGGTCGTATCGTCCATACCGGAGCGACGGGAGTCGCGGGCGTAAGCCCTTCGTTCGCGTCTCCCAGTCGGCTCGACGGCGGCCGCGATTCGGTTCCCGAACCGAGAGTAAAAGATTTTCACTCGTCGGCGGCTAGATCGCGGTATGCTCCGGTGGATCTTCGCGCTGTTGCTCATCCCGTTTCTCGACGCCGTGTTGCTCGCGGTGATCGTCACCCAGTTCGACGCGCTCAGTTGGGTCGGGATGATACTGCTCGTCGTCCTGACCGGCCTCGTCGGGATGCTCCTCGTCCGCGCCGAAGGCCGGCGGACGATCCGGAAGATGCAACGGTCGATGGCCCAGGGACAGCCCCCGACCAACGAACTGCTCGACGGGGGCCTGCTGATCGCCGCCGGAGCCTTTCTGCTGACCCCCGGACTGGTGACCGACCTGCTCGGGTTCCTGCTGGCCGTCCCGCTGACCCGGGTCCCGATCAGAATGGCGCTCAAACGCTACGTGGTCGTCCCCTACGCGGACAAGAAGACCGGCGGGTTCGCCAGCGGCGGGGTCTGGACGTTCGGCTTCCCCGACGAGGACCCGACTCGAGACACCGCCGACTCGAACGACGGCGGGACCTACGACCTCGGTGAGGACGCCTACAGCGTCGACGACGAAGACGCCTACACGATCGACTTCGAGGACGAGCGATCGGACGACGGCGACGACGACCGGGACGACGACCCCCTCGCTCGGTAGCGGTTCGCACGGGTCGCGGAGAAAGAAACGCTTAAACGTACCACCGAGCAACTATCGAGTGCGAAGGACGGGCGCGGGCCAATAGCTCAATTAGGTTGAGCGCCACTCTGATAAGGTGGAGGCTCTCGGTTCAAATCCGAGTTGGCCCACTCAGCTTCTGAACGCTTCTTAGACACCCGATAACGCCAGGTTTAGCGCCCAACAGTTCCGTTCACGGCGTTCGAGGAAACGGGTGCCCCCTCGATTTCGCCGCTTAGTTGAATCACTTCTGAACGCGGGTCGCCTCCGTCTTGGGATTCCGATTAGCCGGCACTGTCTAGTTGAGCCAGTTTGAGAAGTGAGCAGGTCGTACTGTTGAGTTGGTTGATGCTCGCAGACCTGCTCAGCGAGAGTTATGAGACGGATTTAGAAGAATCTTGGGAGAACGAGCGGACGGCGACGCCCGTCAGGGCGTTCGCCGTCCGCCTCCATCAGACCGGTTGTTCGCTTCGAGAGACAACAACGATTCTCGCTGAATTAGGCGTTCAACGCTCTCACGGGGCGGTTTGGAACTGGGTTCATCGGCTAGCTGACAGCGGACGCGACCCGCCTGAGGCGCAGCCGAAGCGGGTCGCCGTTGACGAAACCGCTGTCAAGATTAACGGCGAGTGGTCTTGGTTATACGCTGCAATAGACACCGAGACAAAGTTGATTCTCGATGTTGCGTTATTTGGGCGGCATGGCACCGATCCGGCGGCTGCGTTTCTCCATCGACTCACCGAGAAACACGATCTCTCGGATGCTGAGTTTCTCGTGGATCAATTCAGCTATCGGACTGCCCTTGCTCGATTAGGATTGAGCGGTCAGGTCAACTATACCGACCGAAACCTCATCGAAAAGTGGTTTCACACCCTCAAAATGCGTATCGACCGCTTCCATAACTCGTGGGTGGGCAGTCGGTCGAGCGTCCGCGAGTGTCTTGAACAGTTCATGCATTACTACAATCATCAGAGACCGCATCAAGCTCTCGATGGAAAGACGCCGATTGAGAAGGTTCAGAACTATACAGTGCCAGTGGACCTATTGAGTCGTTTCAACGCCAAGTGACTCATCGGAACCGATGATCGGGTTGTATGTTCCCGTCTTTCGTACCGATTGTCAAATAGCGTACCTCAAAGTACGATACTCTGAAGTATGGTTATGGGAAGTATTATATTTGGCACTGCCGTATCGGAGACTATGCCCGGGTTCGTGAACCGAACGGAGGAACTTTCGCGCCTTTACAACCTCTACGATTCAGATAAGGCGGAATTGGCGGTGATTTTCGGACGACGACGACTCGGAAAAACCGAACTCGTCAAGCAGTCCCTCAAAGGATACGACGACGCGGTTCTCTATCAAGCGAAGCAAAAAACGAGCGCACTACAGCTCCAGCAGTTCGTCGAGGTCGCTTCGGACGCGTACCCAGGAATCACGCGGATCCGCGAAGAGTGGGAGTCTATCCTCGGGTATCTCGCAGATCAGGATGCGATCGTCGTCCTCGACGAGTTTCCGTATTTGGTCGAACAGGACGAAAGCCTCCCCTCCGTTCTGCAGGCGATGTTCGATCACGAACTCGACGACTCCAGTGCCACGTTCCTCCTCGTCGGCTCGTCGATCAGTATGATGGAAGAAGCCGCGCTGTTGGGAAACAGCCCCCTGTACGGCCGCTCGTCGTTGAAACTGGATATCAGGCAGCTCCCGTTCGATGCGGCGATGGAATTCTTTCCGCAGAGCTACACGGCTGACGAGCAGACATTGACGTGGGGAGTCTTCGGTGGCGTTCCGTACTATCTCGAAGAGGTGGATCCAGAGGGCGATCTCGGCGAGAATATCCAGCGAACGATCCTCTCACGCCACGGAACGCTGCACGACGAACCAGACTACGTTCTCCGAATGGAACTCACGGAACCGACGCGGTACTTTTCGATTCTGGAAGCGATTGCAGGCGGAAGCACGAGTCGAAACGAGATCGCCGGAGCGACGGGTATCGATTACAATCAACTATCGAAATACGTGAATCGGCTCTCTCGGTTGCGACTGGTCGATCAACACGTTCCGGTTACCGAACAAAAGGAGCGGACCAAGCGAAGTCGCTACCGCATCCGTGACCAGTTCTTCCGGTTCTGGTTCCACTTCGTCTACGGGAGCGGAGACAGATACGAGGATTTTGGAGACGAAGCGTACGAGACGCTCATCGAGCCGGAGCTCGCGGACTTCGTAAGCGACTCGTTCGAGGATCTCTGTGGTTCCGCTCTTCGAACGCTGTATCCCGAGTATACGATCACGGACGTCGGTCAATGGTGGTATCAGGAGCACGAGGTTGACGTCGTGGGTCTGACGAACGAGGACGCGCTGATCGCCGGAGAGTGCAAATTCCAGCGGTCACCGTTAGACTACGACGCGTTCTCGAAGCTTCAAACTCACGTGGATGAACTTCGATGGACGCCATCCGGAGGCGGAGAGCGGAAGCACGAGTACGCGTTGTTCTCTCGAAGTGGCTTTACGCGGGCCGTAGAGGACGCCGCGACGGAACGAGATAATCTGCGGTTGTTCACCGTCGACGAAGTCGTAACAGCGCTGAAATCATAGCTGCAAGTGTCGTCGAATTAACTACTCCACGAGACGATCACCTCTCTAAATACCCTCGCTGCTGTTCCAGTATCGTTTTCTCGCTCCGCTTGCGTGGTGAATTTCGAGAGCTTCGGTACTGACGCTCACCGGCTGCTGACGATGACCAGGGGGCTATCTTAGATGAGATTGCGGTTGAGCCACACCGTTTTCCAGAGACGGCTGACTTCCTAAGTGCGATGGGGGGGACCAAGGACCCGTATGTGCGATGATGACGGCGACGAATTCGTCGATATCCTACTGGAGTGGTACGCTGCCAATGGACGTCACGATCTCCCCTGGCGCGATCCGAGCACCACGCCGTTCGAGATCCTCATCGCCGAGTACATGCTCCAGCAGACGTCCGTGGAACAAGTTCTCGGCGTCTACGAAGAGTTCGTGGAAAAGTACCCAACGCCGGCGTCGCTTGTCGATGCGGAATCCGACGAGATCGGTGAAGATCTCGAACCACTCGGCTTGCACAAGCGGACGGCGTACATTGAGAGAGCATCCGAGCAGATTATCCGACAGCACGACGGTGAAGTGCCAGACGCGTTGGACGAACTTCTCGACCTACACGGGGTCGGCGAGTACACGGCGGCGTCGGTACTTGCTCACGCCTACGACGGTGATATTGCAGCCGTAGACACGAACGTTGCGAGAATACTCGCTCGCGTGTTCGGCCTTGAGACGGAAGACAAACCCGATGCGAGGGAAAACTGGGAACTCGCGGAGCGCTTAGCACCGCCGGGTAGGTGCGGAGATTTCGTCCACGCGCTCATCGACTTCGGCGCGAGCGTCTGTACGGCGTCGAACCCAGGCTGCGAGGGGTGTCCGGTGAACGGACTCTGCGAGTACGCTGATGCGGAAGACGACTAAAAACGAATTAACGCAGGTGCAGCGGTAACTTGAGAAGCGATCCGGCTAATAAATCGGAGAGGGGTAACTCGATCAGATGTTATCGAGGTACGAGCGTCGCTGCTCCAACTTCACCTCCTCAGATCGTCGGTCGTAGTGCTTGTCCAGAATTTTCCGACTAACGTCCATCCGGTCGCCAACCACTTCGGTCGGAACGTCTTTCGTCAGAAAGTGGGTGATGCTCCCTCGACGAACCGCGTGAGGCGTCACCGACTCGGGACACTTCGCTGTCGTTCCGCGCTCGCAATCCGGACACTCCAGGTTTCGAAAACAAGGTGCGGTAACGTCGTAGATGTACCGTCGAACGGTACTCGAAGCGAGACGACCCTCGCGGCTCGTCAACAGCGGTTCGCGGCCGACATCATCGGTCTGTTCGGGACGCGTGTTCTCGATGAAGTCCTCTACGAGGTACGCGAGATCGGGTGAAATCGCCACGAGTCGTTCGCCACCGACGCCGTTCTTTAACGGCGTCCCGGTCTCGGGTCGGTGTCTCAGGCCCAAGAATCGGTCCTCCAGATCGACGTCTTTCAGATCAATAGACCTGGCAGCGCCCATCCGCATCCCGGTCCCCCATAGCAGCGCGAGCAGGACGTGTTTGGTCGACGCGTAGTGAAACTCCGCGAGGTACGCGAGGATTTCCTGCGCATTGTCGGCTTCGAGTAGTTCGTCGCGCTGTTGCTCCTCTGGCGGCACCTGCGGGACCATGACTTTGGTGTGGAGGTCCGGATCGACCGCCTCGATCGACCCTCACCAGCGGAGGAACACGCGGATCGCACACATCTGCGTCTGAAGCGACACGGTGTTGAGGTCACCGTCCTCCTTCCGCCAGAGGCGGTACTCGTGCACGTGCCGTCCCGTGAGGTCGTTCATATTGTCGATGCTGTTCTCGTCGCACCAGCGGACGAAGTGGTTCGTTCGATAGCGGTGGCCGCGGACGGTCCACTCCATCGACTGCGTCTCCTTGTGGTCGAGGTAGAGTTTCTGCGCGGTGCGCGGATCGATCGGTTCGAGATTGTCATTTTCCATGACTAGATATGGTTTTCCTCGGAATCCCAACCTGAAGGAAACCACCCGACTACGACCGGTTGACAGAAGCGTTCAGTCACTGAGCGGATCTGTAATTCGTCTGAATTATTTCCGAGTTGGCCCATACTTTTGCGGCGAGTACCCTCGCGAGCCACGGCTCCGGAAGTCGACTCGTCGCCTTCTCCCCACGGACTAACACTACTGGACAGCAGTCGATACGCCGCCGGTCGCGAATTCGCAGTCGTTTCCACCGGTGACGACCGCACGCGGCGACCGGCGTCACGTGGTTCTGGCCGGCGGTCGCGAGCCACACGGATCGACTGCCACAGTCCGCATCTCGAGGCGACGGGCCGTGAGCCAGCGGGCGGTTCAGCTGGAGCCGATCGACAGCAGTGGCTGTTCAAAGAGTCAGCACACCTTACGCGAACGCGACGATCCACGGTCGGTCCTCGATACCCGCCGCACGGTCGGCCGCGTTCTCGAGAGCGCGTCGGCACATCGGCCCGTTTCGGCAACCGGCCGATCCCGAGACGGAGCTGATACTCAGTCCAAAGCAGATGAGGGAGGGTAGAAATACCAGATTCATATACAAATACGAAAATATAGATTAGATAAAGTGTAGTAGTCCCTACACCTCATACATAGAGATGGATCCGTGTCTATTATGGCCCAAACGCGCGGGATCCACCGAAAAGAGGAAACTGTTCTCAAAGTAGATTGGATATCATCAGTGAACGATAGCGACTATAGTAGACACGATATAAGGCTATTTTAGACCAATAATCGACGTTCTTGGCGATGAATAGAACGCAGGAGGGCGGTAGTACACGAATCCTGATTAGATTCAGATATAGTCGAATTTCTAGTATGTTCGGGGCGGTCGATGAATCGTCGGAACCGAGTCGGTAGATGCCATCAGTCCCTGCACCGGTCCGGGACCGACACGATGCGGTACGGCGAACGCACGCGGGTATCGCTCGGTGCTGGAGAAACGATCGGTAGCTCCCGTCCGACAGCCGGTTTCGGATCCGCCACGATTCGCCGATTCGGTACTCGCGGATGGCGGTCCTCCCGTCGAACGGGCGGGCCGATGGACCCAGCCGAGGGTTTATACGATATCCCGCGGCCAAGCGGGGTATGTCGGATCAGACCCGACGACCGCGACGAACGGTTCTTCGAACGCTCGGTGCCCTCGGAACGGGGGCGGTCGCCGCAGTGACGACTGCCGGTGCGGCCGACGGCGCTCGCCCCGATACCGATGCGACGCCGGCGCGCGGACGGCCGCCGGTCGCCACGTCGTCGACCGACGATGGAATCGACGGTAACGATCTGTACGTCGGCGTCGTGGATCGAATCGTCGACGGTGACCACGTTGTCCTCCTGCTCGAGGACGGCGAGGCGGTCGTCGACCAGCTCGTGTTGCCGGCCGAGGAGTTCGAGGAGATGACCACCGACGACATCTTCCTGACCGCCGTCGTCGACGACGAGTTACTCGCTTACCGCTCCCTGCCGTCGAAACCGACCGACTGTCACGACGACAGGTTCGACTGCCTCTCGGAGGAGTTGTAGCCGGGCACCGAACGTCAGGGCGGTCCGTTCCGAATACAGTCCGGACGTCTGAACGGTGCCAACGAGCCACAGGCCCGGAATCCGCAAGTCCAAGGCGTAATACTCGGCGGCCCCTCGATCCGAACACGATGGTGGACACAGCGGACGCGTCCGGGATCGGATTGGATCGGCCTGGCACCACCAGCCTGCGCGCCGCCTTCTTCGCCGTCTGGTTCGTCGACCTCGTCGCGACGGTGATCTTTTTCACCGTTCCGTACGCCTACGAACTCAACCCAGTAACGGTCTTCCTCCACGATCTCTTCGGGCTCGCCGGCGTCGTCCTCGCCGCCGTCATCTACGCCGCCGCCGTACTCGTGATCGGCTACGTCCTCTCGAGGCCGTTCGACGTCGTCTTTGTCGTGGCCGTCGTCGGCTGCTATGCTCTCTTCGCGAGCAACAACGTCGTCCTGTTGGTCTCCCGCGAACCGCTGCTCACGCCGTTGATACCGTGATCGGTACGGGCCGGGACGAACCGTCGTTGCTCCGCTTCGGGCCCCGAGATACGGTTTATGTAAGTCAGTACCGGTGGGACCGCGACCGCGCTGCGGTTGCACCGGGACAGCAAACCGGACGAGTCACGGTCGGACTCGGGAAACGCATCCTCCCATCCTGCAGTGTCGCCGCTGGCGGACCGGGGTCAGTGTCGCCGGTCCGGGCAGTCGCTCGACCGTTACACAATCGATTACAGATATATGACTGTATAGTTCGAGTGATCGAGCGGCCGTTTTCGATGGTCACTCGCTCGTCCGCACCTACGCGTGGACGGCGAACTCGGCTCTGGTCGCCGTCGTCGGCCTCGAGTGGACTGTCGGCAACTGGCCCAGTCCGTTGAACGGCGAGGAGTACTCGGACGTATCTCACGCACGCCGATCTACCAGTACGGCATTCGTATCACCGTTTACTCACGTTCGATAGCAAACGGTGACGAATACGCTATGCGTCGACACAATCGTACGTTCCGGCCTCGGGGACGTCGCCGATCACCTCGAGCCCGTCCATTCGGATGAGCCACACCACCTTCGGGTGCGGTCTGGGGCCGTCGTCTCGGTCATCGCGTGTGCCATCCCGCGAGGCGGGGAAAAGCCGGTTCGGTGCTGACGGCGGCTGTCGGCACTTTTCGAAAGTCGAATCCCGTATAGTAGAACGAATAGACTAGAGACCGGGAGAAAGGACGGATCTTCCGGCCACTCGAGGCGGAACGATCGGCCGTGTTCCGGCCAGTGAAACAGAGGTCGGACGGCGGGCTGATGACGAAACGGCACCATCAGCCGTACGCGAGCGTGACTTTGATTTCGCCGGCCTTGTCCCGGAGGCGGGCAGCCAGATCGTCATGAACGTAGGTGTCGGTGAACCGGCTGGTCGGCCCGAAGACGGCCAGGGAGCCGAGGAACTCGTCGTGGGGGGTATAGACGGGAACGGCGATTCCGCGTAGCCCCTCCATGTGTTCCTGTTCGTTCACCGCGTAGCCACGGTCCCGAACCCGCTCGAGTTCGTCGAAGAGCGCGCCGAGATCGGTAATCGTGTTCGACGTGTGTGCCTCGAGGCCGGTCCGCTCGGCGTAGTTCGCGACGGCGTCGTCGTCCCACTCCGCGAGAATCACTTTCCCGGAAGCCATCGAGTGCAACGGGCGGCGCTGGCCGATCATCGAGTTCGAGAGGCTGCCGTAACGGTGGACGTAGACGGCGTCGTCGTCCTCTTCGACGATGAATACCGCGCGTTCGTCGGTCTCTTTGCCGAGTTCGAATACCGCTCGCTTCGCGGCCGTGTATCCCGCCTTCCGGGATCGGGCCTGTTCGCCGAGCTCGACGAACCGGAACCCGACGTAGTAGCGACCATCGCGTTCGATCACGTACCCCAACTCCGTCAGCGTCTGGAGATGGCGGTAGACGGTGCTTTTCGGAAGGGTCGTCCGCTCGGTGAGGTCGGCGATAGTAACGCCTTCCTCGTCTTTGAGTGTCTCGAGGAGTCGGAACGTCTTCCGCGTCGTGGAAACGCCGGCCCCGTCGTCCCCGTCTCGATCCGTGCCCATGTGCGATACTGTTCGGAAGACACAATTAATATTTCGGATACTGGGACGGAGATGCTGGCAAGCGGGACACTCGTTTCCGGAGTCGATGCGGTTCGGTCGAGGGAATCCCAGCCGGAGCGAAACCGGTGGCTATAGTAGCTCTTGAGAGTCAATGCACACCCGATCGCAGGACAGCGTTGTGATCGGTGTGTAAATCGTTTCAAGAGCTACTATAGGACGGTGCGCAAAAGGAGCAGAAGAGAACGAGAGTCGTCGACGCGGCGTTACTGGTAGGCGGAGATACCGGTGAACTCCTCGCCGAGGACGAGCGTGTGGATGTCGTGGGTTCCCTCGTAGGTGTAGACCGTCTCGAGGTTGGACATGTGCCGCATCGGCGAGTAGTCGGTGGTGATGCCGTTGCCGCCGAGCATCTCGCGGGCGATACGGGCCTGATTGCGCGCCATGCGGACGTTGTTTCGCTTCGACATCGAGACGTGCTGTGGCCGCATCTCGCCGCGCTCTTTGAGTTCGGCGAGCCGGTGGGCGAGCAGTTGCGCCAGCGTGATCTGGGTACCCATCTCCGCGAGCTTGCGCTGCTGGAGCTGGAACCGACCGATCGGGCCGCCGAACTGGTCGCGGTCTTTCGCGTACTGGCGGGCCTCCTCGAAGCAGTCGCGGGCGGCCCCGACGGCACCCCAGGCGATGCCGTAGCGGGCCTGCGTGAGACAGGACAGCGGCCCCTTCATGCCCTCGACGCCCGGGAGGACGTTCTCCTCGGGGACGTGGACGTCGTTCAGGCCGATCTCGCCCGTGATCGAGGCCCGCAGCGAGAGCTTGTCGTCGATCTTGTTGGTCGTGACGCCGTCGCGGTCGGTCTCGACGAGGAACCCGCGAACGGGGTCGTCCGCCGCCGACTTGTCGCGCGCCCAGACGACGGCCACGTCGGCGATCGGCGAGTTCGTGATCCAGGTCTTGGAGCCGTTCAAGACGTAGCCGTCACCGTCGCGCTCGGCGCGGGTCTCCATCGCCGACGGGTTCGAGCCGTGTTCGGGTTCGGTCAGGCCGAAGCAACCGATCGCTTCGCCCCGCCCCATCTCCGGCAGCCACTCCTCTTTCTGCTCCTCGCTCCCGTAGGCGTGGATCGGGTACATCACCAGCGCGCCCTGAACCGACGCCATCGAGCGCAATCCCGAGTCGCCGGCCTCGAGTTCCTGCATCAGGAGTCCGTAGGCCGTCTCGGAGACGTTCGGCGAACCGTAGCCCTCGAGATTGGGGGCGTAGAAGCCGAGTTCACCCATCTTCGGGATGAGTTCCTTCGGGAACGTCCCCGCCTCGAAGTGGTCGCCGATGTCGGGCTTGACGTGTTCGTCGACGAACTCCCGGGCCGTGTCCCGGATCATCCGCTCTTCCTGGTCGAGATCTTCCTCGAGCTGAACGAAATCCAGCATACCTAGACCTACGGGAATGGCACAATAGGTATTGCGATACCGCTTGTCACGTGAACGAACGTCGAACAACGGAGAGTCAGCACGTTCGACGGACAGCGGCCCATGGAATCAGCGTACCAAGATCCGCTCGAACGGCTGCTCGTGTTGGCGGCAGCCATGTCGAAGGCGCTGTCAAGAGGGTCAACAGATCGACAACTCCGTCGAACCGAATCAGTGTCTTTTTCGGGATTTAGCTCTCGACCTACACAGTGCGGTAGTTGTTTTGCACACGGGCAAATTACAGACGAAAATGACGGCCCGGTGATTGGCTCATATCGTTATACTTAAGAGCAGATACTATAACGGTGTATACCATGGTAGACGACAGCAACCAAATTGGTAACCGCACGAATCGTCGAACGTTCCTCGCCGCTGGACTCGGCACCACAGCCGCACTCGCGGGCTGTCTCGACTCTCTCGACGAGGGGGTCGGTGGTGGCAGTGGCGATGATTCACAGCTCACGATCGTCACGGCGGAATCGGAAACGGGAACCTACGCGGCCAGTCAGGGGATCGCCGCGACGGTTGACGAGAACGCCGACGATCTCGACGTGGAGGCACAGCCGAGTCAGGGTACCGAAGACAACATCGGTCGACTCGGCCGCGGAGAGGCCGATATCGGGATGATCCAGCATCGATCGGCTCGGAAGATCCTGAACGGCAACGAGCCCTACGGATCCCTCGACTACACCCCTAATCAGATCTTCCACTACAACGACCTCCCGTGGTTGTTCGTGACCAACAACGACTGGACGTCGATCGCCGATATCGAATCCGGTGCCCGGGTGTCCCCGACGCCGGGTGAGTCGGGTACCCGAGAGACGCTTACCGAGGCGCTTGGCACCGTTACCGATGACTACGAGCAGATAAGCGTCAGCTACGGCGAGCAGGCCGGGGCGATGCAGGAGGGCCAACTCGACGTCGGCGTCGTGACGATCTCGAACTTCGACTTCGAGGCCTCCTGGATTCAAGAGATGAAACAGACCGTCGACACCCGTGTCCTCGAGTGGCCCGACGACGCCGTCGACGAACTCGAGAGCAACGCCGGCGTCCCGATGGAGCCGATCGACATGACCCGGGACAGCTTGAGTGGGTACGCACACGCCCCTGACGAGGCGATGGGAGTTAACATTCCGTACAACTTCGTCGTGCGTAACGATCACGAGTACGACTACATCTACAGCTTCCTCGAGACGATGTACGAGTACCGCGAGTCGATGAAAGAAGACCATCCGTACCTCGGGTACTACATGGAGGACGAGTGGTGGACGACGCGGATGTACGACGACTTCCCGTTCCACCCGGCCGCGGCCGACTTCTACGAGGAGAAGGGACTGTGGTCCGACGACTTCGTTCGCGGTGAGGAATAGCGAGAACACACCATGAGTGCTGCTACACCTCGAGATCGGATTCGGGATACCCTCCCGTCGCCGCGTGAACTCAGCGTCGTCGATGTCCTTACCGGACTCATCTATCTCTTCGGCGTCGCGCTGACGGTCCTGACGATCGATTACGCGCGGACGCTTCGGTTCCCGGAGCCGATGGTATACGCGAACATCTTTCTTGGAATCGGGTTGGCCCTCTATTATTTGATGCAGGCCAAAGAGTATCTCGTTGCGGAACCGTTTACGGGACGCATCTCGAACACGATCGTTCCCGACTCGCCGGCGGTCCGTCGCAACGGCGCCCGACTCCTCGCAGTGATCGCCGTCGCGATCGCGATCGCATCGCTGCTCGTGACCGGGTACGTGCATTTCAACTTCGGCAGACTCCAATCCGCCTACACGGTCGGGTACACGACGCTGGATATCCTCGTCGGCTTGGGTATCATCCTCATTTTGACCGACGCAACGCGTCGAGCGTTCGGCTACATCTTTACGTCCGTCATCGTGTTCTCGCTCGTGTACGCGTTCGTCGGCCCACTGCTACCCGGCATCTTCAACCATAGCGGCATGAGCATTGCCCGGATCTCCCGCGAGGGTGCCATTGGGCTGATGGGGACGTACAGCTTCATCCTGCGTATCGGCTCGACCTGGGTAGCGATCTTCATCATGTTCGCCGGCATTGCGAAGGCCTACGGGGCGCTCGACTACGTACTCGATGTCGGCCGGGAAATGGGGACGAGCCTCCGAACCGGCGTCGTCCAGATCGCCGTCGTCGCCAGCATGATCATGGGATCGATCACCGGCAGCGCCGCAGCGAACACGGCGACGACCGGCTCCTTTACCATCCCGATGATCAAAGATCAAGGCATCCGCAAGGACTTCGCGGCCGCCATCGAGGCCGTCGCCTCGAGCGGCGGACAGATGCTCCCGCCGGTGATGGGCGTGGCGGCGTTCCTGATGGCCGACATCCTCAACGTCTCCTATCTGACGATCATCCGCGCCGGGATCATTCCCGCGGCGCTGTTCTATCTCAGCGTCGGAGTCGCCGTCTACCTCCTCGTATTGAAGTTCGGCTGGACGACCGACGAGATCCAACCGTTCGACTACACCGTCCTACTGGGCGGACTGCACTTTGTGATCCCGCTTGCCGTCCTGATGTACACGCTCGTCATCCTTCGGTTCACGCCGCTGGCGGCGGGATTGTATACGATTATTACCATCGTCGGCGTGATGTACGTCCGGAACGTCCTCGTCGACGTCCTTGACGTCGGAGTCTCGAACGGCTCTCTCGAGGCCAACACTGACGCTGTGTCGCTCGGCGATATCGGCTGGAGCGTTCTTGGAACGACCAAGCAGACGCTCGACGGCTTCAAGCAGGGCGGCGTGGAGATGGCACCACTGGTCGGCATTCTGGGCTCGCTCGGAATCATCTTGCGGATGGTCGAGGGTACCGGTCTCGCGGGCGCGATCAGCCAGCAGATGGTGTCTCTCGCTGGCGGAGTCCTCTTCTTCTTGCTCGTGATGGCCATGATCTCGAGCATCCTCTTTGGGCTCGGCATGCCGACGCCGGCGGCGTACATCCTCGTCGCCATGCTGATTGTCCCGAGCGTCATCGCCGTCGGTATTCCGCCGATCACTGCTCACATGTTCGTGTTCTACTTCGCGATGCTGTCGGCGATTACGCCGCCGGTCGCAGTCTCCGTCGCGATCGGTTCGAGCATCGCCGACTCGAGTTTTCCCCGGTCGTGCGTGCAGGCGCTTCGGATCGGCGCACCCGGCTTCGTGATCCCCTTTGCGTTCATCACGAACAACAGCCTCATTTACTGGTCGATCCCCGAAACGATCATTGCGCTTCCACTCGTGCTGGCAGGGACGACGGCACTGGTCGTCGTGACCGTCGGATTCGACGGCGCACACTGGCTGTCCGTTCCAGCTCGAGTACTCTATCTCGTCGCCGCCCTCGCCGCGATGTTCGGTGGAGCATTCATCGCCCCGCTACTGACCACGACTCCGACAATCGATCTTGGAATCCAACTCGTCGGCGGACTCGCGATCTTCGCCGGACTCGGGTACGCGAACCTCGTTGCCGGCTACGACCACGAGGCGGCACTGGAGCGGACCAAGTCGTCCTCGCCACAGGGCGACTAGCCGATTCCGACGCCGTTTCACACGGGTCCGTCATTGCCGGCGCAACCGCGACCCGGGCGGCGGTTGCACCGGGAACCCTACAGCAATCCGGATCGCTCGGCGCTCGAGACAACCGAAATAAATCGGCTCGCCGAGTGACAACCCTTTTGCGACCCGGGTAACCATACACAAGGTATGACAAACCTCGTGACGGAGGTCGTAGAGACCGTCGATGCGAACCCGGAATCGCCCGCGATCGCGTACGAAGGGACCGAACTGAGCTACGCCGAGTTCTGGGAGCGGGCCGGACAGTTCGCACAGGCCCTCGAGAACCGCGGCATCGGCGAGGGCGACCGCGTCGGTATCTACCTGCCGAACCTGCCGCAGTTCGTCACGGCCTTCTACGGCACCCTGCGTGCCGGCGGAATCATCGTCCCGATGAACCCCCAGTACAAGGCCCGTGAGATCAGTCACATGCTCGGCGACAGCGAGGCCAAGGCCGTCGTCGCGCTCGCCGATCTGGTTCCCAACGTCCTCGAGGTCCGGGACGACACGGACGTCGAACAGGTCGTCAGCGTCGGGGCCGACGTCGACGGCGCGACCGAGTTCGACGACTTCCTCGCCGAGGACACCAAAGCCGTCGTCGACCGCGACGACGACGACGTCGCGGTCCAGCCGTACACGTCCGGGACGACGGGCACGCCGAAGGGCGTCCTCCTGACTCATCACAACCTCGCCTTTACGACGCGGGCCAACGCCGTCATCCCGCCGGGCGGCTTTCAGGCCTCCGACCGGCTCATCGGGACGCTCCCGCTGTTCCACATCTACGGCATGTCCGTCGTCATGAACGGTGCGATGTACAGCGGCGGCACCTACCACCCGGTGCCGAAGTGGGACGCCACCGAGGTGATGGACCAGCTCGAGGACGACGAGATCACCGTCATGTTCGCCGTCCCCGCGATGTTCAACGACATGATCAACCACCCCGAGGCCGAGCGCTACGAGTTCGAA
Organism: Natrinema saccharevitans; assembly: GCF_001953745.1. Lineage (NCBI taxonomy): Archaea > Methanobacteriati > Methanobacteriota > Halobacteria > Halobacteriales > Natrialbaceae > Natrinema > Natrinema saccharevitans. Next base: position 2,892,002 of record NZ_LWLN01000001.1, read on the forward strand.
TCCCTGCGCTTTGCCAACTCCGGCGGCTCGAGTCTCCCGCTGGAGGTCTTAGAGCGGTTCGAGGAGCTGTGGGGCGTCCAGCTCAACGAGGGGTACGGCCTGACCGAGACGAGCCCGGTCACCCACGCCAACACCAACGAGAACCGCCGGAAGGGCAGCATCGGCCAGCCCCTCGAGGGCGTCGAGGCGAAGATCGTCGACGACGACTTCGAGACGGTCCCCCGCGTCGAGGAGGGACCGATCGACGAGGAAGAGGCCGACCTGCGTGACGTCACCGGCGAACTCGTCATCCACGGCCCTAACGTGATGAAGGAGTACTACGGCCTGCCGGAGGCCAACGAGGAGGCCTTCACCCACGAGGACGGCAAGCGCTGGTTCCACACCGGCGACATCGGCTACTGGGACGAGGACGACTTCTTCTACGTCGTCGACCGCGAGAAGCACATGATCGTCACGGGCGGCTACAACGTCTATCCGCGCGAAGTCGAGGAACTCCTCTTCGAGCATCCGGACGTCGCCGACGCCGCCGTCGTCGGGGTGCCGGACGAGCGCCGCGGCGAGACCGTGAAGGCGTTCGTCGTGACGACGCCCGACGCCGAGGTGACGCCGGAAGAAATCAAGCAGTACTGCCTCGAGAACCTCGCGGAGTACAAACACCCCCGCGAGGTCGAGTTCGTCCAGGAACTACCCCGTACCACGACCGGAAAGGTCCAGAAGTTCGAACTCCGCGGCGAGGACGAGAGCGAGCAGTAGACGGTCGAGTCGCGCCTCGACTACCGGCATCGGTTTCCATCTCGACCCGCGGTCCGGCGATCGAGTTACCAAAACCAACCGGGGAATACATCCGAAGCTACTTTGTAAGACGACCCCAAGCAACCTATTATGACGTTCCAGCTGTCAGACGAGCACGAAGCGATCCGCGAGGCCGTCCGCGAGTTCGGAGAAAACGAGATGAAGCCGGTCGCCGAGGAACACGACCAGGAGGGGAAATATCCCGAGGAGCTCCGCAAGAAAGCCGCCGAATACGACTTCGTCGCGCCGAACATCCCGCTCGAGTACGACGGGGCCGGGATGGACAAGATCTCCTCGACGATCGTTACCGAGGAACTCTGGCGCGCCGACCCCGGGATCGGGAGCGCCGTCGGCTCGGCCGGCTTCGGGACGGACATGATCATCGAGTTCGGTGACGAGTGGATGAAAGAGGAGTGGCTGCCCCAGATCGCCAACGGCGAGACCGCCTCCTGTTCGATGATCTCCGAGCCCGCCCACGGCTCGAACGTCGCCGGCATCGAAACGGTCGCCGAGAAGGACGGCGACGAGTACGTCCTCAACGGCAACAAGATGTGGATCACCAACGGAACCGTCGCCGACGTCGGCGTCTGTATGGCCAAGACCAGCCCCGGCGAGGGCCACAAGGGCATCACCGCATTCCTCGTCGAGATGGACCGCGACGGCGTCTCGACCGACAAGATCGACAACAAGCTCGGGATCCGCGCCTCGGACCTCGCCGAGGTCGTCATCGACGACGTCCGCATCCCCGAGGACAACGTCATCGGCGAGGTCGACAAGGGCTTCTACCAGCTGATGGAGTTCTTCGCCTCCGGCCGCACCAGCGTCGCCGCTCAGGCGGTCGGCGCCGCACAGGGCGCGCTCGACGCCGCCATCGAGTACGCCAACCAGCGCGAGCAGTTCGACCAGAAGATCTCGGACTTCCAGGCCATCCAGCACAAGATCGCCGAGATGGCCACCAAGGTCGAGGCCGCCCGTTCGCTGACCTACCGCGCTGCGACCCAGGTCGAGCAGGAGAATCAGGACATCGCCGCGCAGTACTCGAGCATGGCGAAGTACTTCGCCTCCGAAATCTCGGTCGAAGTCGCCGACGAGGGCATTCAGGTCCACGGCGGCTCGGGCTACGTCACGGACTACCCCGCCGAGCGCTACTACCGCGACGCCCGCATCACGAAGATCTACGAGGGCACCAGCGAGATCCAGAAGAACATCATCGCCGACCAGATCCTCTAGACCGGTCCGACGATCGCGGCTTCGACCGCGGATCCACGCTGTTTTTTCGCGGTGTTTGCCGACCGCCGAGACAACCGTCTAACGGCTCTCGAGGACGATTAGCCGGTGGAAACGAAATCCGATCAGAACCGGTGAACGGCCGGTCGCGAACGGAGCGGCGTCGCTACTGCTCGGGCACGCGGAACTCGACGGCCGCGCCCTGGCCGTAGCCGACGCACATCGTCGAGAGCCCCAGCCCGCCGCCGCGGCGCTGGAGTTCGTGAATCAGCGTGACCGGGAGGCGCGCACCGGAAGCTCCCAGCGGGTGGCCGATGGCGATCGCGCCGCCGTTGACGTTGAACCGGTCGTCGTCGAAGCCGAGTTCGTCCCGGCAGTAGATCGTCTGGCTCGCGAACGCCTCGTTGAGTTCCACGAGGTCGTAGTCGTCGGCCGACCGGCCGTTGCGCTCCCAGATCCCCCGCACCGCGGGGACCGGGCCGATCCCCATGATCGTCGGATCGACGCCCGCGACGTTGTGGTCCTCGATTTCGGCCATGATCTCGAGGCCCTCACGCTCGGCGAACTCCTTGCTCGTGATGAGGACGCCGGCGGCGCCGTCGGAGACCTGCGAGGCGTTGGCGGCGGTGACGGTGCCGTCTTCCTCGAAGGCGGGCGACAGACCGGCGATCTTCTCTTTGGTCGTGCCGGGACGGAGACCCTCGTCCTCGGTGATCGTGCCGTCCTCGGTTTCGATCGGGACGATCTCCGCGTCGAACGTGCCCGCCTCGGTCGCCTCGACCGCGCGCTGCTGGCTCCGGGAACCGTACTCGTCTTGCTGGTCCCGGCTGATGTCGAACTCCTCAGCGACCTTCTCGGCGGTCTGGCCCATCGCGAGCCCGGCCGCGTCGTACTGCTCTGCGATGCCGTCGTAGGAGTCGATCCCCTTCCGGCGCTCGTTGCGGGACATGTTCTCGACGCCGCCGGCGACGATCACGTCGCGCTGGCCCGCCCGGACGGCGTCGCTTGCGCTCATGATCGCCTCCGCCGAGGAGGCACAGAGCCGGTCGATCGTGGTGCCGGGAACCCCTTCGCCCAGTTCCGACAGGAGGGCGATCACCCGCGCGATGTTGTTGCTCTGCTCGTTGACCTGCTTGGCACACCCCCACCGGATATCGTCGACGTCCTCGCCGGTAAGGCCCGTCCGCTCGAGCATCTCGTCGACGAGCGGTACCGACAGCTCCTCGCTGCCGGTCTCGGCGAAGACGCCACCGTGTTTCCCCTGCGGAGTTCTGACTGCCTGCACGACGACTGGCTGGCGATCGCTCATTGGTAACTGTTCCCTCTCGCTACAGCGGTAAAGACGCACCGTTCTCGCCGCATCGGCGGCCTGAACGGCGAACCGGTAAGTAGCAACTGAAAGTCATTGCACACCTGCTCGCACAACAGCGTTGCGATCAGTATGTCAATCGTTGCAGTTGCTACTATAGGACAGCAACGGGATGAAGTAAATGACCGTTTGGCTCGCACAACCGGCAGAGAATGCCAGCCACTTCTGCCTTCGAGCGACTCCGTTCGGCCACCCTGTAGATTCTCCGGTGATAACAGTACTGTCGATCGCCATTACCGCTGCGGTTCGCTCGCCACGTACCGGTCGGCGATCAGTTGGACGCTCTTGCTCTCGGAGAGGCGTTGTTTAGACTAGCTATTTCTATCGGTACCGACAGACATGTTACGATTCTCCATCGGTTGCCGGACTAGTGCCTCTAAAAGTAATTGATCTGGTAGTTATGGATTCATATATCAGAAATGATGTCCAATAGCGGTTCGATATCCGTGTTTTTCGCATCGAAATCGGAGTCCGTGACCAGAGAGTCTGCGTTGAGCCACAGTTCTGAATCGACGAGAACACGGCGTCTCCGCCATCGCATTTCGCTTCGAATTCGTTCAGAATTATTCCCACAAACATGACGGTACGCGTCGAGATAAGCATTTCATAGGGGAAGCGTTCGTTTCAGGATCGATAGCTACGTGGAGTCAGTTCGATAATATCGGCCTGATTGTGACCTCATACGGTTCGATATGACCCGACTGGTTCCCAGTTATCAGCTGTCGATCCGCTTTTCGTCGCTACTTATCTATTATCGACTTTGTAACTCGATACAAAATATATGAATTAGATATTATATATAAAATTGGTAGTAATTGATCTGGGACGGCGACACCATCGCAGGTCGCTGTTGATGAACCGCTATCAAGATCAACGACGAGTAGTCTTGGTTGTATGTTGCAATAGACATCGAGACAAAGTTGATTCTCAACGTTGTGTTAGTTGGTCAATATGATACGGACCGGCAGCTGAACTTCTGCAGAAACTCCGCGAAAAAACGATTTTTCCAAGGCAGAGTTTCTCGTCAGTCGATTCGGCTATCGGACTGCCCTCTTTGGGTCGGTTCGAGTGGCCGGATCAACTATGTCGATCGAAACCGCATCGGAAAGTAGCCCCACACTCTCAAAATGAGAGTCACCGCTTCCACAATTTGTGAGTGAGCAGTCGGGCAATCATCCGAGAGAGCCTTGAGCAGTTCAGACACTACTATAACCATCAACGACCGTGTTGAAGTCTCGATTGAAAACCCCAGTCGAGGAGGTACAGAACTAGATAATGCCCAGTTGTCGATACCGAGAGCGGTTACTGAATACACACAAATACAAATTAGGGTGGTATCTGATTTCGGACTGTGCCCACTCCGGTCGTGAGTTTGTTCTTTCATACATGGAATTGTTCCTAGCGCAGTTCTTCGGTTGGTCGGGGCGGATATATTTACATATATATGGGTGTAATAGTAGTGGGTCGAAGCGATGGGGCAGGGAAGACAAATTACCCGTCTGCCGGTTCAACGATTTGGATGGTATACCGAAGACGGCCAATTTCTCCCAAGAAGCGGAAAAGCGACAAATCACGACGCACGATCTTCAGACTACTCGTACCGAGCAAGGGAGGGACAACTATCGATGTCATCGTGGGTTGTCGCTATGCTGAATGGCAGCGATTCTATTATACATGGATTTATAGGGGCTCAAACGTACGGAGAAAATATGACTGGGAGCCAACTTCTGACGACGACCGAAACATCGTTAGCAATAATCGAGGCGATTCAGGAACTCGACGGGGCAACGCCAGCAGAACTCGCGGCGGCACTCGAGTTATCCGAGAGTGCTGTCTACAAACACCTCTATACCCTCGCAAAACACGGCTACGTCACCTCCGAGGGCGACGAATACCGACTCGGGGCGCGGTTCTATCACATCGGGATGTACGTTCGAAACCGCAGCAAAGTATACGAACTGGCGGGCAAGTACGTCATCGAACTCGCCGAGCAATCGAACGAGGAATCCGATTTCGGAATCGAGGAGAATGGGCGCATCGTGACGCTATTTGATTCGGTCGGTAGTTCCGCCAAGCCGAGTTCTCGGCTCAACAACTACGAGTACATGCATACGACGGCCATCGGAAAGGCGATCCTCGCTCGATTGCCGGAGTCACGCATCGACGAAATCGACGACCGGTGGGGCTTCCCGGAACTGACTGAGGAGACGATCACGTCACGAGGGGAACTCGATGCCGAACTCGAGCGCATCCGGGAACGGGGCTACGCGATCAACGATCAAGAGTCGATTCCGGGCAAACGCGTTGCCGGTGTCGTCGCCGAGGGCCCCAATGGGGCCGTCATCGGCGGATTCACCATCTCCGGTCCAGCGTACCGGATCGAAGACGCCGACCTCCACCAGGAATTTCCCGATATCCTGCAGCGAGTCGTCCCGAATTTCGAGACAGAACTGGTCTCACAGGAACTCCTGTAATCGACCCCGAGATCGACGGGAGAGTCGATGATCGATCGATTGTAGCCGCGATACGGGCAAGTTGAATGGTGTACGTATAGATTTTCCAGCGATATCCGTTGAATATCCCGTAGAGAACGGCACTACATGCACCCATCTGCGCGCTCTCCCGATTTTCCTTCAAAAGATTAAAATAGTACAACTCAAACAGTGGGTGTGTATGTCATACGAATCCCTTCCGATTGCGGCACTAGCGCTAGCACCGCCGATTCTCGCGATCGCACTCGCGATGTATACGCGCCAGGTACTCGTGTCGTTGTTCGCCGGGGTATGGATCGGTGCGTTGCTGATCGCCGACTGGAATCCGATCGCAGCAACAGCGCTATCAATGGACTGGATCGTCGAGGTCGTCAGATCACCGTTTGACACCAAGTTTCTGATCCTGATTATGTTCATGGGCGCTGGTGCCGCGTTTATTTACAAGTCAGGCGGGATCATCGCGCTCCAGAACTGGATCGGTCATCGAGTGAACACGGCACGAGACTCGCAGATCCTCACGTGGCTCATTGGGATTTTCATTTTCTTTGACTCGTATACGAGCACCATCGTGACCGGAAACGCGACTCGTGAATTGTCTCAGGAAAACAATACCTCTCGAGAGATGCACGCCTACGTGCTGGACTCGACGACTTCGCCGGTGACGACATTCGGACCCGTCTCGAACTGGATCGGGTACCAGGTATCGATGATCATCGTTGGGTTCGAAGCCGCCCGGTTCACCGCCGAAGAAGTCGGCATCACTGCATTCGGACTCTTCCTTCAGAGCATTCCATGGAACATCTACTGTTTCCTGGCGTTCTTTATGGTCGGGTTCATTTCGATTACGCAGCGATTCTACGGTCCGATGCTGGACGCGGAGTGGCGTTCGCGCAAAGAAAAGAAAACTCGCCGGGACGACGCGACGCCGCTCTCGGACATCACGACCGACGTCGGTGAGCCGAGCGAGAAGAACCCGACGCTGATCAATTTCTTCGCGCCGATTCTGTCGCTGCTGGTCGTCGGACTCGTCTCGATGTGGTGGCTCGGTGGCGGCCACCAGTCCGGTGTCGATATCGCGACTGCGTTCCAGGAAACCGATGTTGCACTCGGTCTCCTATACGGTTCGTTCGCGTTCATGGCCGTCGGCATGCTCGGTGCCGTCGGATTCGGAACCATGGACCTCGAGGAAGCGAGCGATACCGTGATTAGCGGGTTCAAGACGATGATGATCGCGGCCGCGATCATTGTCCTCGCGTGGAGTATCGGTCACGCCGCTGAGCAGGTCGGAACCGCCCAGTATATCGTTGACGTCATGGTCGACAGTAGCATCCCCGGCTCGTTCCTACCGCTGCTGATCTTCCTTGCGGCGATGTTCATCGCATTTACGACGGGAACGTCGTGGGGGACCATGGCTATTCTGACCCCGCTCGCGATTCCGCTTGGCTACGAAATGTCCGGACTGTCGATCCTTCCGGTTCTCATGGGAGTGCTGTTCGGCGGCGCGATCTGGGGTGATCACGTCTCACCGATCAGTGATACCACCGTCATGTCGTCGATCTTCGCCGGTTCGGACCACATCGATCACGTGACGACACAGATTCCGTTCGCCATGACCGCAGCCGGCGTGACGGTCCTAATGTTGCTCCTGTACGCAGTCGGTGTGACGTCGCCGCTGGTGTTACTCCCGCTATCAGTCGTCCTCACTGCGGGCGCTGTCATCGCGCTGAACAAGTTCGATGCTCGCCGCAAGAATCTGCCCGAAGTCATGCCGACTACCGAAGCCATCGACAAGGGTGAAATCGACGTCGACGCGATCGAAAACGGAGGGAAAACCGACGGAACGCGGGTCAACGGACGGTACAGTTTCGTTGAATCGATCCCGCTGACCGCAGTCGGGATCGTTATCGCCTATCTCTGCCTGGTATTCGGGTTTATGACCCTCGGCTTCTAGGGCGAGGATCGGTACGTCCGTCTCAGCGTTTTTAGTGAAGAAAGGAGCGGAAGTGTGTCCAGATACGTCTCGTCAAGGTACCAGAGCCAACACGAACGATTCGTCGAGATACTCTTCGTGCAGTAAACGGCGGGATTCCCTTGCTAAGAAGGGATCGTCGTGGCCAATATCAATCACAATCGATATAGGTTTTGTTCGGGCAGTACGACGTATGTCGACTGTGTACGTCATTGCTACCGGCGGCACGATCGTGAGTACCTCGAGCGACACCGGGACGGTCCCGACCGAGTCAGTACAGGAGTTAGTGCAGGCCTATCCGGAGACGTTCGAACACGTCGATATCGAACTGGAGCAACTCACGCAAGCCCCGAGTTCGGAGTTGACAATCGACGACCTCGAGACACTGAGTAATCGTGTACGAGCCGTCGACGACGATATCGACGGAGTCGTCGTCCTCCACGGGACCGATACGATCGAAGAGACCGCGTACTACCTCGACCTCGTACTCGACGTCGACGTCCCAGTCGTCCTCACTGGCGCACAACGACCGTACGATAGCCGTAGTCCCGACGGGCCGGCGAACATTTACGGAGCCCTCGCGGCAGCGAGTCACGACCACGTTCGGACGGGTGCCTACGTCTTCTTCAACGACCAACTTCACGCAGCGCGACCAGTGACGAAAGAACATAGCAGCAATCCCGACGCGTACGGTTCGGGCAACTACGGACCGGTCGCCGATCGAACACCGGACGGTCTCTGGTTCTACCGTCGACCCAAGAGCCTATCGGTGACACTCCCCACACGAGAGATCACGGCGACCGTCGAGATCGTATCGACATCGACGGACACCGACGGGAGACAGATCAGTCACGCCATCGATCGCGGCGTCGATGGAATCGTCGTCGATGCACTTGGACTCGGAAATGTTCCCGCAAACGTTGCAGATTCCATCGGTGACGCCGTTGATAACGACGTTGTCGTCGTTATTTCGACGCGGTGTCGCAACGGCGTCGTCTCGCCAGTGTACGGTTCCAAAGGCGGTGGCGCAACTCTCGAGGAAGAGGGCGTGCTGTTCGCATCGAACCTTCCGGCCCACAAGGCCCGAATCAAACTCCTGGTCGCTCTGTCACAGCAATCAGGAGATACGGTTTTAGATGCGTTTGATTCCAGCCAAATCGACGGACATGGATATGCGTGACAGAATTTTTCAAAATAGCGATCTGAAGTGATGATCGAAAGCACATGTACTGAGCCAGATAACGACTGGTGGTCGACGACCCCAAGCGAACGCTGGCAAACCCGACCGCGAGTGACGAGGACGCATTCGATGGTCGCAATGATCTGAACTGTAATTGAGCGATAATACACTGGATTCACACATATCATCGTAGCTAGCTCGAGTCGAAACGGTCCCGAATCGTCGACCGAGTCACTGTGAACCACTCGGAGTACAGCGCGGCAGAAGACCGGTATTTAGTGGCAAACGCTGCTAGTCGAGGGAGTATACTACTTCCAATGGGTGCCTCATCCTATTGATCGTATAATTTCAGATGTCATATAGTACCTATTTTTAACCAGAAGACAAGAATTATTGTCATCGACATAAGTCGGCCGCGGGGAGGCGTCGGCGGCTGGCCACTGGGGAGTGATAGGAACGCTTTTGATCGCATCGTCTGTGGGTTCGAACATGCAAATCGCAGTTCTCGGAGCCGGGAGTATGGGACACGGAATCGCACAGGTCTCCGCGACGGCGGGCCACGACATCGTCCTCCGCGACATCGAGGACGACCTCGTCGAGGACGGCCTCGAGGGGATCCGCGAGAACCTCCAGGGCGGGGTCGACCGGGACAAGCTCACCGAATCGGAGATGGAGGCGGCCTTAGAGCGAATCGAGGGAACGACCGACCTCGAGGCGGCGGTCGAAGACGCCGATCTGGTCGTCGAGGCGGTGCCGGAGGACATGGACCTCAAGCAGCGGGTGTTCTCGGACGTCGAGGACGCGACCGGCGAGGACACGATCATCGCGTCGAACACCTCCTCGCTGTCGGTGACCGAGATGGCAAGCGCCCTCGAGAAGCCGGAACGGGCGGTCGGCCTGCACTTTTTCAACCCGCCGCACATCATGGACCTCGTCGAGATCGTCATCGCCGAGCAGACCGACGAACGGACCGAGGAGGTCGCCGTCGACTACGTCCGTGGGATCGAGAAAGAGGACGTGGTCGTCCGGGACACGGCCGGCTTCGCGACCTCGCGGCTCGGCCTCGCACTGGGCCTCGAGGCGATCCGGATGGTCGAACAGGGCGTCGCGAGCCCGGCGGACATCGACGAGGGGATGGAGATCGGCTACGGCCACCCGATGGGCCCGCTCGAGTTGACCGACCACGTCGGGCTGGACGTCCGTCTGCACATCGCCGAACACCTCCGCGAGGAACTCGGCGAGCGGTTCAAGCCGCCCCAATCCCTGCGCCGGAAGGTCCGAGCGGGCAACCTCGGCAAGAAGACCGGCGAGGGCTACTACGTCTGGGAGGACGGCGAGCGCGTCGGCACGAGCGGCGACTGGGACGAGTAACGGCGATCGGACGGCCGCGGTGTGCGGGCCGCAGTGGTCGCCGCTCGAGCGCGCCCGGATCCCCAACCAGTTAGGCAGATCGCTTGTTGCGGTGTCGCCCGTACGTGGAAGTACCGTCCGTGAGATCGGACGGCGGCCCCGGGGGCGCACGTGGGAAAACGACGGGGCCACTTTTCGACTCGGTCACCACTCCCGGTACCTCTCTCCCAGGTGCGGGCCGGACGGTTCGAGAGCCGCCGTCCGGCCGCTTCCCATCGACTCGTGACCTGCAGTTTCGCCATCGAGCCACGGTACTGTCGCCAATGCGGGCGCTTTTGGCCGTGCCTGTGCAAAGAGACCGTATGTTCCTCGAGCCGAGCGCTGACCCGGCCGCCGACCGGCGCGCGAACTACGACTACCGGAGCGACGATGTCGACCGGCCGGCGCTGGTCGCGGACCTCGAGGCGCTCGTCGACTGCGACGTGCGGGCCGACTCCTACTCCCGGGAGCTGTACGCGACCGACGCGAGCCCCTACGAGGTGACCCCGATCGCGGTCGCCTTCCCCGAGTCGACGGCCGACGTGTCGGGGATCCTCGAGTACTGCGCGGCACGCGAGATTCCGGTCCTCCCGCGGGGCGGGGGGACGAGCCTCGCCGGCCAGGCAGTCAACCGGGCCGTCGTGCTCGACTTCACGCGACACATGGACGAGATCCGCGAGATCGATCCCGAGGCCCGGACCGCGACGGTCCAGCCGGGGACGATCCTCGGGACGCTGAACGAGGCGCTTTCCCCCCACGATCTCAAGTTCGCCCCCGACCCCGCGTGGGGCGACAAGAGCGCCATCGGCGGCGCGATCGGAAACAACTCGACGGGCGCTCACTCGCTGCAGTACGGCAAGACCGACGCCTATATCGAGGACGTCGAAGCGGTCCTCGCCGACGGTACCGTCACGCAGTTCGGCGAAGTGACCCTCGAGGAGATCGGCGAGCGAGCGGACCCCGACGGCGACCTCGAAGCCCGGATCTACGCCGAGGTCGAGCGGATCCTCGCGGACGAGGCCGACCTGATCGCGGAGGCCTATCCGGACCTCAAGCGTAACGTCTCGGGCTACAACCTGGATCGGCTCGTCGCGGAGGCCCGCGGCGACGAGCTACCCGGTGGCGAGGACGCGGGCGAGCCGGGCACCGTCAACCTCGCGCGGCTGCTGGCCGGCAGCGAGGGTACCCTGGCGATCGTCTCCGAGGCGACGGTCTCGCTCGAGCCGGTCCCCGAGACCAAGGCCGTCTCCCTGCTTTGCTACCGCGACCTCCACGAGGCGATGGAAGACGTCGAGCCGATCCTCGCACACGACCCCGCGGCGGTCGAGGTGTTGGACGACGTATTACTCGACCTCGCTCGCGACACCGCGGAGTTCGGCCCCGTCACCGAGATCCTCCCCGAGGGGACCAACGCCGTCCTGCTCGTGGAGTTCTACGCCGCGGACACGGACCACGGCGAGGAGCAGGTCGCGGGTCTGCTGGCCGACCGCGTTCCGTCGACGACGACGGCGGGAGAGCCGGCCGACGCCGCACCGGAAAGCGACGCCGAGCCCCTCGCGCTCGCGGCGCTCGAGGCCTACGACGACGACGAGCGCGCCAAACTGTGGAAGCTCCGCAAGTCCGGGCTCCCGATCCTGCTCTCGCGGACGACCGACGCGAAACACATCTCGTTCATCGAAGACACCGCGGTCCCACCCGCGAGGCTCCCCGAGTTCGTCGAGCGCTTCGAGGCGATCCTCGAGGCCCACGACACCTACGCGAGCTTCTACGCCCACGCCGGGCCCGGCGTGCTTCACGTCCGGCCGCTGGTAAACACCAAGACCGAGGTGGGCCTCGAGCAGTTCCACGGTATCGCCGACGACGTGACGGATCTCGTCGTCGAGTTAGGTGGCTCCGTCTCGGGCGAACACGGCGACGGCCGCGCCCGCACTCAGTGGAACCACAAGCGCTACGGTGACGATCTCTGGGAGACGTTCCGGAACCTCAAGACGGCGTTCGACCCCGACTGGATCCTGAATCCGGGCCAGGTCGTCTTCCGCGAGGCGGAGCCGACCGACCTCCGGGAGAACCTGCGGTTCGATCCCGATTACGAGTTCGACGCCGGCTTCGAGCCGACCCTCGAATGGGACGACGACAACGGGATGCAGGGGATGGTCGAACTCTGTCACGGCTGTGGCGGCTGTCGGGGCGAGCAGTCGACGACCGGCGGCGTGATGTGTCCGACCTACCGCGCGAGTCACGAGGAGGTTACGGCCACCCGCGGCCGGGCCAACGCGCTTCGACAGGCGATGAGCGGCGACCTCGATCCGGACGGTGCGGTCTCCGACGAGTTCGTCGAGGAGGTGATGGACCTCTGTATCGGCTGCAAGGGCTGTGCCATCGACTGCCCCAGCGAGGTCGACATGGCGAAGCTCAAAGCCGAGGTCACCCACGCGTACCACCAGCGAAACGGCGCGAGCATCCGCGATCGGCTCTTCGCCAACGTCGCGACCCTCTCGAAGTGGGGGAGCCGGCTCGCGCCGCTGTCGAACGTCTTCCCGAAGCTTCCGGGTACTCGGACGGCCCTCGAGGCGACCCTCGGAATCGATTCCGACCGGCCGCTGCCGACGTTTCACGCGAAGACGTTCCGGGACTGGTTCCACGAGCGAGGCGGCGCGAGAATCAGCGAGCGCAGCGCGACCCGCAAGGCCGTCCTCTACCCCGACGCCTACACCAACTACAGCCACCCCGAGGCCGGGAAGGCGGCCGTCCGCGTCCTCGAGGCCGCGGGCGTCCACGTCGCGGTCCCCGACGACGTCGGCGACACTGGCCGGCCGGCGTTCTCGAAGGGGTTTCTCGAGAAAGCGAGGGACGCGGCGCGGGCGAACGTCGACGCGCTCGAGCCGCGAGTCGCCGACGGCTGGGACGTGGTCGTCGTCGAGCCCTCCGACGCGGTCATGTTCCAGTCCGATTACCGCGATCTGCTCGGCTCGGACGCCGCCGAGCGGCTGGCGGGCGGTACGTACGGCGTCTGCGAGTACCTCGATACCTTCCGGCTGGACGAGGCGATCGCGTTCGACGAACGGGCGACCACCGACGAGTTGGTCTATCACGGCCACTGTCACCAGAAGTCGGTCGCGAAAGACCACCACGCCGTCGGCGTCCTTCGCCGGGCGGGCTACGCCGTCGACCCGCTCGATTCGGGCTGTTGCGGGATGGCCGGCAGCTTCGGCTACGAGTCCGAACACGCGTCGATGAGCGACGCCATCGCCGACATCCTCTACGAGCAAGTCGAGGACAGTCCCGGAGATCGGGTCGTCGCTCCCGGCGCGTCCTGTCGCACGCAACTCGAGAACCGGCCGGACGCCCCCGCGGAGCCGCCGACGCCGATCGAGGTCGTCGCCGAGGCGCTCGAGTGAGACGGGCCGCCGGAACGGGGTCCCGGTTCGGCCGTCGGGCGGTCGCGGTTGCACCGGAACCGACGTTCAGTAGTCCGTATCCGGGGGGAGTTCAGATCAGTCGTCGGTCCCGGGCGTCCGAGCGAAGTTCTCGAGTGCGCGATCGCCCAGCAGGAGGACGACGATGGCCCCGACGAAGTTGAACACGAGATCCAACGCGGTGTCGCGTTTGCCGTAGGTGACCAGTACCGGTTCGAGCCCGAGGCGCTTTGCCGTCGCGTGGATAACGTACTCGAGAAGTTCCCAGCAGAGGCCAGCGATGGCGACGGCGGCGACGACGCGTGGGCGAGGATCCGCACCGCGACGACGGGCGGCCGCGAAGGCGGCGCTGCCCACGAGCGTCGACGAATGAGCGTGAGTCACGTGATCCCACCACCAGACGTCGTCGTAGGGGCCGAGCATGCCGACGGCGTGGGTGAGCATCGCGCCGTCGACGTACGCGCGTTGCCACGGTCGAAACTCGAGTCCGAAGACGCGCTCGACGACATCGGGGGCGTACGTCGCCGCGAACGCGACGACGGCGTTGACGACCGCGCCCGGATCGCGTCGTCGCACGCCCGCCACGAGTACGGCGACGAGTCCTGCTCGGACGCCGCGTTCGGCCGCTCGCTCTCCGTTCATTACGGAATCGGTTGAAGTACTGACTGATAAAAATGTCGTTCAGTCGTACGGCCCTCGCGTCACAGATACCGCGCGGGGACGTAGGGTCGAACCGACGCCGGGAGGGCGGCGACGAGTCGCTCGGCGACGGTCGCGAGCGGTTTCCGCAACAGGACGTAGACGGCCGACACCGCGACGAGGCCGACCGCGAGGGCAGTCACGGGGCCGTCGCCGAGTGCGACGAGCGGCACGGCCACGACCCCGGCCACGCCGAGGTCTTCGGGCGCGCCGTCGTACCGGACCCACCGCCGCGGGCGCACCCAGCGACCGTGATAGTGGCTGTAGACCGCCCGCTCGGAGGTCCCCTGCCAGGGCCGTAACTCGAGGCCGCTCCCGGCCGCGTCGGCGACGGCGTGGAGCGCCGCGGCCGCGAGACCGACGGCGATCGCGACCGTCAGGGGCGTGGGAACGAGCGCCGCGAGGACGACCGCCGGCACCGTCGCGACGGAGCCGTACACGGGGTAGTGAAGGGTCTTCCGGTGCCCGGTGTAGAGGTCGAGGTCGGGAGCCACCCCGCCGACCAGTCCCGCGAGGAACGCGGCCGGCGCGAGGTCCGGAGCGACCGCCACCAGGGGCAGCGCCAGGGCCAGTCCCAACAGCGCGTGGGTCGTCGCCATCATTGTGACCCTTCGTAAGGGACGAGAAGGGAAATACGTTTCCCGCGCCTCGAGGCGGTCTCGAGCGGCGGTGTCGGCGACGAGAGCGGTCGATGCGCCCGGCTACGTGCCGAGCAGGTCGTCGTAACGCGCGCCGGTCTGTTTGAGCGTCTCGGTCGAGTAGAGCCGCTCGTGGTCGACGGGGAGGTAGTCGGCGGCGAGTTCGTCGATCTTCTCGTCGACGGCTTCGGGATCGCGGCCGTGGATCATCGTGAACAGGTTGTACGGCCAGTCCTGCTCGGGCCGGCGGGGTCGGTGATAGCAGAGGGTGACGTAGGGCAACCCGCCCGCCCGCTCGCCCCACGCGTCGAGGTCGTCGTCGGGAGCGTCCCAGACGACCATGCAGTTGGCGTCAAAGCCCGTGGCGACGTGGTTGATCACGCAGCCGATCCGCTTGATACAGCCGGTCGCGAGCAGGCGTTCGACGGCCGCGAGGACGTCCTCGACGGCGGCGTCGAGCGCCGCGGCGATGTCCCGGTACGGCGTCGCAGAGAGGGGAAAGCCGTCTTGGATCTCGAGCAGGAGATCGGCCTCGAGCGGGGAGAGATCGCCCGTCGCCGACTCGCTGATCCGGGTCGCCGAGGAGTCGGTGCGGTCCTCGAGGGACTCTCGTGCAAAGCGGTCCGCGTTGACGACGGGGAACTCGAGGTCGATGTAGTAGTCGGTCAGCATCGGCAGGTTCAACACCGCACAGCCGGTTCGAGACTCGATCTCGGCGAGGATCTCGTCGCGGGCCTCGCGGGAGCCGGCGGTGACGACGAACCACATGTTCCACTCGTGGTCGCGGGCGTAGTTGTGGTTGACCTGCCGGTACTCGTTGACGACGGCCGCGATCTCGTCGAAGCGATCCTCGGGGGCCTGGATCGCGGCAAGCGTCGAGGAGCCGATCACGGGCGGGTTGAGGACGGCCCCGAACCGGCGGACGATCCCCGCCTCTCGGAGGGCTCGAACGCGGTCGACCGCGGCGGACTCGTCGATCCCGAGGTCGGCACCGACGCGGTCGAACGGGCGCTCCTCGATCGGGAACCCGCTCTGATAGCCGTCGATCAGCGCCGCGTCCACGTCGTCGATGGCGTCGCGCCAGTTCCCCGACAGAGCACTCATTGGTCGTTCTAGGGAGAAGGGGACCGTATCGTTTTCGGGTCGTCTCGGCGGCCGGGAGCGGCGAACGAGCGCCCGCGGAGTCACAGCGCTCGAGCGACGGCGACCCGTCGTTTGACGGCCACGGGAAGACCGGAAACGCGGGATTTTTGCGGTGTCCGTCCGAAGCCCCAGCTATGGCGCAGGCATCCCAAGAGTTCGGCGACTGGCCGTTGAAACGCCTGATGACGGAGGTAGTCGGTTCCGGCCCCAAATCGGCCGACAACATGGACCGCGAGCAGGCTCGCGAGGCCTTCCAGCGGATCCTGGCCGGCGAACCCGACGAGACCACCCTCGGTGCGTTCTGGCTGGCGAACCGCTGGAAGCGCAACAACTCCGAGGAGCTGGCGGCCTACACCGACGTCATGCGCGAGGCGTCGGTCGTCACCGCCGAACCCGAGTGTGATCCGGTCGACTGCGGCGCCAACTACGACGGCAAGGACACCTCCGCCATCCTCGGCGTCGGTGCCGGCGTCGTCGCCGCCGCGGCCGGGACGCCGGTCGTCGTCCACTCCGGGGACCGCGTCCCCTCCCAGAAGGCGACGCCGTACAAACACGTCCTCGAGGAACTCGGTATCCGCACGGCACTCGAGCCGGACGAGAGCGCCGACATGGTCGACGAGACCGGCTTCGGCTTCTACTACCAGCCCGCGTTCAACCCCGGAATCGACGACCTCTTCGACCGCCGCGACGAGATGGGTGTCCGGACGTTCGTCAACACGATCGAGACGGTGGCCAACCCGGCGAACGCGGACGTCCACCTGGGCTCGTTCTACCACCTCGCGTTCGCGCGGAAGATGATCGACCTCATCCGGGAGAGCGAGCGACTCGATTACTCGCGGGCCATCTTCTTCCAGGGGATGGAGGGGTACGACGACATCCGCCCCGGCTACACGAAAGTCGCCGAGTGGAGCAGGGGTGAGGAACTGGACGACTACGAGATCGAGACCGCCGAGTACGGCATGGAGATGGAACGCGAGGACCTCGCCGTCGACGACGTGGCGGCCGACTCCGCGACGATCACTGCCGAGGTGCTTTCCGGCGAGCGCGAGGACCACTTCGCCGACGCCGTCGCGCTCAACGGCGCGTTCCGGATGCACGCCCGCCAGGACGTCGACAGCCTGGACGCGGGCCTCGAGCGGGCCCGCGAGGTCATCGCCGACGGCAGCGCACAGGCCGTCCTCGAGGACCTGCAGGCGTTCTAACCGAACGCCGGGCCGCTCGCCGATCGTTTCGATCCGACAGAGTGAGTCGTCGGGTCGACCTATCGACCGCGTTCGGAAGAGATCACATACCGTAGCAATTACTCGGCTGTATATATCGGCGCCACCGTTAGACGACAACGACTCCCGATTTCGCGCGTGTAACGGCGCGATACGGGTTCGGCTGGCAGCTCTGCCCGTTTGCGACCGATACCAGGTGTTCTGGCGCTATCGCTGAATCGAACCACCTCGAAGGCCGCTGGAGCGGTTTTCTACGTCATCCCGAGAACGCACGGTTGTGTAACCTCTAGTACCTTTTCCGGATATTACCATTTACATTATGTCTTTGACGAGTCGGAAATGCCGCCGCTCGAGGCGATGGCAACCGACGCGGACTCGAGTCGGGACTCGATGGTGCCGGCGGCGGCGCGTGTCTACCAGTGACCCGGGTCGTCCGCCGGTCGCGGTGTGAAACGGGACACCTTTTTGATCGGTGACCGTGACCGTCACCCATGGACGAATCACTCGAGACAGTCCTAGTGGAGTTCGACGAAGACAACGGCATCGGTACGCTGACCATGAACCGGCCGGACGCGCTGAACGCGCTGAGCGCCCAGCTCAGAGACGACATCGTCGCGGGCCTCGAGTTGCTCGAGGCGGAAACCGAGGGCGCGGACGGCGTCGCTCTGCGCGCGGTGGTCCTCGAGGGGGCCGGCGAGAAGGCCTTCTGTGCCGGGGCGGACATCGGCGGCTTCTCCGACGAGTCGGCCGGCGACACCTCGGCCCGGAGCCACTACGACGTCATCCGGGACTTCCCGGCGCCGGTCGTCGCGAAGATCGACGGCTACTGTCTGGGCGGCGGCCTGGAGACCGCGCTGGCCTGTGACTTCCGGCTGGCCAGCGAGAGTTCCACGTTCGGCTTCCCCGAGGTCAACCTCGGCATCCTGCCCGGTGCCGGCGGCGTCCAGTACGTGACGAAGATCGCCGGCCCCGCGGTCGCGAAGGAACTCGCGATGACCGGCGACCACATCTCCGCGGCACGCGCGGGCGAGGAGGGCATCGTCAACCACGTCTACGCCGACGACGAGTTCGACGAGGAGGTCGACGCGTTCGTCACCGATCTGGCGGGCCAGGCACCGCTCGCGATTCAGTCGATCAAGAAATCCGCCGACATGGCCGTCCACAGCGGACTCGAGGAGGGGCTGGCCTACGACCGCTCGCTCTTCCAGGAGCTGCTCAAGACCGAGGACCACGCGGAGGGCGCGGCGGCGTTCGCCGAGGACCGCGAGCCCGAGTTCGAAGGGAAGTAACGGCTTCGGACCGGTAGCTTCCGTTTTACGCCACCCGACGAACCGGCCTGCGGTGGCGCGCGCTGTGTCGCGGTGAGTGACGACCGAACCGCGACGCAACGCTGCGCGAGGGTGTCGCGAGTGTAACGAGCGAATCGGCTGGGATGGATGCGGAGTTTCCAGTTGCCACGATAGCAGCTGTTCCCAGTCGAAGATCGGACGTTGAAGGCGGTTCGATCCGACAACGGAGAGCGTCCTGCTACCGTGGCGGCACGGAATCGCCACGCCCTCCCCAGCCGATTCGCTCGCTCCAACGTCGCTCGCTCATCCCTCGCGCAACGTCGATCCGCGGCTCACCGTCGGCTCGCCGCGGAACGGCGCGCGCCACCACAGACGGATTCGTTACTCCGAAACGAAGAGAGTCTCGAGTGGTGAAAGAGTTGCCTCAGTCCCACTCCTCGCCGATGCCGGCCAGCGAGAACGGGCCGACCGGGAGGTTGTACCCGTCCTCGAGCGCCTTGTCGACCTGTTCTTTCGTGGCGATCCCCTCGTCGACGATCTTCTGGGCTTCCTCGCGCATCGCCGCATGACAGCGATTGGCAAGGAAGCCGTAGGAGCCGGGGTCGTCGTCGATGGTGACACGCGTCTTCCCGAGTTCGTCGACGAGTTGCTCGGCACGCTCGACGACCGCCTCGTCGGTCTCCGGTGCCTGGACGATTTCGACCATGTCCATGACCGCGACCGGGTTAAAAAAGTGCGTCACCGCGACCCGCGAGGGGTCGGAGACGGCGTTGGCGATCGACGTGACGGCAAACCCGCTCGTGTTCGAGTACAGCGGCTGGTCGGCGGTCACCTCGTCCAGATCGCGGAAGACCTGCCCCTTGATCGCCAGATCCTCCGTGACCGCCTCGATGACGAAGTCGGTGCCGTCGGTCGCCGCATCGAGGTCCGTCGTGAACGTCATCCGCTCCAAGACCGCGCCTTTCTCCTCTTCGGAGAGATAGCCGCCCTCGACGGCGTCCTCGAGCCCGTAGTTGCCCGAGATAACGCGCTCACGGGCCTTCTCGGCCAGTTCCTCGTTGATCTCGCGGACACTCACTTCGTAGCCGTTCCGTGCGAGTACCTGTGCGATACCGGCGCCCATGATGCCGCCGCCGACGACGGCAGCGCTCTTTTGTGCCATGTCACCAACCTTCACGAGAATCGACTTAGTTCTTGTCAACCCGGAACCATCGGCAGTGGAGCGACCACGATCCGGTCGCGCCGCCAGCCGCTCTCGGCCGCGGTTGATGGCGACCGAGGACGTCGGCGACGCCGCTGCAGGCAGTGTCAACGTCCAGAAGCTATTTTACCCATGGTATGGTGGGACATTACATGGCAATCGGAGAGTACCGCGACGAACCGGCGAAGATGGACGACATCGAGCGCGCGGTCGCCGCGGCACAGTACCCCGAGGGCGGGCTGGTGGTCGGTCTCGGGCTCGGAATCGTCGTGCCACTGGTTACGGTCCCGGCGCTGCTCGCCGTCGCGCCCGTGCTGGGCGGCGTCGTCGGGTTCGCCCTCGGTCGGCGGATCCGCGACGCCGCGATCCGACGCCGGCGGGCCGATCGAGCCACGGCGGAATGAGCGAGTCCAGCGACGCCGACGCGGCGACGCTCTCCTCGAGCATCGGGATCGTCGGCGTCCTCGCGCTGTTGGTCGGGAACGCGATCTCGGTGCCGATATTCGTCTTGCCGGGGCCGCTGGCGGGGACCGCGGGACCGTCGCTCGTAGTGGCGATCCTCCTCGCGGCGATCCCGGCGTCGTTCGTCGTCCTCTACAACGCCCTACTCGGGTCGGCGATGCCCGTCGCCGGTGGGTTGTACGTCTATATCTCTCGTTTGACTGCGCCGTACTGGGGCTTTCTGGTCCCGTTTACCATCCCGCTGGTCGCGTGGGCGTCTCTGCTCATCACGGCGACCGGCTTCGCGGAGTACACCCGGATCTTCGTCGACGTCCCGTCGACGCCGTTGATCTACGTCCTGCTGGCGTTCGTCCTGCTCGTCAACCTGATCGGGCTCAGGGTGGTCGCGCAGGTCCAGCTCGTCTTCTTCGCCGGGCTCGTGATCGCGCTCCTGACCTTTATCGTCCCCGGCGCGACCGCGGTCGACGCCGCGAACTACGCGCCGTTTGTCCCGGATTACGGCGCGTTCGGGCTCGCGGTGGTCGCCCTGTTCTACCCGTTCCTGGGCTTCGGACTGCTGGTCGAACTGGGCGAGGAGATCGAGAACCCCGGCCGGACGATCCCGCTGGTGCTGGGGCTGGGCATCGGGATCGTCGCCCTGTTTTACGTGGCGCTGATCGTCGTCCTCGTCGGCGTCGTTCCCTACACCGAACTGGGAGCCGAGGCGGACCTCGCGATGGCCGCCACGCGATTTCTTCCGTGGTGGGGCGAGTACGTCGTCGCCGCCGGTGCCGTCTTCGCGGTCGTCACGACCGTGAACACGACGCTTTTGGTCTTCTCCCGGACGCTCATGCGCGCGAGCCGCGACGGCATCCTCCCCGCGTCGCTCGCGCGGATCCATCCGCGGTTCGAGACGCCCCACTACGCCGTCGCGCTGCTCGGACTCCCGCCGTTCCTGCTCGTCCCGATCGCGGACGAGATCGTGGGGCTCTCGGTGTTCATCGGCCTGGCCAGCCTCACCGCGTACTTCTTCTGTGCGATCGGGCTCTGGAACCTGCCCCGGGAGTTCCCCGCCCACTACGCCAACGCCCCGTTCCGACTCCGGCGCTACCGGGGGCTCCTCCTCGCGGTCCTCGGCGGGGCCGTCGCGACCGGCGCGTTCTGGATCGTCACGCTGCTCCAGCGGCCGATCGTCGGCGTCGTCCTCGTGGGCTGGTTCGTCGTCGCCTACGGCTACTACCGCTACCGGCTCGCGAAGACCGACCGGATCGAGACCTACCGGACGATGACCTCCCTCGACCGCCACGAGCGTATCGAGGAGAGCGAGGCGCAACGGGCCTCGGATGACGCGAACGGGGATCCACCGCGAGCGGACGCCGGCGAAGGCGACAGCTGATCGCTCGAGCGGACTCGAGACCGAGTGACAGGGACTGCACATTTAATAGCCGCGACGAGTAGTATGTGATATGGCAACTGAGTACACGCCAACCGAGATGATGGATCGGGAGTCCCGATCGAACCGCTACTACCGCAACGCGGTCGAGCGCCACTGGGACCCCGGCGAGATCGACCTCGAGCGAGACGTCGAGAACCTGCTCGCGTTCATCGAGGAGACGGACGGTTACGACCGGGAATCGTGGTACGGGACCCTCAACGGCATCGCGAAGTTCGGCGCGGGGGAAGACGCCGTCACCGAGGACCTCGCGCCGTTGGGGGCCGTCCTCGACGACATCGACGATCAGCTGTTCCTGACGACCCAGCTATACGAGGAGGCCAAGCACGCGGACTTCTTCGACCGCTACTGGCGGGAGGTCGTCTGGACCGTGGAGGACGAACTCGGCTGGGAGCGATCGAACCCGCGCCACGGGCGGTGGTTCAACGACCCCTACATCGAGCTGTTCGACCGCAACCGGAAAGCGCAGTTCCGACTGCTCGAGGAGGACACGCCCGAAAACAGGGCGACGGCGTACTGTCACTATCACCTCACGGTGGAGGGAATCCTCGCCCAGACTGGCTATTACGGGATGCAGACCTCCTACGGCGGCGAGTTCGAGGGGCTGCCACACCTTCCGGGGCTCGTCCAGGGCTTCACCAAGATCCGCAGCGACGAGGGCCGGCACGTCGGCTTCGGGATGAACCAGCTCAAGAAGCTCATCGCCGAGGGGGTCGACCCCCACCTCATCGAGGAGACCGTCGAGGACCTGCTCCCGCTCGTTCAGGGGATCACCGAGGACGAGCGGTTCCAGCCCGACGACCCCGCCGACCGCCGGGGCCTCGAGTCCGGCAAGCTCGCCGAGTACGCGATCGAGAAACACGCCGACCGGATGCAACAGATCACCGACGCCGCGGCCGACATCCCGGACGTCGACGACCTGGTGGCGCTCGAGGGCGACGACTGAGCGATTCGCGTCCGGTCGTGGCCGCGGGGCCGCGGCCCCGACCGACAGTAGACTTTTGGGACCGGATCGAAACGTGGTACCATGCAGCTCGATTCCGTTCGGATACTCGACCTGTCGCGCCTGTTACCGGGCCCGTACGCGACGCAACTGCTCGCCGACGCGGGCGCCGACGTGATCAAAGTCGAGGACACCGACGCGGGCGACTACGCCCGCTATACGCCGCCGACGACCGAGCGTGACGTCGGCGCGCTGTTCGACGGCGTCAACCGCGGCAAGCGAAGCGTCGCGCTCGACCTGAAATCGGAGGGCGGTCGCGAGGCGTTCTACGACCTCGTCGCCGACGCCGACGTCGTCTTCGAACAGTTCCGCCCCGGCGTCGCCGACCGACTCGAGATCGATTACGAGACGCTCGTCGAGTACAACGAGGAACTGGTCTACTGCTCGCTGTCGGGCTACGGGGGAACCGGCCCGTACGCCCAGCGCGCGGGCCACGACCTCAACTACGTCGGGGTGGCCGGCTTACTCGATATGACCCGCGAGGACGAGGCGGCGGCCCCGCAGCTCCCGGGCTACCAGATCGGCGACCTCGGCGGCGGGCTGTTCGCGGCGTTTTCGATCGTCGGCGGCCTGCTCTCGCGGGAACTGGGCAACGGCGGCGAGTACGTCGACGTGGCCATGACCGACGTGGTCGCCTCCTTCTCGCAGGCGGTCGCCCACGGGGCGCTGACCGGCGACGATCCCCGTCCCGGCGAGACGACACTGACCGGTGGCGTCCCCTGGTACGACGTCTACGAGACCGCCGACGGCCGCTATCTGACGCTGGCGGCCCTCGAGCCGAAGTTCTGGACGGCCTTCTGTGAGGAGGTCGGCCGCGAGGACCTGACGGACCTGCACGGAACGGACGATCCGGCCGAACTCGAAGCCGTCCGCGAGGAACTCGAGTCCCTGTTCGCGACCCGCACGCGGGACGACTGGCTCGCGGAACTGAGCGACGAGACGATGACTGGACCGGTCTGTACGCCCGCCGAGGCGCTCGAGCATCCACAGCTCGAGGCCCGCGGGCTGGTCGAACGACCCGACGACGCGCCGCCGCGGGTCGGTTTCCCCGCGGTCGGATCGGCCCTCCCCGAGCGTCACGACGAGTCGGTGCCCGGCCACGGCGAACACACGGACGAACTGCTCGCCGCAGTGGGGTACGACGAGGCCGATCGGGACGAGCTTCGGGAGGCGGGC
The DNA here is from genome assembly GCF_001953745.1 of Natrinema saccharevitans. Taxonomy (NCBI): domain Archaea; kingdom Methanobacteriati; phylum Methanobacteriota; class Halobacteria; order Halobacteriales; family Natrialbaceae; genus Natrinema; species Natrinema saccharevitans. The sequence goes on from NZ_LWLN01000001.1 coordinate 2,916,099, forward strand.
GCGATCCTGTGACCAATCACGACGGCGGCGGGCTCACTCCGCGAGCGCGGCGCGTTTGATCTTCCCGCTGGCGGTCTTGGGGAGCGCGTCCAGAAACTCGATCTCGCGGGGGTACTCGTGTTTCGAGAGTTCCGCGCGGGCGAACTCGCGCAGTTCGTCCGCGAGCGCCGCGGCGGGCTCGCGGTCGCCGACGAGCGTGACGTAGGCTTTGACGATCTGGCCGCGCGTCTCGTGGTCCGCCCCGACGACGGCGGCCTCCTCGACCGCCGGATGGTCGAGCAGCGTCTCCTCGACTTCCGCGGGGCCGATCCGGTAGCCCGCCGAGATGATGACGTCGTCGGCCCGGCTGACGTACCAGTAGTAGCCGTCCTCGTCTCGCCGGGCGAGGTCGCCGGTCCGGAGCCAGGGACCGGTGAAGGTCTCGAGGGTCGCCTCGGGACGGCCCCAGTACGCTCCCCGTGCGTCCTCGTCGCGCCTGATCGCGATTTCGCCGATCTCGCCCCGCTCGACCTCGTTGCCGTCGTCGTCCAACAGCGCGACCTCCTCGCCGGGGGTGACCTTCCCCATGCTCCCGGGCCGGACCTCCCAGTCGTCGAACGCGTAGTTGCAGATCACCATCCCGCCCTCGGTGAGCCCGTAGGCGTCCTGGGGCGGCGCGCCCAGTCCGTCCTCGCACCAGGAGACGGTCTCCTCGTCCAGCGACTCGCCGGCCGACAGCAGCACCCGGAGATCGACGTCCCACGCCTCGAGGTCGATCCCGGCGGCCCGGGACTGTCTGAGCGCCGTCGGCGGGATCATCGCGTTGTCGACGTCCCACGCCTCGAGCGTCTCGAAGAACGCGCGGGGGTCGAACTGTCCGCGGTAGCAGCCGATGGCCGTCCCGCGGATGCCGGACATGATCGTGCCCATGGTGAGCCCGTAGGACCACGACGGCGACGCCGCGACCAGGTAGACGTCGTCCGGCCGCAGATCGACGACGTACTCGGTGTAGGCGTAGAGTTCGATCGGGCCGCGGTGGCTCGTCGGCACGCCCTTTGGCGGCCCGGTCGTCCCCGACGTGTACGTCAGCGAGTAGGGGTCGTTCGGATGGGTCTCGACGGCCTCGAACGCGTCGTCACACGCGCGGACGGCGTCGTACTCGTCGACCGTCACGTCGCCCTCGACCGAACCGCCGTCGATCGCGACGACGCGCTCGAGCGCCGACAGGTCGCCGTCGACGGCGTCACAGCCCTCGCTCGTCGTGACGAGTGTCGTCGCGCCCGAGTCCTCGAGGCGGTAGTTCAACGCGTCGGGGCCGAACACCGGCGCGAGCGGCAGGTAGATCCGTCCGGCCTGGATCGTCCCGAAGACGACGGCGTAGAGTTCGAACCGCGTCGGGAGCATCGCGCCGACGCGGTCGCCGCGCTCGGTGTGATCGAGCAGGTAGTTGCTGACCCGGTTCGCGGCCGCCGCGAGGGCCGCGAAGGAATACGTCGCGGTCTCGCCGGTCTCGAAGTCCCGGATGCGAAGGCCGGTCTCGTCGGACTCGGCGTGGCGTCCCAGCGCCTCCTCGGCGACGTTGAGCGACGTCTCGTCGCCGACGTGGGCGTGTTCGTCCCATCCCAGCCCCGGTTCGTACCGGTCGGAGACGGCCTCGTAGACGGTGTCATATGACATGATGAACCACACCACGAATGAGCCTATAATTCTTCGCTCGAGTTGACAGGAGAGTGCGAGCGGAATATATCGATACGCGCTCGAGCGAGCCGCGACGAGCCGTCGGTCGGTCGCGACCTCTCTCGCCGTCTCGGGGCGGTTCGCCTGCCCCAAATCATAAGTTACTGGACAGAATAGTGGCGACGACCATGATGGGTGTCCAGTTAACACTTGACAAGATACTCGAGCGGGCGGTCGACCTGTTTCCCGATCGGGAGCTGGTGACGAAACTGCCCGACGGGAGCGTGCATCGCTACACGTACGCCGACGCCTACGACCGGATCAATCAACTCGCGCACGCGCTCGACGACCTCGGCCTCGATCGGGGCGACCGGGTCGGCGTCGTCGCGACGAACCACTACCGCCACTACGAGCTCTACTTCGGGCCGGCGTGTTCGGCGCGGTCGATCCACATGTGCAACATGCGACTGCCCGACCACCACTTCGTCCACACGATCGACGACGCCGAGGACCGCGTGATCTTCGTCGATCCCGGGCTCATCGAGAAAGTCGAAGCCAACGCCGACGACCTCGATACGGTCGAGCAGTACGTCGTCCTGGACGACGAAGTGCCCGAGACCGACCTCGAGCCGGTGACCGACTACGAGTCGCTGCTTTCGGGCCAGCCGACCGACTACGAGTGGCCGGACATCGACGAGGACGCCGAGTACGGCATGTGTCACACGTCGGGGACGACGGGGCTGCCGAAAGGCGTCGCCTACTCCCACCGGGCGATGTACCTCCACAGCATCATGGGCGGCCACGTCGACGCCAACGGGATCGGCGAGCGCGACACGATTCTCCCCGTCGTGCCGATGTTCCACGCCAACGGCTGGGGGCTCCCCTACGGCGCGACGCTCGTGGGTGCAAAGCAGGTCTTCCCCTCGGTCCACACCGACCCCGAGACGATCGCCCGGCTGATCGACGAGGAGGGCGTGACCTTCTCCGCGGCCGTGCCGACGATCTGGCTCGAGATGGCGGAGTTCTTGGACGAGAACCCCGAGGTCGACATCTCGAACATCGACCGGCTGACGGTCGGCGGGTCGGCGCCGCCGGAGTCGCTCATCCGGAAGTACGACGAGGAGTACGACGCGCCGATCCTCCAGGGCTGGGGAATGACCGAGACCTCGCCGCTTGGCACGCTCAGCACGCTCCGAAAGGAGACGGCGGAACTGCCCAGCGACGAGCAATACGAGTACCGCGCGAAGGCCGGCATCCCCGTTCCGGGGATGCAGACCCGGGTGATCGACGACGACGGCGAGGAGGTCCCCGCCGACGGGGAGACGATGGGCGAACTGCAGGTCCGCAGCCCGTGGGTGACCGACGGCTACCATAATCGGCCCGAGGAGAACGAGCAGGCGTTTACCGACGACGGCTACCTGCGGACCGGCGACATCGCCACCCGCGACGAGATGGGGTACATCGACGTCGTCGACCGCGACAAGGACGTCATCAAGTCCGGCGGCGAGTGGATCTCCTCGGTCCAGCTCGAGAACGAACTGATCGGCCACGAGGCCGTCAGCGAGGCCACCGTCATCGCCGTCGACCACGAGCGCTGGCAGGAACGACCCATGGCGGTCGTGGTGCCGCGGGACGGCGCGACCGTCGAGGCGGACGACCTCGAGACCCACCTCGCCGAGACGTTCCCCTCGTGGTGGCTGCCCGACGGCTACGAGATCGTCGACGAGATTCCGAAGACCTCGACGGGCAAGTTCGACAAGAAGACGCTCCGGGACCAGTTCGACGTGGTCCTCGAGGCGGAAGACGACGAGCAGGCACCACAGCAGTAGGCGATCCCATCGATATTTCACATGGTAGCAAACACCATAGGCGGCGTGAGTTTCGACACCGACGACGAGACCGGACTGATCCTCGAGAGCATCGACGAGTTCGTCGCACGGGAGGTCGAGCCGATCGTCGAGGAGCTGGGCGACACCTACACGAACCCCCGAAAGGGCCACCACGAGAACGGCCGGTGGACCGACGAGCTGCTCGAGGCCCGCGAGGAGATCCGGCGGAAGTCTGCCGAGGCGGGCTTCTACGCGATGAACCTGCCCGAAGACGCGGGCGGCGACGGCATCTCGCCAGTCACTTGGTATCGGGCGAAGAAACGCCTCGCCAGCCACGGCGGCGGCCTCGAGCGCTACGTCCTGGCCGGGCCCGAGGGGCCGAAACCCCTGCTGTTGCAGGCCGAGGGCGACCAGCGCGAGAAGTACCTCAAGCCCGTGGTCCGCGGCGAGAAGTCGACGGCGTTCGGCCAGACCGAGCCCGGCGTGGGGTCGGATTCGCCGAACATGGAGACCACCGCGGAGAAAGACGGCGACGAGTGGCTCATCAACGGACGCAAGCAGTGGATCACCAACGCGCCCTACGCCGACTTCGTCCAGCTGTTCGCCCGGACGACGCCCCAGGAGGACGTCGGCCGCTACGGCGGCATCACCTGTTTCATCGTCGAGCGCGACGAGTACGAGATCGGCTCGTACAACAACGCCGTCGGCGCGGAGGGGTCACAGGCCGAGATCGTACTGGACGGCGTGCGAGTCCCCGAGGACCGCGTCCTCGGCGAGGTCGACGAGGCCTTCTACGCCGCGATGGAGTTTCTCTCGCTCGGGCGGCTCGAGCTTGGTGCCGAGGCCGTCGGGTACAGCGAGTACCTGCTCTCCGAGGCCGGCGAGTACGTCACCGAGCGGGAGGCCTTCGGCGAGCCGATCGGGAACTTCCAGCAGGTCTCGGCCAAGCTCGCCAAGGGACGGGCAAAGACCTACGCGGCCGACGCGGCGGGACTGAAACTCGCCTGGAAGATGGCCGAAGACGAGCGGACGATCATGGACTCGTCGGTGCTGAAGTGGTTCGCGACGAACGTCCTCTGGGAGGTCGCCGACGCGGCGGTACAGGTCCACGGCGCGAACGGGCTCGCCGAGGAGAACCCGTACATGGATCTGGTCCATCAGGCGCGGGTCCTGCGGATCGTCGAAGGGACCGACGAGATCCAGCTGAACACGATCGCGAAGACGATGGGCATCACGGAGTGAGACCGGCCGTCCGAGTCGCCGCCGCGCTATCCCACCACTGCCGTCGTCGGCGATCGCCGACGGCTCTCCGCCCCTCGCGACCGACGTGACTCGTCTCGAGTCCGGAACCGTGGTTCGCCGAGACGAACGCTTTTCATCCGGTACGCTGATATCACAGATCATGGTAACTCCACCCACAGACAGGACTGCCACCGGGCTCGCGCGGGCGATCCGCGACGGCGAGTACTCGCCGACCGAGGTCGTCGACGACGTCCTCGAGCGGATCCGCGAACGGAACGAGCGGACGAACGCCTTCGTCACGGTGACCGACAAGTTGGCCCGCGAGATGGCCGAAGACGCGGAGCGAGCGATCGACGAGGGCGAACCGCTCGGGCCGTTACACGGCGTCCCCGTCGCGATCAAGGACTTAGACGACGTCGAAGGAGTCCGAACGACCTCCGGCTCCCTGCTCTTCGAGGACCGGGTCGCCGAGTCGGACTCGCCGTTCGTCGCTCGGCTCAAGACGGCGGGCGCGATCGTCGTCGGAAAGACCAACGCGCCCGAGTTCGGGCTCGGCGTCACGACCGATAACCGCGTCGCCGGGCCGACTGGAACGCCGTTCGATCCCGACCGCGTCTCGGGGGGCTCCTCCGGCGGGGCCGGCGCGGCGCTGGCCGACCGGCTCGTCCCGCTCGCGCCGGGCTCCGACGCCGGCGGCTCGGTTCGCGTTCCGGCGAGTTTCTGCGGCGTGTACGGATTGAAGCCCACGCAGGGCGTGATCCCGAACGTCAGCCGGCCGAACGCGTTCGCCAGTCACACCCCGTTCTCCACGAACGGGCCGCTGGCCCGGACGGTCGAGGACGCGGCGCTCTCGCTGGACGTGATGGCGGGGGTCCACCCGCGGGATCCGTTCTCGGTCCCGAAGCAGGAGTCCTACCGCGACGCCGTCGACCGGCCGATCGACGAGCTGGAGATCGCCTTCAGCCCCGGGATGGGGATCTATCCGGTCGACCCCGCCGTCCGCGAGGTCCTCGAGGACGCGGTCTCGGCGTTCGAGCGCGCCGGCGCGACGGTCGATCGGGTCGATCCGGACCTGGGACACGACAACGAGGCGATCCTCGAGGCCTACTACACCATGGCGACGGTGCGATGGCGATCGCTGCTCGAGAACCTCAGAGCGGAGGGGTTCGACCCGTTCGGCGAGGACCGGGACCGCCTGCGGCCGTACCTCGTCGATCTCGTCTTGGACGTCGACGAGCCGTCGACGCGGGAATACAAACGCGCTGACGTGGTCCGGACGCGCGTCCTCGACGGGCTGGCCGACCTGTTCGCGGAGTACGACCTCCTCGCGACGGCCACCTGCGCAACGACGCCGTTTCCCCACGGCGACGAGCCGGCGGCGATCGACGGCACCGAGATCGAGCCGTACCGGGGCTGGGTCCTCACCCAACCGTTCAACCTCACCGGCCAGCCGGCGGCCTCGGTCCCGGCCGGCTTCGCCGACGGGCTCCCCGTCGGGATGCAGCTCGCGGGACGGCGACACGCCGACGACGACGTTATCGCGGCCAGCGCCGCCGTCGAACGACAGCGACCGTGGCACGACGCGTACCCCGCGTGAGACCGGCAGCGTCGCCGCCGCATGCTCGACCCGCGATTAGAAACTGAACAGGTCGATCCCGCCGGTCACGCCGATCACCTGTCCGGTCACGTAACTCGCCTGCTCCGAGCAGAGGTAGGTGACCATGTTGGCCACGTCCTCCTCGGTCCCGAGGTGGCGCATCGGCGTCGCGTCGGCGATGCGGGCGTAGTACTCGTCGACGTTCTCCCGGAGTTCCTCGGGGCTCATATCGGCCCAGTCGCCGACGACGATGTTGGGCGCGATGACGTTGGAGGTGACCCCCGACTGGGCCCCCTCGAGGGCCATCGTCCGGCCGACGCCGATCATGGCGGCTTTGGTCGCGGAGTAGGAAAACTGGCCGAAACCGCCGTACCAGCCGGCCATCGAGGACATGTTGACGATCCGTCCCCAGCCGCGCTCGCACATCCGCGGGAACAGCTCCTTGCTGATGTTGTAGGTGCCGGTGAGGTTGATCTCCACGTCGCGGTCCCAGACGCCGTCGTCGTAGTCGCCGACGCGCGAGCGGGCGTCGACCATCGCGGCGTTGTTCACGAGGACGTCCACGCCGCCGAAGGCGTCGCGCACCTCGGCCATCGAGTCGGCGACGTCCTCGCGGTCGGTGAGATCGCACTCGAGTGCCATCGCCTCGCCGCCTCCGGCGGTCTCGTTGATCTCGTCGGCGACCGCCGTCGCGCCCTCGCCATCGACGTCGAGGACGACGACGTCCGCGCCCTCGTCGGCGAGCAGTCGACAGTCTGCGCTTCCGATGCGTCCGGCCCCGCCGGTGACGACGGCGGTCCGGTCCTGTAGTCCGAAATCCATCGCCCGAGCGAATACTACACGATCTGATTTAATCGTTGTGGAGAGGTACCACTCGACACGTCGATCCGCGAACCTGAGCGCCACGAAAAGAGTCCAGCACCGTCGATCACGAATTTATGCACAACTTCTATGATGGATCGCAGAATACTCAAGTCCACGTCATGAACTCCGCAGTCATCGTCGATGCCGTCCGGACGCCGTTCGGGAAACGCGACGGGTCGTTCAGCGACACGCACCCGCAGGACCTGGCCGCGGAACCGCTCACTGCCCTGCGCGAGCGCAACGGATTCGAGCCGGAGACGATCGAGGACGTCATCTACGGCTGTGTCACACCCGTCGACGAACAGGGGCTGAACGTCGGCCGACTCGCGCCGATGGTCGCCGGCTGGGGCGACGTCGTCCCCGGCGTCCAGTTGAACCGGATGTGCGGGTCGGGCCAGCAGGCCGCGAACTTCGCCGCGGCGAACGTCATGGCCGGCCAGCACGACGTCCTCATCGCGGGCGGGGTCGAACACATGACCCGCGTGCCGATGGGGTCGGACGGCGACGCGCCGACCGACACGTATTTCGAGTACTTCGACGAGTTGACCACGCAGGGCGAGGGAGCCGAGCGCATCGCCGAGAACTACGGCCTCACGCGCTCGGAACTCGACGAGATCGCCGCCGACTCCCAACGGCGCTGGAAGCGGGCCTGGGACGAGGGCCGCTACGACGACCAGATCGCGGCCGTCGAGACCGAACTCGACGGCGAGGAGATCGTCGTCGAACGGGACGAACACCCGCGGCCGGGCACGGACGAGGAAACGCTCGCCGAACTCCCGCTGTCGTTCCGGGAGGAGGGCGAGGGCTTTCACCACCCCGGTAACTCCTCGGGGATCGTCGACGGCTCCTGTGCGCTGTTGATCGCGAGCGAAGCAGCCGCCGAAGAACACGGCTGGGAGCCGATGGCCCGCATCGTCCAGACCGAGGTCGTCGGCGTCGACCCCGTCACGATGCTTCGCGGCCCCATCCCGGCGACGGAGAACGTCCTCGAGAAAGCCGACATGTCGGTCGGCGACATCGACCTCTTCGAGGTCAACGAGGCCTTCGCCTCGGTCGTCGCCGCCTGGCTCGAGGAGACCGGCGCGTCCTGGGAGGACGTCAACGTCAACGGCGGGGCGATCGCCCACGGTCACCCGCTGGGCGCGACCGGCGCGATGTTGCTGACCAAACTGGCCCACGAACTCGAGCGCACCGGTCAGGAGACCGCGCTCTCGACGATGTGTATCGGCTTCGGCCAGGGCGTCGCGACGATCCTCGAACGGGTCTGAGTGGGCGACTCCCGGCGGGAGCCGGACCGAAGCGGGCGTCATTCGGAACGCGTAGTCGATTCTCCGCACTTTAGTTGCCAGTGTATGCGTTTCATTACCTATAGCTTTACAATGCTGTATGTGGTTATGGGTGATATGGAGTACCACGACTCCGAGAAAGCGAAGGAGGTTGCGGGCCGCGTAGAGGACTTCATGGACGAAGTCGTCATTCCGCGCGAGCGAGAGGCGCTCGCGACGGGTGAGACGATCTCCATGGACGAGATCCACGAGATGTGGGAGATGGCCAAGGAGCGCGACCTGTTCGCGCCGCAGGTCCCCGAGGAGTACGGTGGACAGGGACTCGACTTCAGCGACATGCTACCGTCGTTCGAACAGGTCGGGCGCTCGCTGATCGGCGCGATCGCGATCCGGGCCAACGCACCCCAGGAGGGGAACATGCACACCCTCGAGATGGTCGGCACGGAAGAACAGAAAGAGGAGTACCTGCGCCCGCTCGTGCAGGGCGAGATCTCCACCGCCTTCGCGATGACCGAGCCCAAGGTCGGTGCCGGCTCCGACCCGAAGATGCTCCAGAGTACCGCCGTCAAGGACGGCGACGAGTGGGTTATCAACGGCCACAAATGGTGGACCTCCGACGGGCTGGGTGCGGACTACTATCTGGCGATGGTCCGGACCGATCTGGACGCCCATCCCTACGAGGGTGCCTCGATCATCCTCGTACCGCGCGACGCCGACGGCGTCGAGGTCGTCCGCAACGTCGATCACCTCGGCGGCCACGGAATCACGGAGCGCAAGGGCGGTCACGCGGAGATGAAGTTCGACAACGTTCGCGTCCCCGTCGAGAACACCCTCGGCGAGGAAGGCGACGGGTTCCGCATCGCCCAGATGCGACTCGGCGGCGGCCGGCTCACCCACTGCATGCGCTACTCCGGAATGGCCCAGCGGTCGCTCGAGATCGCGAAGGCCTACCTCCAAGAGCGGGACGCGTTCGGCACGAAACTCGAGGACAAGCAGGCGCTGCGCCACCGCATCGCCGACGCCGAAACCCGCCTGCACGCAGCGCGAACGATGGTTCGCCACGCCGCGCGCGAACTCGACCGCAGCGACGCGCGCATCGAGGTCGCGATGTCGAAGATGTTCACCGCGAACGTCACCAACGATACGATCGACCTCGCGCTGCAGTGCTGTGGCGGCAACGGGATCGGGAAGGACATCCCGATCGCACACTTCTACGAGAACGTCCGCGCGTTCCGTATCGTCGACGGGGCCGACGAGGTCCACCGCCGTTCGATCGCCCGCTGGGCGTTCGAGGACGTAGACGAGACCGAGATCGAGAACACCCTCCAGTTCGACGAGAACCTGCGACACGACGAACTCAAAGAGTAACGCTCGCGTCGAGCGCGCCGGTCTCACCGCCGGTTCCCATGACACGTTGACGGCGGCAACTCGAGGGGTGTCGCCGTCGGCGGTTTCGTCCCGTCGTCTCGATATCGAGAGCGCCAACGCCGAGTCGTCGGCCGGCCCGTATTTGCGCGCGGCTCCGACGTCGAAACCGTGTCACCTACACCCATAGATATTTACTCCTCGGTGGGAATAACGACACTATATGAGTGGAGATACCACATCACGCAAATCCGATAGCGCGGGGCTCGAGAACATCCGCAAGGCGTCGGACGCGGTCGAGAAGTCCACGGCAGGAATCGCCGTCGAGAAGACGCTCGAGCGGTGGCGGACGCTCGGTGCCGTCCTCGTGCTGGCGGTCACCAGCGTCCTGCTGTACCAGATCGACGGCTACCTCTCGATCGATTCGCAGGTGTTCGGCGGAATCACGCTCGCTCTTTTCGCCTACTTCCTCGTGACGTTGCGGACGGATATCCGGATGGAGTAACGCGGTCGGACGACGGCAGCTATTTCCCGTCCGCTACTGAATGACTCCCGCATGAACGCCGAGGCGGTCGCACCGTGATCGATTGGACGCTGGACGGGTTCCTCCCGACCCGGCGACAACCGGCTCCGAGAGTCGACACCGCGGACGACCGGGACGTGTTGCTCGCCCGCGCCGGAGCGGCGGCGATCGACCTGTTCGTCTGTTACGTCCTCCTCGAGTTCCCGCTGATCTACGCCGCGAGCGTGGTCTTCAGTGAGTCCTACGAGGCGCTCGGAGGATACGTCGTCTTCCTCTCGCTGGTCGCACTCTTGCCGCTCTACGTCACCTACTCGTTCGTCTGTGAGTGGCGCTACGGGCGGACGCCCGGGAAGGTAAACCGCGGCCTACTTGTCGTCATGGCGGACGGCCGCGAGTGTACGCTCCGGGCCAGCGCCGTCCGGAACCTCGGTCTGTACGTCGATCTACTCGGCGTCCCGCCGCTGGTACTCGGGCTCGTCTCGGCGCTGGTGACCGACGGCCGACGCGTCGGCGATCTCGCCGCCGGCACGATCGTCGTTCGCTCGACGGCACCGGCGAACCTCGAGACGGCGGTGGCTGCCGACGCGGACACGAGCGCGGCCGCTCGAGCGAACTGCGACGAAAAGAACTAACCGGTATCAGGCGATCCGGACGCCGGAATCGTCGTCGAACAGCTGAATGTACTCGTCGTCGAAGACGAGGCTGTACTCCTTCCCGTTGCCGTCGAAGTCCGGATCGGTAACGACGACGATCTCGCCGAACTCCGTGTCGAAGAAGCTGTGGGTCGCATCGCCCAGCGGTTCGTCTAACAGGTGCGACGCCGGGATACCGACATCGGGGTCGTCGCTGACCTGGATGTACTGTGGCCGGAGGCCGACGCGGACGTCCTCGCCGGCCCAGCCCTCGAGGCCGTCGCGGGCGAGGTCGTACTCGTAGCCGCCGACGTCGAGTTCGACGGTGCCGTTGACCGCGCCGACGTTGCCCTCGAAGAACTGCGTCGACGGCTGGCCGATGAACTGGCTGACGAACTGCGAGGCCGGTTCGTCGTAGACCTCCTTCGGCGGGGCGACCTGTGCCAGTTCGCCGTCGTTGATCACGGCGACGCGGTCGGACATGGTCATCGCCTCCTCCTGGTCGTGGGTCACGTACAGCGTCGGGCAGCCGATCTCGTCGGTCACCTTCTCGATGACCGGCCGGAGTTCGGCCTTGAGCTTGGCGTCTAGGTCCGACATGGGCTCGTCGAACAGGAAGATCTCCGGGTCCCGCACGAGCGATCGGCCGAGCGCGACCCGCTGTTGCTGGCCGCCCGAGAGGTCCGCGGGCATCTTCTGTAGCTGGTCCGTGATCTGGAGCAACTCGGCGGCCTCCTCGACGCGGGCCATCCGTTCCTCGCGGGAGAAGCCGGCGATCTTGAGCCCGTAGGCCATGTTCTCCTGGACGCTCATGTGCGGGTAGAGCGCGATGTCCTGGAAGAGCAACGCGATGTTGCGTTCCTGGACGGGCTTTTGGGTCACGTCGCGGTCGCCGAACGTGATCGTCCCGCTGGTCGGCTTGTTCAGTCCCGCGACACAGCGAAGGGTCGTGGTCTTGCCACAGCCCGAGGGACCGACCAGCGTCACGAACTCGCCGTCCTCGATGGTGAGGTCGACGTCGTCGACGGCGACGATTCTGTTGCCCGATTCCTCGTACACTTTCGTCAGGTTCCGGATCTCGATATCTGGCATATGTTGGTATGTCTCGTGGTGTTGGTTGTAAAGGTGATGCACTCTCAGAGGGCTCTGACCTGGAACCCCTTCAGCAGGTAGCTCTGCATGAAGTAGGCAAACAGCAGCGGCGGCAGCGTCATGGCCAGTGAAATCGCCATCAGGTAGGCCTGGGGCAGGAACTGCGCCTGTCCCATCGCCCGGAGGATACCGGGCGCGAACGTCGTGGTGTCGGTCTGGGGCAGGAGGATCTGCGCGAACGTGAAGTCGTTCCACGCGAGCGCGAAGGCAAACAGCGCCGCGGCGATGATCGCCGGCCGGCACTGGGGAACGACGACGTCGCGGAAGCCCCGCCACCGGGACGCGCCGTCGACCCAGGCGGCCTCCTCGTGGGCCTCCGGGATCGTCATGATGTACTTCCACATCAGCCAGACCGCGAACGGCATCGAGATCGCAGACAGGGCGATGATGAGCCCGAAGCGAGTCCCGAGCAGGCCGATGTTCTGCCAGATCTGATAGAGCGGGATCCCGATGACGATCGGGCTGAAGAGGTAGCCGATCAGGAGGACTCGAGCGAAGTTCTCCTTCTGGGGGAAATCCAGTCGTGCGAGGCCGTAACCGGCGAGCAGCGAGACGAGGACGACCGTCACGATGGTCCCGATAGCCACCACGACCGTGTTGAACATGTAGGTGTACATCTCCGGCTCGGTCAGGACGTTGAAGTTGTCCAGCGTGAAGATGTCCGGCGCGGGGAAGACGGTGACCGCGTCCTCGACCGTCTCGTACTCGGTAAAGGCCAACTGGGTCATCCAGTAGATCGGCCACGCACCGACGAGAACGATGATCCCGGTGCTGACGAGTTTCAGTGCTTCGATGACGCGCGTCTCGCCGTCGTATGAGAGGCCGAAGACGCCTCCCGGTGGTTCGCTTTGACTCATGTCGTCGTCTCCACCTCCTCGCTGGGGTTGAAGAGTTGGAAGTAGATGATCGCCGACGCCAGCAGGAACAGGAACATAACTACGGCGATCGCGTTAGCGAGGCCGTAGGCCTGGTCCGTGTAGACGGTCTTGTAGGCCAGCACGGGCAGCGTCGTCGTGGCGTTTCCGGGGCCGCCCTCGGTGAGCTGCCAGATGATGTCGAACTTGTTGAACATGAAGACCGACCGGAGCAAGACGACGACTGTCACGATCCCCATGAGACGCGGCAGCGTGATGTCGCGGAACATCTGCCACCGGTTCGCGCCACAGACCTTGGCCGCCTCGTAGAACCGATCGGGAATCGCGCGCAACTGCGCGAGCGTGAAGATGGTGACGAAGACGGCGAACTTCCAGGTCCCGATGAGGATCAGCAGCCGCATCGCCCAGTCGCGGGAACCCAGCGGGGCCTCCCGTCCGCCCCACAGTCCGAGCCAGTCGGAGCCGATCATCTGGAAGACGCCACCGGCCGGATCGAACACCCGCAGCGCCACCAGCGAGACGATGATCGTCGGGATCAGGTAGGCCGTAAAGACCACCGCGGTGAGCAGCTTCTGCCCGCGGGTGATGCGGTTCAGCACCAGCGCCATCCAGAGCCCGACGCCGAGTTGGAGGAGGGTACTGCCGACCATGTAGACGATCCCCCGCCACAGCGAGCCCCAGAACGTTGAGATGTTCAGGACCTCCCGATAGTTCGCGAGGCCGGCCCACTGCCACTCCGGATTGAGCGTGTGGATCTCGTGTAACGATGCCCAGAACGCGAACGCGACTGGAAGCACCGCGATGAGCAAGTACAGGACGACGACCGGAAGTACGGTCCCGATTCCCGCGACCGTCTCCCGCTTTACCGGCAGGTCGTCCCACGGAATGTACGCCCTGCCAGGCCGTATCGATTCTCCGGTTTCACTGGCCATATCTAGATTTCCTCTGCGTGCATGTATGTTAATCCCACGGTTGGTTATGAACGATTCGCTCCGACGCTCACACGGACGAAAGCGGATCGGCCGGTCGGCATCGATTATCCGAACGTGTCCTGTGCCTCTGCGAAGGCCTCTTCGAGTTGCCCGTAGCCCCAGTCGTAGGCCTCCTGTGGAGTCATCGAGTCGGTGACCACTCGGTTGATCATCTCGCCGTAGAACCACTGTCGCTGCATGTACAGTGACACCGGCGAGGAGGTGTTGGCCTCGTCGACGCTGTCGTAGTGGTTGCCCCAGATCTCGTCCTGAACGTACTGGAGTTTCTCGAGCAGGTGCGGATGTGCCTGGAAGATGTCCTGGTTCTGGAACGCGTCCGAGCCGAGGACGTCGGAGTAGGTCGGGAGGAACCGACCGGGGTCCGTCTCGTAGAAGCTCACGGTACGCTCCATGCTATCGGCGTAGAGCCACTCGAACCACTCCTTGGTGTCGCCCGGCCGCTCGGAGTTCGCGAAGACGTGGTAGCCGTCGGGGGCCGGCGAGGACAGCCAGTTCTCGCTCGGATCGACACCGTCCTGCATCGGGTACGCGATGATCTCGGTGTTTTCGGCGACCGAACGCAGCGCGTCGCTGTCCTCTGCTTCGGCGGTCTGTGCGGTGACGCCGACCGGCCACGCGTTGAGGTGGTAACACTGGCCGTAGTTCCCCTGCACCCAACTGCTGAGCGAGCTGGCCCACCCGATGTTCGTCGGATCGGGCGAGTACTGTGAGAGTTCGTCCACGTACTCCAGTACCTCGATCACCGTCTCCTCGGGCCACCAGATCTCGAGTTCGTCGCGGGCGTCCGGGTCCTGCCAACGGAGCCCGATGCCGGAGATGCCCGCGCTCGCGAGCAGGACGAGCATTTCGTCCTGACTCTTGCCGGTCGGCGCCCCTGCCAGCCCGTACCCGCGCATGTCCTCCCACTGGCCGCCGGCGTCGTTGATCGCCTCGGCGTTCTCGAGGACGTCGCTGAACGTCTCCGGCTCGTCCAGTCCGAGGTCGTCGTAGACGTCGGCCCGGTACTGGAAGTTCGAGACGTACAGTCCGTGCGGGATCTGGTAGAAGTTGTCGTCCTCACCGAGGAACGCGTTGGTGTTTACCTCGCCGTTTACCTCCTCGATCGACGAGACGACGTCGTTGACGGTCTCGAGCTGGTCCGTCTCCCAGATGTCGGCCACCTGGTCGAACGTGGAGGTGTTCGCCTCCGGCGGATTGCCCGCCTGAATCAGCTGCGAGAGCCGCGACTCCTGACTCCCGGACATCCCCGCTTCCTCGATAGACATGGGGATGTCGGTCTCGTCCTCGAACTGGGGCTCGAGGTCGTCCCAGACCGATTGCCACGCGTCGTTGTAGTAGTCCGTGAGGAACTGGACGTCGTCGTCACCGCCGCCGCCACCGAGACAACCGGCCATTGCCCCAGCGATCCCTACACCTGCACCCGTAAGCACCCGTCGCCTGTTGATGGAATCCCGTGTCATTGGTTCACAATCACTCTTGTCCACTGCTAACATCCTGCTACTCCCATATAAACGTTCATGTTTTTTCCACCAGTTTATGCAGGGTATTCACCCGAAGCGCCTCCGTTAGCCGTCTCCCCAGACGACTATCATAAAATTTCGTATAAGTGTGGGACGCGAACGCGGACGGGTCACGGGACGGCTGCCGGTGTTCGATCGGGGAACACCCCGATCCCGCCCGGTCATTGCGGGCCGACGGTTTCGGACACCCAGCCGGTCGCCCCGTCCGGCTTCGGGCCGTCCTCCTCGGGGATCTGGAGGGCCCCGTTCCCGTCGCGGGCCCGGACGATCACCTCGTGGCGCCCGCCGGCCCCGTACTCGTGTCGCCACTGTCGCCAGACGTCGTCGCCGGGCAGGGGCTCCGAGAGTTCGGCCTCGGTCCAGGTGTCGCCGCCGTCGGTCGACACCTCGACGGTCTCGATCCCCCTGGTGCCGGCGTAGGCGTGCCCGGCGACCTCGTACCGGCCGCTTCCCAGATAGTTGGTCTGCCAGAGCTTGGCGACCGTCTCGACCGGCCCGGTGCCGTGCCAGCCGCGGTGTTCCCAGTAGCCCATGGTGTCCTCGTCCCGGACCTCGATCTCCGTCAACCACTTCACGTTGATCTCGCCCCAGTGGCCCGGCACGAGCGCGCGCAACGGGGCCCCGTGTGCTCGCGGCAGCGGCCGGCCGTTCATCCGATAGGCCAACAGCCCCGGCCACAGCGCGTCGATCGGAAACTCGTTGTAGTAGTCGTCGGCACCGTGCAGGATCACCCGGTCGCCCTCGGGACCCGCCGCCTCGAGCAGGTCGGCGACGGGCACGCCGCTCCAGAGGGCGGTGTCCATCTGGCGGCCGTTGAGCCGGTCGCCGACGCACCGCAGCGTGACGAAGCGGTCTTCCAGCGTCATCGACTCGAGGTCCCCAAAGTCGTACTCTCGCTCCTCGGCGACCGCCCCCGTGATCGAGAGCGACCACTCCCCGGGGTCGACGTCGGGATCGACGTTACCGATGTCGACCTGATAGAAGTCCGTACTGACGAGCGGCTCGAGACCCTGCACCTCGAACGATCGCTCTTTCGCGCGCGTGAGCGCGTCTCTGACCTCGGGTCGGGCGTCCTCGGGGATCTCGAGCGGTGAGGGGAACGACTCCTCGCCGGAGCCGCGGACGAACACGGCGAGCGCGCTCACGCCGATCGCCGCCCCGAGCGAGCCGAGGACGCGTCGTCGCTCGAGCGAGCCGAGGGGACGATCCGCGCCGACGGCGAGGGCGGCCGCCACGGCAGTTACGAGCAGGACGATCCCAACCCCGGCTGCGGCACCGAGCGCCGACGGCCGGGACCGCGTCAGTCCGAACGCGAGCGCGGCCGGCAGGACCTGTCCGAGGAGGACGCCGACGACGGCCATGCCGAGCCCGCGGTCCAGCGCGCCGAGTTCCGGCCGGTTCCCCAGCAGAACCGCCACACCGGGCAGGGTGGCCAGCCCGAGGGTCGCACACGCCACTCCGATGGCCGTCAGAAACGCCAGGTGATGCCCGAGGGTCCCGAGCTGGGTGATCGCGAAGGTGACGAGCGCGTCGGGGCTGAGCGCGACGACGAGCCGGTCGAACGGCGTCACGACGAACGCCGGTCGCCGACCGACGGCCAGATACGATCCACCGACGGCGGCCAGTCCCGCAGCGAGCGCCACCGCGACCGCGGGCAGCCACGGCCGCACCCGGACGACCGCCCTCCGTACGCGTGACCTCACCATGGTAATATCTAGCAATACTCCTGCCCGAACATGAAAGCTTCGCGCACGTGTGTAGGGACGGACGGTTACGGGTCCGAGCCCCCGGCGGCCTCAATCCGCTTTCACGCCCGCCCGCGAGACCTCGGGGTTGCGCAGCAGCGGCAGCGAGACGATCGTCAGGCAACTGAAGACGAGCGCCGCACAGAGGACGTAGGTCAACTGGTAGCCGAACCAGAGATCCACCGCGGGGATGGCGACGAGGGGACCGAGACTGAGCCCGACGTCGCCCATCACCTGATAGACGCCGCCCATCCGCCCGAGTTCGTCGCCGGGCGTGAGATCGCCCATGATCGCGAGCAGTGCGGGCGCAGCCGACCCCATCCCCGCACCGACGAGGACGATCGCCCCGAGCAGCGCCTCGATGGTCGGTACGTAGGCGATCACCAGAAAGCCCGCGCCCATCGCGAGAAAGGCCGGGACCGTCAGCAGCGTCCGATCGCTGACCATATCCGAGATCCAGCCGGTCACGATCGTCATGGACCCCGAGGTGATCACGCCCAGTCCCATCACGATCCCGCTGATGCCGGCCGCGCCCAGCGCCGACAGCTCGAGGCCGTAGTCGCTGGCGTAGCGGGCCAGCGTCGAGAGGATGATCCCGCCCCAGAGAAAACGGACGGCGAAGTTGCCGTAGCCGATCAGGACGACGGTCGGGTTGCCCGCGAGCAGGGCGGGGACCTCCCGGAGCTTGGCGGCTCTGCCCCCGTCGGCACCGCCGTGGACGTCGGGCAGGACGAGCGTCGCGACGATGCCGGCGACCAGCGCGAGGACGCCCGCCGCGAGAAAGGCGGTCTGCATGCTGGCCAGATCGGTCAACACGCCGCCGACGACGAGGCCGGTGGGGAAGCCAAGCGACTGGCCGCCGCGCATGTAGCCGACCCAGCGGCCGCGGTTGTCGGCCGTCGTGACGTAGGTGATCGTCGCGAACGCGCCGATGAAGACGAAGGCGCTGCCGACCCCCCAGAACAGCCGCGCCAGCACGAAGACCAGCCCCGGCAGCGACACGTCTCCCAGCAGCGGCACCGTCCCGAGGTGGGTCGGCGGCGTCTTGAGCCCGACGATGTAGCCAAAGGGCGCGAGCGCCTGCGTGAACAGGCCGAAGATCATCGGCGTCCGCGCGCCGTACTGGTCGATGATCGTCCCGGCGGGCGTGTTCATGAACAGCCGCCCGATCCGGTTGGCCGAGAGGATCACGCTCAGCATGACCGCCGAGATGACGAGCTTCTCGTCGAGCAACGGCAGCGTCGGGAACGCGACTCCGGTCGCGACGCCGCCGAAGAAGACGCCCGCGATGACCGCGAGCGCGATCGTCCGGATCTCCCCCGTCGAGTAGGTGGCCTCCTCAGACATGCTGGCAGTGGTCGACGACTCGAGCGCCCGTGTGTAAGACACTCACGGTTCGAGCCCGCGTTCGTCGGCGATCTCGTCGCGCAACTTCGTCTTGCGGATCTTTCCGCTGCCGGTCTTGGGGAGTTCAGAACGGATCTCGACGATACGGGGATGTTTGTAGGGCGCGAGTTCGTCGAGGACGTACGCCTCGACGTCGTCGGCGGTGATCTCCGCGCCCTCCGCGGGCGTGATCGCGGCGGCGACGGTCTCGCCGCGGCGCTCGTCGGGAACGCCGAAGACCGCGGCCTCGTGGATCTCGGGGTGGTCGTACAGCAGGTCCTCGATCTCGCGGGGGTAGACGTTGTACCCCCCGGTCAGGATCATCTCCTTCTCGCGGCCCTTGATGTAGTAGTAGTTGTCCTCGTCGCGGGTCCCGATGTCGCCGGTCCGGAAGAAGCCGTCCTCGGTGAAGACCTCCTCGTTGGCCTCGGGATTCTTGTAGTAGCCTTTCATCACCTGCGAGCCGGCGATGAGTATCTCGCCTTCCTCGCCGGGATCGACCTCCTCACCGTCCTCGTCGACGACCTTCGACCGGGTGTGACCCACCGGCTGGCCGACGCTGCCGGGCCGATTGCCGAGCGACGACCACCGGATCGTGTGGCTCGTCGCGGTCGTCTCGGTCAGCCCGTATCCCTCGGTAAGCGGTACGTCGAGGGCCTCTTCGAACCCCTCGCGGGTCGGCCGCGGGAGCTTGTCCCCGCCCTGTCCGGCCCGGACCAGCGTCGACAGGTCGTACTCGTCGGGGTCGTAGGCCTCGAGCAGGTCGACGAACATCGCGGCGACGCCGACGAACGAGGGAATGTCGTGTTCGTCCAGTTTCCGGAGGACGAGTTCGGGGTCCCACTGGTCGGGTCGAAGCAAGTGGAGCGTCCGACCGGCACACAGCGAGGCCATCATCCCGATCATCCCCGTGATGTGATACATCGGCAGGACGATGATTCCGTCGCCTTTGATCGGGCTGGCGCTGTAACTCGAGACGGCCTGGGCGATCTGGACCCGGAAGTTGCGGTGGGTCAACAGGACGCCCTTCGGCTTCCCCGTCGTTCCCGAGGTGTAGGGCTGGAGGAGGACGTCCTCGTCTTCCCGGTCGACGAGCGCCGCCTCGGCGTCGGTACCCAGCTCCGGCAGCGAGGGGTGATCGCTGCCGGCCGTCGCGCTGACGATCTCGGTCTCGAGGTCGGCGACGGCCTCGCGGACGTACTCGTCGGCCGACCCCTCCACGAGTACCGCCTCGGCGTCGGCGTGGTCGAGCTGGTACTCGATCTCGCGGCGGCGGTACTCGGGGTTCAGCGGGCTGGCGATGATCCCGGCGTGACAGCAGGCCCAGACGGCGGTACAGAAGTCGATGCCGTTTGGCATGTAGACGCCGACCCGGTCGCCGGCCGCGAGGCCGAGTTCCCGGAGGCCGTCGGCGAACCGCGCGACGCGGTCGCCGAAGTCGCGGTAGGTGATGGTCTCGCCGGCGTGTTCGATCGCGATCGTGTCGGGATGCTCCGCGACCGCTCGCTCGAGGAGGTTCGCGACGTTGCCGTCGTAGGGCGACTCCATGAGCGTCTCCGCGGAGACGATATCGAGCTCCATATTGGCCCTGATTTGTCGTTCGGCCTGAAAAGTATACGGGTACTGGTAACACGGTTCGTGTTTCGGGCCCGTTCCACGCGGCCGGGGCCGTCTGCGAGGCCACCGCGGGTTCGAGGGGGACTCGGGGAGACTCTTCGTTACTCGCCGAGGCGGGGAATGCCCTTGATCTCGATCGTCTCGCCGACCATGTACGACGAGGCGGGGCTGGCGAGGAACTGCGCGAGGTCGGCGACTTCTTCGGGTTTGCCGATGGTTCGATCCGGCGTGGTGCGGGCGATCTCCGCGGCGTCGTCCTCGACGCCCATCTGGGTACGGACGCCCTCGGTGGCGACCAGTCCGGGCGCGATGCAGTTGACCCAGATCCCGTCCTCGGCCCAGTCGGCAGCCGCGGAGGTGGTGAAGTTGACGACGCCGGCCTTGGCCGCGCCGTAGTGGCTCATCGTCTTCGAGCCGCGGGTGCCCGCGACGCTGGCGAAGTTGACGATCCGGCCGCCGCCGTTGTCGCGCATGTACTCGACGGCCAGTTGCGAGCAGTGGAAGGTCCCGTGCAGGTTGATGTCGACGATGGTCTTCCAGCCGTTCTCGCTGATCTCCGAGGGCGGAGCCTGAAAGCTCGCCCCCGCGTTGTTGATCAGGATGTCGAGCCCGCCGAACTCGGCGACCGTCTCGTCGATCAGGTCCTGCACCGCGTCGCGGTCCGTTACGTCGCACTCGATCGCGATCGCCTCGCCCGGCCGGTCGCTCTCGTTGATCGCGTCCGCGACCGGCTGGACGTTCTCCATCTCCCGCGAGGTGACGACCACGTTCGCGCCGTCGTCGGCGAACCGCTCGACGATCATTTTCCCGATCCCGCTCGAGGAGCCGGTGACGATCGCGGTCTGCCCGTCGACGCTGAACTGCTCGACCGTCATCGGTCGCCCTCCGCGAGACGCGTTCGTTCTCCCGACCGTTCTCCATACGCGAGTGTGATAGTCACTGCCATGAGCGTGTCCGTGTTCATCGACCGCCGGTATAAGCTATTCGACCGGCCGGCAGGCGGTGGGGCACGCTGTCGCCCGACCGAGCGTTGCGAACGGCAACGCCGCGAGTCGGGGAGCGAGGACCGCAATCGGCTGGGGAGGGCGTGGCGCGCCGTGTCGCCGCGACGGCGGAATCTCGGTCGTCACTTCGGTATCGACGGCGGCCCCGACACCGACAGCTCGACCGCAGTGCGGGCGCTCGAGCGATCGTCGTGAAGGCGTCCGAGAAGGGTACTGTTATGTCAGATGTCCCCAAACCATGGCGGCAATGAAGCGCGGACACAGCACCGAGGTACGACGCGACGCGACGATCGACCGGCCCGCGACCGCCCCAGAAGCCACGGAGGGACACCATGCCGAATAGACCGATCGAGGAACTCGAGGCGATGGTCGGCGACACCACGGTCACGGCCGAGGAGTTCCGGGTCGAGCCGGGCAAAGTCGAGGAGTTCGCGCGGGCGATCACCGCCGAGGATCCCGTCTTCCGCGACGAGTCGGTCGCCACCGAGCGGGGCCACGATCGCGTTCCCGCGCCGCTGACCTACTCGCAGGTCGCCCGATTCCCGCAGTACACCCCCGCCGACGTCGACGGCAAGGGCTTCGAGCTCGCCTTCCAGCCGGAGTACGTCATCCACGGCGAACAGGCCCACGAGTACGAACGGCCCGTCTACGTCGGCGACGTCCTCGAGGGGACGACCACCCTCGCGGACGTCTTCCAGCGCGAAGGGGGACGGGCGGGGACGATGACCTTCGCCGTCCTCGAGACCGAGTACCGGGATCGGGACGGGGAACTCGTCCTGACCGACCGCTCGACGGCGATCGAAACCGAGGGCGCGATCGACGACGGCGACGAGAGCGCGGCCGAGGACGACGCCGACGGAGCCGCGAGCGACGGCGAGCCGGCCGAGCCCGACGGCGGTACCGCCGAAGCGGATCCCGCGACGCCCTCGCCGACCGTCGACGAGTTCGAGCGGGTCCGGACGGTCGGCGGCATAGAGCCCGGCGACGCCGGTCCGACGGTCGTCGTCGCGGACCTCGAGCGAAAGCACTTCGTCAAGTACGCCGGAGCCAGCGGCGACTTCAACCCGATCCACTACGACGAGCCCTACGCGACGGGGGCGGGCAACGAGAGCGTCTTCGGCCAGGGGATGTTCACCGCCGGCGTCACCTCGCGGGTCGTCGCCAACTGGTTCGACCTGCGGGACGTGAGGAGCTTCGGCGTCCGGTTCCAGTCCCGGGTCTTCCCCGGCGACACCGTCGTCGCGAGCGGCGAGGTCGCCGAGATCAACGAGGGAACGGTAGAAGCGGAACTCGAGGCCCGGACGACCGACGGCGAGACGCTGCTGACCGGGACGGCGACGGCCGCCCTCGAGTAAAAAAGACGCGTACGAACTTTTACTCCGGTACGAACACCGGAATCGCTGCGTCCTCTGAGACCTGCCAGAACCGCACCCCGACGGCAGCACCGATCTCGAGGTCGTCGGGCTCGGCGTCGAGCAGTGCGAGCAGGCGCGGCCCCTCGGCGAGGTCGATCGCGCCGACGACGTACGGCGTCCGCTCGGCGAAGCCGGGTTCGCCGGGGACGTGGCAGACGGTGTACGTGTAGATCGTGCCGACGCCCTCGCTCGCCTCGAACGGCGGGTCCTCGGCCCCGCAGGCGGTACAGACCGCCCGCGGGTACAGCTGGCGGTGACCGCAGTCACAGGCCTGATAGCGCAGTTCGCCCTCGAGGGTACCCGCCCAGAAGGGAGCCGTCGCACCGGTCGGGACCGGGACCGGCCCGTCCCACTCCTCGCGGCGGTCCTCGATGCGCCCCGTCATGATTCCCTCCGGAGGACGACGGTGCTGCTCGAGGAGAGTAATCCCCCGGTACCGTGGGCGACGGCGACCTCGGCGTCGTCGACCTGCCGGTCGCCCTCGTAGTCGCCGCGGAGCTGCCGGGCGGCCTCGATGAGGACGAAGACCCCGAAGTGGCCGGGATGACAGTACGAGAGCCCACCGCCCTGCGTGTTCATGGGGAGTTCGCCGCCCGGCGCGGTCGTCCCGCCCGAGACGAACTCGCCGCCTTCGCCCTTCTCGCAGAAGCCCAGGTCTTCGAGGGTGACTAAAGCGGTGTAGGTAAACGAGTCGTAGATCTCGGCGACGTCGACGTCGTCGTGGGTAATTCCGGCTTGATCGAAGGCCTTCGGGCCGGTTACCGCGGCCCCGGTGGTCGTCATGTCGGGCATCTCGCTGACGTCCTGGCGGTGGGTACTCGTCGAGGCAACGCCCGCGACGGCGATCTCGGGCACGCCCAGTTCCGCGGCCTTTTCCTCGCTCACGAGGACCACCGCGCCCCCGCCGTCCGAGACGAGACAGCAATCGAGCAGGTTGAACGGTTCGGCGATCTCCCGGGACTCGAGGACGTCGTCGACCGTGATCGGCTCCCGCTGGGCCGCCTTGGGATTCATCGCGGCCCACTCGCGGGTCGCGACGGCGACCTCCGCGAGCTGTTCCTCGGTGGTACCGTACTCGTGCATGTGCCGGCGCGCGGCCATCGCGTAGGCCCCCGGCGGCCGGAACAGCCCCGTCGGGCGGACGAAGCCGTCGATCGGGTGGGTCTCCTCGAGCGACTGGTCCCTGCCGGGGCCGGTCTTGCTCGTCGAGCCGTAGGCGACGACCACGACGTCGGCCTCGTCGCGGGCCATCGCGTCGCGGACGTGGCCACAGAAGTGTTCGAACGACGAGCCGCCGATCTCGGTCCCCTCGAGAAACGAGGGCTCGTCGAGGTCGAGGTACTCCGACAGCACCAGCGCGGGCATGTAGTCGTCGCCGCCGGCGACCGCGACGCCGTCGACCTCGTCGAGGGAACAGCCGGCGTCCTCGAGGGCTCGCACCGTCGCGACGGCGGCGTTGTCCAGCCAGTTCCGGTCGGGCGTCTCGCCGAGGTCGCTCTCGGCGACGCCCGCGAGGATCGGTTCAGCCACGGGTATCCCTCCGTCGGACCGGTCGTATCATCGTCTCCCGATATCTCGAGCGAACGCAAATAAGTTGTGGTAGGAGATAACATAGGTCGTGTCACGCCGTACCGAGAGCCGTCGTGTCGACGGACCCGCTGTCTAGTGATAGATACTATTTTATATCACTCAATGATATTGTGTGGCATGGATTTGGCAAGCGTTACCGAGAGTGCGAGGGAGGGGAACGTCGCGCGACTTCACGACGAGACGGTTCGGCTACACGGCGACGCACCGGCGATCGAGTACCACGGGACGACGCTGACCCACGACGACCTCAAAGCCGAGAGCGCGCGCTTCGCCGGCGGGCTGGCCGACCTCGGGCTCGAGCCGGGCGATATCATGCTCCAGTACCTGCCGAACTGCCCGCCGTACCTGATCGGCGCGCTGGGCGCGTTCAAGGCCGGCGTGATCGTCTCGCCGGTCAATCCCCAGTACCGCAAGCGCGAGTTGACCTACCAGCTCGAGGACACCGAGGCCGCGGCCGTCCTCACTCACGAGGCCCTCGAACCCTACCTCGAGGAGGCCCTCGAGACGATCGACTGGGATCCGGTCGTGATTTCGGTCGACGGCGAGGGCGAGGACGTCCACGCCTTCGCGGACGTCCGCGGCGAGGAGCGGTTCGTCGAGCGGGCCGACGACGACGTGGCGCTGCTGCCGTACACCTCGGGGACGACCGGGAAACCCAAAGGCGTCCAGTTGACCCACCGCAACTTCCGCGCCCAGACGTTTTCCGTCCTCGCACAGGAGCAGGCGCTCGAGGGCGAGGCCGTCAAGAGCCTCGTCTGGCTGCCGCTGTATCACATCACCGGCTTCACGCACACCGCCTGGCAGCCGCTGGTGCGCGGGGGCAGCGTCTACCTGCGCAGCGCGGCCAACTGGGACGGCGACGCCGCGATGAAGCTGATCGAGGAGGAGGGGATCACCCACTACGTCGGCGTCACCGCGATGTACGTCGACATGATCAACAGCGACGACTTCGGCGAGTACGACCTGACCAGCCTCGAGTCGGCCGGCGAGGGCGGAGCCAAGATGTCCGTCGCGGTCCAGGAGCAGTTCGAGAAGACCGCCGGCGTCGAGATGGCCGAGGGGTACGGGCTGACCGAGACCAACGGCGCGACCCACTCCCAGCGCAACTCGACGTTCGGCCTGCGCCACGGCACGATCGGCCAGCCGACCCGGATGACCGAGGCCAAGATCGTCGACTCGAGCGGGGAGACGGTCCCCATCGGCGAGGAAGGCGAACTCCTCGTTCGGGGGCCACAGGTGATGAAGGGCTACCACGGAATGCCCGAGGCGACCGACGAGGCCTTCACCGACGACGTCCCCGCGAGCGAAGCGAGCGGGGAGTCGGAAGACTCGTCTTCCGGAAGGTGGTTCCGGACTGGCGACATCGCCCGCCGCGACGAGGACAACTACTACGAGATCGTCGACCGGAAGAAACACATGATCAACTCGGCCGGCTACAACATCTACCCCAGCGAACTCGAGGAGTTGCTGGCCGAACACGAGGCCGTCGCCGAGGGTGCCGTGGTCAGGATTCCCGACGAGCGCCGCAACGAGGTCCCGAAAGCGTTCGTCGTCACCGCACCGGGCGTCGAACCCGGCGAGGACGTCACGGCCGAGGAGATCACGGAGTACTTCCTCGACAACGTCGCCTCCTACAAACACCCCCGCGAGGTCGAGTTCATCGAGGAACTCCCCCGGACCACCTCCGGCAAGATCCAGAAGTACAAACTCGAGGACGGCGAGGGGGACGAGTAACGCGTGACCGTCGTCGTCTCCCCGCACGTCCTCGCGGGCGGCGGGCCGCTGGTCACCGACGAGATCCGCGAGCGCCGGCCGGAGATCGACCTCGAACACGTCGAGGACGCGGACGACCTTCCGGCGGCGGTCGCCGACGCCGAGGCCCTCGTCATCCACCGGCTCCCCGACGAGGTACTCGCGGCGGCCGACGCACTCGAGTGGGTACAGGCGCTCAGCGCCGGGACCGACCGCTTCGATCACGACGCGCTGGCCGACCGCGGCGTGGCGCTGACGAACGTCTCGGGGATCCACGCGAAGCCGATCGGCCAGCAGGTCCTGGGGTACCTGCTTCACTTCGAGCGCGGGTTCGACCGCGCGATCGCTCAGCAGCGCGAACGCGAGTGGGAGCGCTACCTCGGTGGTGAACTCGGCGACCGAACCGTCGGGATCGTCGGCGTCGGCGCGATCGGCTCGAACGTGGCCGACTACTGCCGGACGTTCGACGCCCGCGTGGTCGGGACCAAGCGGGACCCGACCGACGCGCCCGAGAGCGTCGACGAGATCTACGGCCCGGACGGCCTCGAGTCGGTCCTCGCCGCGAGCGACTACCTCGTGGTCGCCTGTCCGCTGACCGACCAGACGCGGGGGCTGCTCGATGCCGACGCCCTCGCGACGCTGCCCGACGACGCGGTGCTGGTCAACATCGCCCGCGGCGGGATCGTCGACCAGTCGGCGCTCGTCGACGCGCTCGCGGCGGGCGACCTCGGCGGCGCGGCGCTTGACGTCTTCGAAGAGGAGCCACTGCCCGAATCGTCGCCGCTGTGGGCCCGCGACGACGTCCTCGTGACGCCGCATATGGCCGGCAGCACGCCCCACTACTGGGAGCGCTGTGCCGACGTCTTCCTCCGGAACTACGATCGGTTCCGCGACGGTGACCCCCTCGAGAACCGCGTCGTCTGAGCGCTTTTTTCCGGTCCGCTCGCGGCCGTACCCGTCCATAGATTGAAGGGTCGACCCGTCGACCATCGGGTATGTCAGACCTTCGCATCGACGCGATGGTACCGAAACTGGCGAACGATTCGGGCGCGGCTGCCGCCCGCGCCGAGGAACTCGGGTTCGACGGCGTCTGGACCCCCGAGATGGACAACGACGCGTTCCTGCCGCACCCGGTGATCGCCGACCGGACCGAGGAGATCCAGCAGGGGACACGAATCGCGCTCTCTTTCACCCGCAGCCCGATGGCGCTGGCCTACACCGCCTGGGACCTCGCACAGTACACCGACGGCCGGTTCGTCCTCGGCATCGGCACGCAGGTCAAAGGCCACAACGAGCGCCGCTTCAGCGTCGACTGGGAGTCGCCCGGGCCGCGACTGCGCGAGGTCGTCGAGTCGCTGCGGCACATCTTCGACGCGTTCCAGGGCGAAGCCGACCTCGAGTACGAGGGTGACCACTACTCGTTCTCGCTGATGACGGACAACTTCAATCCGGGGCCGATCGACCATCCCGAGATCCCGATCTACATCGCAGGCGTCAACGAGTACAACATCCGGCTCGCGGGCGAGCTCTGCGACGGACTGGACATGCACGTCTTCAATACCCCCGGCTACACCGACGACGTCATCGCGCCGACCGTCGCCGAGGGGGCCGACCGCGGGGAGCGGTCCCTCGAGGACGTCTCGCTCTCCGCGAGCCCGTTCGTCGTCACGGGCGAGACAGAGGACGAACGCGAGCGGTCCCGCCGGGAGGTGCGCCGTCGAATCGCCTTCTACGGGAGTACGCGAACCTACCACGACGTCCTCGAACACCACGGCTGGCGCTCGGTCGGCGAGGAGTTACACGATCTCTCGACGGACGGGAAGTGGGAAGAAATGGCCGGCCTCGTGACCGACGAGATGGTGTCGACGTTCGCGATCGAAGCGCCGCCCGAGGAACTACTCGCGGAGGCGCGGGCGGTCTACGGGGGGATCGCCGACCGGGTCGTCCTCCCGCTCGATCACGGCGAGGCCTTCCTGAACGAGTAGTAGCGAGCGCCGTCGCGGACCTCGTACTCGATTCTGCCCCGGCCCTCGAGCGTGCCGAGCGCCCCGAGCGTGTCGAGCAACTGGGCGGGATGCCGGACCTCGCCGCTGCGGTGCCGGGTTATCTCCAGGGGCGTCGCCGGCCCGACGGCGCTGACCGCCTCGAGGGTTTCGGCCGTGAGCGACTCCAGAGCCGACCGCGTACTCTCGATGGCTTCCTCGTAGTCGGTAAAGACCGGGCCGTGCCCGGGGAAAGCCCGGTCGATCGCACGGCCCTCGAGCCGGTCCATCGCGCGGTGGAAGTCGTCGACGGCGTCGTAGGCACCGTAGTCGAGGCCGACGTTGATCGCGCCCGGTCGGAACGGTTCGATGAGCGCGTCCCCCGAGAAGAGGACGCGCTCGCCGTTGACCTCGGTCGCCAGACTGGCGTGGTGAACCTGGTGGCCGGGCGTGTGGATCGGGTCGAACTCCCGGCCCGCGACGGTAACCGACTCGTCGAACGGGAACGGCACCGCCGCCTCGGGCTCGAGCAGCCGGCGATTGCGCTCGAGGGACGCTTTCGCGCGTTCGGTCTCGCGCTCGATTGCCTCGCCGCGGTACCCGGCCGACCGGCCGATCTCGCGGATCCCCGCCGCGAGGTCGGCCGGGTCGCGCTCGAGTTGCTCGAGGACGGGCCGGGGTGCGTAGACGGTCGCGCCGGCCTCGCGCAACAGCGGCACCTGTCCGATGTGATCGCTGTGGGGGTGGGTAACGACGACCGCCGCGACGTCCGCGAGGTCGTACCCCGTCGCTGCCAGCTCTTCGCGGATCGTCGCTTCGGCCCGTTCCTCGGGGTCACCGGTATCGATCAGGATCGGCGCGGGCTCCTCGATGAGGTAGGCCGCGGCGTGTTTCGGCGGCCACTCGATGTCGAAGTCGATGCGCGACACCTGCCCAGCGGCGCGTGTACCCCGCTCCGTCGACTCACTCATCTCAGATGAGTTCGCGAGCGATCGTCCGTTTCTGGATCTCGTCGGTCCCCTCGAAGATGCGGAAGACCCGCGCCGAGCGGTAGTTGCGTTCGATCGGTAGGTCCTTCATGAAGCCGGCTCCGCCGTGGACCTGCATCGCGATGTCGGCCGCGTCGTTGGCCAGTTTCGCGCCGCGGAGCTTCGCCATCGACTCCTCTTTCCGGGCGCGTTCGCCGTTGTCCATCTTCCAGGCGGCGTAGCGATAGAGTTGGCGGACCTGTTCGATGTCGGTCGCGAGTTCGGCCAACTGGAAGGAGATTCCCTGCCGGTGACCGATCGGCTTTCCGAACGTCTCCCGGTCGCGGGCGTACTCGAGGGACATGTCCAGCAGGAACTCGGCCGTCCCGACCGCGCCGGCGGCGATGTTGATTCGACCGCCGCCGATCCAGTCCATCGCGGACTGAAAGCCCGCGTCGACCTCGCCCAGCACCTGCTCCTCGCCGACGCGGCAGTCGTCGAAGTGGAGTTCGGCGTGCGTCCCGGGCGTCATCCCCATCGCGCGGTGGATCTTCCCGACCTCGAAGCCGGGCGTCTCCTTGTCGACGAGGAAGCAGGTGATCCCGCTGAGGTCGCCGTCGTCGCCGCTGGTCCGGGCGAAGACCATCGCGAAGTCGGCGTAGGGCGCGTTCGTGATGTAGACCTTCTGGCCGTTGATGACCCACTCGTCGCCGTCCTTCTCGGCGCGGGTGTCCATGTGGTGGGCGTCGCTGCCGTGGCCCGGCTCGGTCAGGGCGAAACAGGTCGTGATCTCGCCGTCCATCAGCGGCTCCAGATACTCCTCGCGCTGGCGCTCGTCGCAGTTCAACAGGATCGGCGTCGGTCCGCCCGCGCCGCCGAAGATGGAACTGTGAAAGCCCGGCGGCCGGTTGGACATGTGTTCGCCGACGATGGCGCGAGTGAGGATGTCGACGTCGCCGCCGCCGACCTCCTCGGGCATCGTCATGCCGTAAAAGCCCGCCTCGACGGATTTCTGGCGAATCTCCTCGACGATGTTGCGGTACTCGGGGACCTGCCGATGCTCGTCGTCGACGATTTCCTTCTCGTAGTCCGCGCCGAGGAACTGATCGTACTCGTTCTCGAGCGGGGCGACCTCCTGATCGATGAAGTCGTCGAGTGCCTTCTTGATCTGGACGGCTTCGGACGGTTCGCTGAAGTCCATAATCTACGTCACATCACGCCCTACATAAACGTTACCATGGGAATCGTTTTCAGCCACCATAGTACAGGTCGAGCGCCTCGAATCCGTCGTTTCGAGCCCGAACGACCGACGATCCGGATCCGAATTGATTTTTTCGCCCGCAGCTGGCGTTCAGCAGAGCGGAACAGCTTTGACACCCATCGTTGAATACGGCGTATGGCAACACCAGACACGGACGGAGGGAATCGGGTCGATGCGGTGGTGAAGACCCTCGATATTCTCGAGGCGCTGTGGCAGGCCGAAGGGGCCGGCGTCACCGAACTCACCGAGCGAACGGGAGTAGCAAAGAGTACGGTACACGCCCATCTGACGACGCTGCGGTCGAAGGGGTACGTCGTCCAAGAGGGCGACGAATACCGGCTGAGCCTCCGGTTTCTCTCGTTCGGGGAACACGTCAAACACGCTGAGCCGCTGTACGAAGCCGCCGACGCACCGATCGACGAACTGTCGGCACAGGTCGGCGAGCGCGTCCTCTGTTCGACACACCAGAACGGGCTCGGGACGGTTATCAACGTCAGCGAGGGGACGCGCTCTTTCACCAGCGACATCGACATCGGGACTCACACCTACCTCCACAACTCGGCCGGCGGCAAGGCGATGCTCGCTCACTTCGACGAGGAGCGAGTCGAGGACATCATCGACCAGTGGGGGCTCCCGGCGTTCTCCGAGAACACGATTACCGATCGAGAGACCCTCTTCGACGAACTCGACGCGATTCGAGAGGAAGGCGTCGCGTACAACCAGGGAGAGTACCTCCGGGGGATCAGCGCGATCGGCGCACCGATCCTGGACAACGACGGCACCGTCTACGGGGCGGTCACCGTCGCCGGCCCACAACACCGCCTCGAGAACGAGTGGGAGAAAAACGACCTGCGTGACCGGTTGCTGTCGACGGCGAACACGATCGAAGTCAACGTGATGTTCTCGTAGCCGTTCAGTCAGACCGAACGCGGTCGGTCGAGGCGAGACGACCGCGGATCGAAATCGATCGTCGTGGTCGATCCCGGGACCCCGCACCGACTCCGCATTGGTTTACAGTCATATGTCCGTAAACCCCCGGGGCGATCGGTCGGAAGCCGCCGTCGCTGCCGGCGCCGATCGACCGACGAGGGATCAGTTCGACGGAGCCGCTGCGCGAAGTCGGACCACATAACTATCGGTTTTCAAGGTATGAATAGAAACTGGTATTTCTGTCGCCACGGATGACGGTCCGATCGAACTCGAGAAACACTCGCGAATCGTCACGGACGACCGTTAAATCGGACGACAAGCGACGAACCTGCCGGATTATTCGAGAGCGGAACGAGGGAAGCGGTTCGGACGGCGTACCGCTCGAGAAACGTCCCGTGTCGGCCACTATTAGACGATACAATGCCGTCAGACTCGTTTTACGGACGTGACCGTATAGCCGCCGAGCCATCGACCGGAGTCCGGTCGAACGGCCCTTGTTCGAGGGGATAAATTGGTAATTTCAATAGGATTTTCCAAATACTTTCTGCTCCTATATATTTCTTGGACATCACGACGGGGTTGCCGCGAGTGGCCGGCCTCGAGCGACGGATTACACTGTTTTCGCGACGACCGAGTTCGATGAACATCGGCAGAATACGGGTCGTAAATCATGAACGAATTTATGTGGTGGCCGTCCAATAGGACCGTATGCGACTCGAAGACAAGACAGTAGTTATCACGGGCGCGGCGTCGGGGATCGGTCGGTCGACCGCCGAGCGGTGCGCCGAGGAAGGGGCACGCGTCATCGTCACGGACGTCGACGTCGAGGGCGGCGAAGAGACCGTCGAGACCATCGAGGCAGCCGGCGGCGAAGCCGAGTTCGCCGAACTCGACGTCACCGACAGCGAGGGGTTTCACGACGTCGTCGACGCCGTAGCCGACGACTACGGCATCGACGTGATGGTCAACAACGCCGGCACCGGCCACCCCGGCGGGAGCCTCGAGGACCTCGACGACGAGACCCGGGACTTCGTGATCGACATCAACATCAAGGGCGTCTGGAACGGCTGTTCGGCCGCCTTGCCCCACATGAAAGACCAGGGCCACGGTTCGATCGTCAACGTCGGCTCGCTGGCGAGCATCCTCGGGCTCCCCAAGCAGGCGGCCTACTCGACGACCAAAGCCGCCGTGTTGAACATGACCCGGACGGTCGCGGCCGAGGCCGGCCCCTACGGCGTCCGCGCGAACGCCGTCTGTCCCGGCTTCACCGAGACCCAGATGCTCGAGGGCTTTCTCGCACAGCAGGACGATCCCGAGGTCGCCAGAGCGGAGATGGCCGAGGACTACCCGCTCAAGCGGCTGGGCGAGCCCGCAGAGATCGCGAACGCGATCCTCTTTCTGGCCAGCGACGAGGCCTCGTTCGTCAGCGGCCACGGGCTGGTCGTCGACGGCGGGTTCTCGACCTGCTGACTACGCCTCGCGGGTCAGCGCCACGCTCGCGAGCTGGTCGCCCGCGGTCACCGTCGCCTCGCGCGTGAGCGCATAGAGGAGGCCGCCCCGTTTCGTGCGGGCCTCCTGAAGCGCGTCGTAGGTCGTCGGGTCGTACACCGTCCCGATCGGCGCACCCTCGGCGACCTCGTCGCCGACGGCGAGCCCGGGCGTCGGCCGGAAGAGTCCGGCGTCGGCCGCGGAAACCTGCCCGAGGTGGTTGCGGGCGCTCCGCTGGTCGCGCTCGGGGACCGCACCGGGGAGCGCGTCGAGGTGTCGACAGACGTCCACCAGCCCCGTCACGCCCGTCTCGACGACGTCCTCGATGATCCGTTTGTTGTGGGCGAGTTCGGGCGTGATCGCGGGGATCCCCTCGTCCGCGGCGGCGACCCGAAGTTTGCCGGCGAAGCCCCGCCGGTGCCACTCGTCGGGGACGTCCTCGCCGGCCCCCTCGGCCAGCAGGAGATCGGTTCCGAAGGCGGTCGCGAGGCCGC
The DNA here is from genome assembly GCF_001953745.1 of Natrinema saccharevitans. NCBI lineage: Archaea > Methanobacteriati > Methanobacteriota > Halobacteria > Halobacteriales > Natrialbaceae > Natrinema > Natrinema saccharevitans. Next base: position 2,949,264 of record NZ_LWLN01000001.1, read on the forward strand.
GGGAGTACTCGTCTCCCTCACGATAGACGACGTGGGGGAGCATGTCGGGACTCCCCGTGTGGAGGTCGACGACGGCGTCAGCCGCCGTGACGTATTCCCACAGTCGGGCGGCCATCCGCTGGTGGAGGGTGCCGTCCGCGTCGCCCGGCCAGATCCGGTTCATGTTCGGGTGGACGCCGTCGAGTGGCTCCGGCGTGGTGTAGGAAACGCGGTCGAACGTCAGCGGGTTCGCGACGGGGACCGCGATCACGGTTCCGGACAGCGACTCGAGGGGGAGTCGCTCGTGGAACCGCCGGAGGACTTCGGTGCCGTTGATCTCGCGGCCGTGCTGGGCCGCCTGGACGTACAGCGTCGGCCCGGACTCCGCGCCGCGATAGGTGTGGACCGTCGTCGTCAGGTCGACGCCCGACGGGAGCCGCGCGAGCGTCAGCCGTTCCGCCGTGTGCGTTCTCTCAGTCATGAGCGGTCGTTCCACGGCCCGCGGTATGTAGCTGCGGCCGACCGCTGTCACGAACGGATGGAGAGAGCAGTCAGTCAGGACGGACGTATTCGGAGAGGGTCGCCGCGGCCTCGTCGACGACGCCCCCCTCGAGTCGTCCCTGATAGCGCTCGATCAGATCGGCATCGATCGAAGTGACCGACCACGGCATGATCGAACTCGAGCGAGGAGCGCCGCCCTCTACCCAGTCGTCCGCCGCGAGGGGAATTCGCTCCTCGTACCACGTTCGAGTCGTAAGCGAGAGGGAGATGTACTGTTCGCCGTGGAAGGGCGTCGTTTCGCGACCGACGACGAGAGACGGTCGGCCGCTCGAACCGTCTTTGAAGGGATCGATCGCGATGGCGACATCGCCGCGCTCGTACCCCATCGCTATTCGCCCTCGGCGGCGTGTTCCCGCCACTCCTCGAGATCCTCCGTCCCGTATCGCTCGTCCAGCGACTCGAGGAGCCGGTGTGCCTCGTACGCGTCGCGGACCGTGTCCGGGTCACCGATCGCCCAGTAGTCGCCCTTGTGGCGGACGAGATCGCGGTCCTCGAGACGGCTGAGAACCGTTCCGATCGAATTCTTCTTGACGTCGACCCGGGCCGCGATTTCGGAGGGGGTGTACGCCGCGTCGTCGTTCGCAGCGAGGAATCGAACGACCTTCTCGGCGTTCGTGAGCCCGTTTAGCTCCTCGCTCGAACGCTTGTCGAAGGTGTCGATGTCGATCGGCATGTGGGTCAGTAGGGTATTCGAAGTCAAAGATGTTACTCTGTAAGTGATGTAATTGACCGTCCGGATCGGGCTGCAGCGGGCGAGACCACTACCGTTTTCACTCGGCCCGCCGTCGCGGACGGTATGGGAGACGTTACTGCCACCCTGCACACGAACCGCGGCGACATCGAGGTCGAACTCTACGACGAGCGGGCCCCCCGAACCGTCGACAACTTCGTCGGGCTCGCGACCGGCGGCAAGACCTGGACCGACCCGGAGACGGGCGAGGAGATCGAGGGTGAGCCCCTGTACGACGACGTTGCCTTCCACCGCGTCATCGAGGGCTTCATGATCCAGGGCGGCGACCCGACCGAGACCGGCCGCGGCGGCCCCGGCTACCAGTTCGACGACGAGTTCCACGACGAGCTGCGCCACGACGACGCGGGGATCCTGAGCATGGCCAACTCCGGGCCCGACACCAACGGCTCGCAGTTCTTCATCACGCTCGACGCCCAGCCCCACCTCGACGACCGCCACGCGGTCTTCGGCAAAGTGACCGACGGCATGGACGTCGTTCGCGAGATCGGCAGCGTCGAGACCGACGCCAACGACCAGCCCCAGGAGGAAGTCGTCCTCGAGTCGGTCTCGGTCGACTACGAGTAAGCCCGCTCGAACCGTTCGGCCGGGCGGTGCGACTGCACGCACGCCGTGGACGTCGCGTGGAATCGAGGCGTGACCGACGCGTCCGTTTTAGGGCCGCCGGCCCGTACGCTCACCATGGACTGGACAGCCGAAGACGTCCCCGACCAAAGCGGACGGACGATCGTCGTCACCGGCGCGAACAGCGGCATCGGTCTCGAGGCCACGCGCGAACTCGCGCGCAACGGTGCGACGGTGATCATGGCCTGTCGCAGCGCCGAACGCGGCGCGGACGCGGCCGACGGGATTCGCGAGGAAATCCCCGGTGCCGACCTCCGCGTCGAGGCCTGCGATCTGGGCGATCTCGCGTCCGTTCGCGACTTCGCGGCCCAACTCGAGGCGGAGATCGACGTCCTCGTCAACAACGCCGGGGTCATGGCGATTCCTCGCTCGGAGACCGCGGACGGCTTCGAGACCCAGTTCGGCGTCAACCACCTCGGGCACTTCGCACTGACCGGGCTCTTGCTCGAGAACCTGGGGCTCGAGACCGAGCCCGACTCGCGGATCGTCACCGTCTCGAGCGGCGTCCACGAGCGCGGGCGGATCGACTTCGACGACCTCCAGCACGAGGACGACTACGACAAGTGGGACGCCTACGCCCAGTCGAAGCTGGCGAACGTCCTGTTCGCCTACGAACTCGAGCGCCGGCTGCTCACCGCCGACGCGAACGCGGCGAGCGTTGCGGTCCATCCCGGCTACGCGAACACCCGGTTACAGCTGCGCGGCCCCGAACAGAGCGGCAGCCGGCTCCGCAAGGCCGGGATGGCGGTGCTGAACACCGTCGTGGCTCAATCGGCCGCAATGGGTGCGCTCCCGACCCTGTACGCCGCCACCGCACCCGGGGCCGAGGGCGGGGCCTACTACGGCCCCGGCGGCCTCATGAACATGCGCGGCACGCCCGAACGCCAGGCCTCCTCGGACCGCTCCTACGACGAGGAGACGGCCCGCCGGCTATGGGACGTCTCGAGCGAGTTGACCGGCGTCACCTACGACCTGCCGGAGCCGTCGGCGGACGTCTCGGCGTAGCGAGTGTCGCTTCGACGGCGGTCCGGTCGCCCGGGAGATGCGTCGCCGGTAAGCGAGACGGGCCGCGTTCGACGGCCAGTGTCGCACGAACGAAGCGAGTGGAACGTCTGGCTAACGGCCGCCGCGCAGTTGTATGTGTATAGAAACAATTCCATCATATTGCCAGGGTGAATTCATTTCTGAGGCCGCAAACCGTTCGCAGGTTTCCGACGGGGAAGAACGCGACGCGAGCGACGTGTTTCGGCCGTTCATCGGACGGGAAACCGTTCGATCGACGCCACACAACTGTTCTCGGGACAGTGTCGGGGAGGGGGCGATCCACCCACCCGTTCCGAGACGCGGCTCCGGGGTTTCGTCTACGTCCCGAACAATCAAAAGTAACATTACACGAGGACGAAGTCCGTGTTCGAGCCTCCGTCACCGGTTTCGACGAGAGTGCTCGGTCGGACGCGACGTGTCGCTGATGCGGCCGCCGTGAACGGAAGGTACCAACAACCATAGTAATTTATATATCTGATACTTTCGCGTGGCGAACCGGAACTCGAGAGCGGTACTCGGCTCTCTGCCGGTCGGACTCGTCGGCGATGATCGCCGCGCGGGCGCGGCGGCCGAGTCGGACTCCCGCCCGACTCACTCCGTCAGCGGCATCTCCGTGCCGCGGACGCTATCGACGATGACGTCCCCGTCGGGTCGGGACGCGATCCAGAACAGCTTGTGGGCGTCGACCGACCGTTCGAAGGTCAGGTCCGGCGCGGAGCCGACGGCGACTTTCCGGAGCGTCCACGTGAACACCGCGTCTTCGGCCTTGTCGCGGACCTGCGCGTCGGAGAGTTCGGACGGGACGACGAGGACGTCGTCGACGGGTTCCGTGACGGTCTCGGGAAACACGTCGGCCCGGACGGCGAGTCGACGAGAGCGGTCGACGCTGACGACGTACTCGATGTCGCGGTCCGAAATCAGCGGCCGTTCGATCGTCGCGACGGTGTCGTAGATCCGATACGGGTACGCGACGGCGCCGACGCGACCGCTCGAGTCGACGTCCTCGCGCGTCACCGTCGGTTCGATGACGGTGAGAGTCACGCGTTCGCGCGACTCGCCAGTGACGGTCGCGGGCTCGACCGGTTGTCGACGCGCGTCGCTCATTCACTCGTCACCCTCGTCCCAGTACTCGCTGGCCCGCACGTGTGCGCGGATGTTGTCGGTCTCCGTGACGGCCTTGGGACCGACGTCGCGGCCGCCGTCGGTCACGTATTCGGGAGTGCCGGTCGGATCGTCGCTGCTGGAGAGCGCCGAGAGCGGTTTGTTGAAGGAATCGAAGTGATCGTCGACGCCTTCGGGCGGCGTCGTCAGCAGCGAGACGACGATGAGCGTCGCCGTCGAGAGGATAAACGCGGGGAAGAGGCCGTAGACCCCGACCAGGCCGGTGAGGAACGCCGAGCCCTCGACGGCCCCCATGAGGCCGACCAGTTCGAGGAGGGTCGACAGCTGCGTCCAGAGGATCATCGTCGTGGTGCCGACGATCATGCTCGCGACGGAGCCCGTCGCGGTGACCCGTTTCCACCATACGGCCGCGATAAGCGTCGGACCGATGGCCGCGCCGAGGCCGCCCCACGCGTAGTCGAGGACGAGCGTGTAGATCGGCGTGTTCTGTGCGAGGAAGGCGAACGCGACGCTCGCCGCGCCGAGCCCGAGCGTGACGTACTGGGAGTAGCGGACGAGTCGCTCCTGGCTCGCGTTCGGGTTGATGTAGCCGTGGTAGACGTCCTCGACGATGGCGCTCGTCGCGACGAGCAGTTGCGAGTCCGCGCTGGACATCATCGCGGCGAGGGCGGCCGCCAGGATGATCCCCGCGATCGCACCGGGGAAGAACTCGAGCGTGAGCAACGGCATGACGTTGTTCGGATCCTCGATACCGCCCTGACCGAAGGCGACCAGCGCGTACAGCCCGACGAAGCCGGCACCGATGTAGGCGACGAACATGAACAGCTGGGCGACCAGCGCGGCCAGACGGATGTTCTCGACCTCGTCGATCCCCATGAACCGGACCATCACGTGCGGGTTCCCGGGGATGCCGAGCCCGATGGCGGCGTAGCTGATGATCCCGAAGATCGCGGCCCAGCCGGTCATGCCGGCCGTGACGCTCGTGTACGAACTCCCGGCGGACGCGAGTTCGCCGAACGGGAGCCCGTAGTTGGTAAAGGCGATGATCGGCAGGACGATGAACGCGGCCAGGATGATCGCGCCCTGCACGTAGTCGGACCACGCGACGGCGAAGTAGCCGCCGAGCATGGTGTAGCCGACGACGATGACGCCGCCGACGAGGATCCCGACAAGCGACGAGACGCCGGTGAGGACCTCCAGCAGCGTCCCGGCGGCGACGATCTGTGCGCCGACGTATCCGCCTTCGAAGAGCATCAGTACGAACGCGGAGACGCCCTTGACGTAGCCGGTGTCGTCCTGAAAACGCGTCTCGAAGAAGGTCGGCAGCGTGACCGCCTTCACGATCTCCGTGTACTTCCGGAGGCGTTTCGCGATTCCGGCCCACGCGAACAGGTCGGCGGGGATCATCCCGAGACCGTTGTAGAAGGCCATCACACCGGTACCGAACGCGTCGCTCGGGACACCGAGCGTGAGCCAACCGCTCATCTCGGAGGCGCGTTCGGAGAAGCCGGTGACGACCGGACCGACGCTCCGACCGCCGATGACGTAGTCGTCGACGGAGTCCATGAGCCGTGAGGAGTACAGTCCGATACCGAGCAGGACGAGCAGGTAGACGGCGAACGTTCCGAGTACCCAGCTCCCGGCCGAACCGGCTAACCCTTCACTGGCCATGTTTCACCTCCTCGTAGCGCTCTCGGAGTCGTTTCTCTCGCTTTCCTTCCCAGATGTAGTAGACGACGAGCATCACCAGGTACAGGACGAACGGGCCGAATAACCAGAGCAATTCGACTGAACCACTTTGAGGCATAGTGGCGTGTGCTTACTACCCACACATAAATATATCGAAATCGCCGCTTTGATGCGGACTAGATTGGTGCGAAAGAATTCGAGGGCAGACGCTCACGCGATCGGTCAGCGAACCGCTTCGTCGCGAGAGACGCTTCGGTCAGACGCCGACGACGGCCCGAAGCGCGAACAGCGCGTTCTCCTTTCGTTCACGGATCCGTCGGTAGAAGTACTGCATCCACTTATCGCCGTAGGGAACGTACTGGTTGACCTCGTACCCCTTCGCGGCGAGTTCGCGCTGGGCGTCCTCGCGGACCCCCATCAACATCTGGATCTCGAACGGCGTCCCGTACTCCTCGTGACAGTCGACCGCGACCTCGAGCATCGCCGGATCGTGACTCCCGACCGCGACGCCCTGATCGAACTCGCGGAACAGGAACTCGAGGTACTCCTCGTACGCGTCGTCGACGGCCGATTTCGAGTCGAGGGCGACCGACGACGGTTCGTCGTAGGCGCCCTTTACCAGACGGACGGCGGCGGGAACGTCGGCGAGGCGACGCAGATCGTCGCGGGTCCGCCTGAGGTTCGCCTGAATCGCGACGCCGACGCCGTGGGGATGGTCCCGGGCCGTCGCTTCGACGGCGTCGAGCGTCGTGTCGGTCGTCGTGTGGTCTTCCATGTCACACCAGACGAACACGTCCTCGGCCGCCGCCGTCTCGACGATCCGTTCGAAGTTCTCCGTGAAGACGTCCGGCCCGACGTCGATACCGATCTGGGACGGTTTGACCGAGACGCTGCCGTTCAGACCGCGGTCGGCCAGTTCGGAGACGAGATGACAGTACTCGTCGGCGTCCTCGGCCGCGGGTTCGGAATCGTGGTAATGCTCACCGAGGAGGTTCAGGATGCCACCCATACCCGCTTCGTTACACTCCGAGACGTGGTCCAGAGCGCCTGACACGGTGGTTCCGGCGACGAACCGGCTCGCGATCGGCGGTATCATACCGAACGACTGGCACGGAACGTCCCTAAATAGATACCCGACCAAAAGATTCGGTCGGTGGGACGGCGAATAAATCCGCGGCGCTCAGACGTCGTCGGGGTTGAGCAGTTTCGCTTCGGCCTTCCGGAGGTGTTCGAGCAGCGTCGTCTTCGAGACACCGAGTTCGTCCGCGAGTTCGCGCGTGCTGATCTCGCGGGGCCACGCGTAGTAGTTCCGCTCGCAAGCGAGTTCGAACGCGTCGCGCTGGCGCGGCGTGAGGAGGTCCGTCCGATCAGCGGCCCCCGACGAGCCGCCGTCGGGCGTGGCGACCCGACTGATCGAGATCTCCGCGTCCGTCTCCGCCCGGATGGCCTCGAGTCGACGCCGGATTTCCTCGCGGCCGCCGGCCACGAAGACCGGCCAGTGTTCGACGCCGCCCTCGACGCGCACCGACGCGTCGTGGATGAAACCGTGCGAGACGAGCGTATCGCTGATACTGTGTTCGGGCTCGTACTCGACGAACAGTTCGCGCGTCGCGTTCCCCGGGTTCGGTGCCGTGGTGGGTCGCTGTCCGAGTTCGACCGTCGAGTGCGTCAGCGGGGACTCGTCGGCGAACGCGACGAACTCGTCGAGCTGTGCCGTCGTGTCGGCGTAGACGGTAAAGTGACCCTTGACCGCCTCCTCGACGGTTCGATGGACGGTGTGGACGAGCAGGCCGGCGTCGACTGCCTCGGTCGCCTGCAGGCCCCAGCAGTCCGGATGCCAGATATCGAGCGTAAGTCGCGTCCCGTCGGCCGTCCCTGTCGTGGTCGTGGTCGAACTCGTGCTGCTCATGGATCGGTTCTACTCGAACAGTTCGCCGTGAGGACTATAAACATACTGAATACCGATACCACGGTCCGGTCGTGGACTCGCGTTGGCTCCGCACCGAACCGAAGGTCGAATCTGCGGGCCGCGTGGCGGTCGCCGTCGCCGATCGCCGCCGGGAACAGAGCCCGACCATGGGAGGCCGTGGTTATTCCGCCGTGATCCGTCGTTCATATCGTATGAGCCAGCAGACGACAGACCGACCCGACCGACACTACATCGACGGCGAATGGACGGACGGCGAGGGCGAGGAAACCTTCGAGAGCGAGAACCCGGCGACCGGCGAGACGCTGCGGACCGTCCACCGCGGAACGGAGGCCGACGTCGATCGCGCCCTCGAGGCCGCGGAGGCGGCACAGGAGGAGTGGCGCGACCTGTCGTACATCGACCGCGCGGAGTTCCTCTGGGACATCTACCACGAACTGCGCGAGCGGACGGACGAACTCGGCGAAATCGTCACCAAGGAGTGTGGCAAGGAGATCTCCGAGGGGAAAGCCGACGTCGTCGAGGCCGCACACATGGTCGAGTGGGCCGCGGGCAACGCCCGACACCCACACGGCGACGTGGTTCCCTCCGAGATCGGGAGCAAGGACGCGTACATGCGCCGCAAGCCCCGGGGCGTCGTCGGCTGTATTACGCCCTGGAACTTCCCGGTCGCGATCCCGTTCTGGCACATGGCCGTCTCGCTGGTCGAGGGCAACACCGTCGTCTGGAAGCCCGCCGAGCAGACCCCGTGGTGCGGTCAGATCATCGCCGAGATGTTCGAGGAGAGCGGAATTCCCGACGGCGTCTTCAATATGGTCCAGGGCTTCGGCGACGCCGGTGCCTCGATCGTCGACGATCCACGCGTCGACACCGTCCTCTTTACCGGTTCGGCCGAGGTCGGTCAGGAAGTCGCCAAGACCGTCGCCGAACAGCCCGGCAAGCTCGCGGCCTGCGAGATGGGCGGCAAGAACGCCGTCGTCATCAGCGACGAGGCCGACCTCGACACGGCCGTTCACTCGGCCGTTATGAGTTCGTTCAAGACCACCGGTCAGCGCTGCGTCTCGAGCGAACGCCTGATCGTCCACGAGGATATCTACGACGAGTTCAAGGAACGCTTCGTCGATATCGCCGAGAACATCGCGGTCGGTGACCCGCTGGCCGAAGACACGTTCATGGGGCCGCTCGTCGAAGCCGAACACAAGGAGAAGGTCCTCGAGTACAACGAACTCGCGCGAAGCGAAGACGTGAACGTCCTCGTCGACCGCGACGAACTGGACGACGCGGAGGTGCCCGACGGCCACGAGGACGGCCACTGGATCGGCCCGTTCGTCTACGAGGCCGACCCGGACGCCGACCTCCGGTGTACGCAAGAGGAGGTCTTCGGCCCCCACGTCGCGCTCATGAAGTACTCGGGCGACATCGAGGACGGCGTCGAGATCCACAACGACACCGACTACGGGCTCGCGGGAGCGATCATCTCCGAGGACTACCGCGAGATCAACTACTACCGCGACAACGCCGAAGTCGGACTCGCGTACGGGAACCTGCCGTGTATCGGCGCGGAGGTTCACCTGCCCTTCGGCGGCGTCAACAAGTCCGGGAACGGCTACCCGAGCGGTCGCGAAGTGATCGAGGCCGTCACCGAACGCACCGCCTGGACCCTGAACAACTCGAAAGACATCGAGATGGCACAGGGACTGTCCGCCGACATTACGACCGACGATGACTGAGACGAACTGTCCGCTCTGTGGACGACTGACCGACGACCCGGACGAGTGGTGTCGGCACTGCGGGTGGACGACCCACTGCGGCGCCGATTAGCGCCGGCCGATCGGGACACCGTCCGCACTCGGAACCGGCGCACGGGCCCGGCCGTGATCGGCGGCGGTGCGTTCGGAATACGTGAACGCCAGGGCGGCGATTCCGACCCAACGAGGTGAGCGACGGACGGAATCGACCGATCCGCGTGACTCCGCAACTTCCGTTCACTCCTTCCGAACGGACGGCTATCGACGGGAACCGTAGCCCGGCCGCCCATACCGTTCGAGCGGTCGTGGTAACAGAACCCATATATAGACGACAGTATGGATACGTCGAGCGCCGATTCGTCACCGTAAACCATCAAGAAATAAATCGCAGATTCGACGGACGTTACAGAAGCCGATTCACACATTCCGAACCCTTATGCACAGACGACACGACGACTTCGAACGATGACCGACGATCGCCCTCGACCGGTCAAGACGACACAAACGTCACTCGCGCTCGTTCGCGCGGTCCGCGACAGCGACGGTGCTACGCTGAGCGAACTGGCCGACCGCCTCGAACTGGCGAAAAGCACCGTCCACAATCACCTCCACACGCTGGTCGACGAGGGATTCCTCGTCCGGGACGGCGACACCTTCCACGTCGGCCTCCAGTTTCTCTCGTTCGGCGAACACGCACGCGGACGAAACCCGCTGTACGCGACGGCGCGCCGGCACGTCTACTCCATCGCCGAGACGACCGGGCACGAGGCCGACTTCATCGTCGAGGAGAACGGCCGCGCGTACTCCCTCGAGTACGCGATCGGAGAGTCGTCCCGACGAAGTCTGTCGGAATCCAGTCCGTTTCGGGCGGGTAACCGGTTCTACATGCACAACTGCGCCTCCGGAAAGGCCCTCCTGGCGTCGATGTCCGAATCGCAGGTCAACGAGATTCTCGAGCGCTGGGGGCTTCCGGCCACGACCGACCACACCATCACCGACGAGTCCGAACTGTTCGACGAACTCGAGGCGATCCGACATCGCGGATACGCAGTCAACGACGAGGAACTAATCGACGGCTATCGGTCCGTCGGCGCGGCCGTAACGGACCCCGACGGCGAGATCCTCGGAGCGTTCTCGGTCGGCGGACCGACCTATCGCATGGCTACCGACGAGTCCACGGCCGAGGAGTTGGCACAACTGCTTCGAGACGAGATCAGATCGCTCGAGTCCACGCTGTTTTGCTAATTCATTACATGCATATGTTTGTAATCTGAGTCGCGAACGCCGATCCCGGTCTCTTTCTCCGTTCCGAGCGGTGTAGCGGACCCCCTCACAGAATCAGTTCGTATTTCTACACAATAACGATATCTGAGTATTACATCATCGGCCAAATAGTATTGTGTATTTATTGATTAACCACCGGGGAGTTGGTGTGATACTGGAATCGTTTCGAGACTTGGGCCGTATCAATTTTGGTAAGGATCGTCGAGCCGGGAGCTTATTTCTCCCAATTTTATTTCGATACCACGCTTTTTAGGCAATAAAGTTGGGTATATAGCTAGTTCTAACGAGAATACTTTAGAGAAGTCGTTTCGCGATCAGAGACGAGTACGAACGCACTCAGCAGTTACTGTGATCGCGGCGATCCTATCATTCTAGTGGTGTTTTATACTTTTACCACTACTACCATCCGTCCAAAATATTGTTTATTTGGTAAGACAGATATTCAGTTAGTAGTCTGATAGCAGGAGATGGAGAGTCACTGTGTCACGACCGGTGGAATGGATACCGCCACTCGCGCCAACCGTAACGCGAAAGGCCGCTCGCTCGAACGGGAACACATGAGCGACGACGACGGTATCCAGCAGGCCAGCGACGTCGGTTCCAGCGACGCGCCCCCGGTCGAGGAGAAACCCTACAAAATCATCTTCGAGGCTAACAAGTGCTTCGGCGCGGGCAAGTGCGCCGAGGTCAGCGACAACTGGGAGATGTCGATCGCCTCCGGGATGGCCCAGCCCGAGGAGTACTTCTTCGGCGAGGAGGAACTGGACCACAACGTCCGCGCCGCGGAGGTCTGTCCGGCCAAGAAAGACGACGGCTGCATCCACGTCGTCGACCGCCGAACCGACGAGGAGATCGCGCCCGATCCCCACGGCGACGGCACGTTGAGCGTCGACTGGTAGGGACTCGAGCGGGCGCGAACATCGAAACGCACATTCCAGCGGGGCCACTACACTCGAACGCCCTTCTGTGCGAGGGTAGCCAAGCAGGCCAACGGCGGTGGGCTTAAGACCCGCTCCCGTAGGGGTCCCTGGGTTCAAATCCCAGCCCTCGCATACCGATTCGAACGCCATCGAGAGCCGTATGCGCGAACTACCCCTCGCGGCCGCTGCGGACAGACGTCGGACGGCTCGCTGAACCCGAACCGAGCGTAAGCGTTCTTGTAGTAGTGTTATATTCATGTATTTTAGATCTGTATGAATTGGCGAACGCTGCTGCGAACCGTCGGGATGGGGGCCGCGGCTTTCGGAACGTCCGCACTCGCGGGCTGTAGCGGGACGGACGGCAAGACGCCGGCCGAAAACGAAGCGGAATCGATCGCCGAGAGTGCGGTCGACGAACGCGCAATCGAGTCCCACGAACCGAGAGACGATGAGGACGGGTTCAGAGTTGTAGTAACCGTCCGCAACAACGGCGACCGGACGACGAACCTCGTCGAATACGGCTACGAGCTGGTACTGTACGATGCCGAGGGAACCGAACTCGCTAGGAGCGGGACGGGGAGGGAGACGACGAACGAGACGAAGGCGACACCGGGCGAGACGGCGACGATCGACGTCTCCGCGTTGTCCACCGATTATTCGCCGGCTATTGCCCGGTACGAAGTTTCACTGACCTGCCAGGGCGCGTTCGTCGACGGAGTCTACTGTCAGTCCTGACCGGTGAGTTTCGATCGGTCACGGAACCCGTGCGTTCGATCCGACGGAAACGGGTCCCTCGAGCGGCTTAGAACGGGGACTTTCGGGATTCGTGCTGGACCGAGATCCACTTCGTCGCCATTCCCTCGAGGCACCGTCCGCCGGTGTACCGACTCGAGCAGGGAGTAGCGATACGAGGTCCGGAGTTCGAATTCCGTCGGTCGCTCCGTTCACGTTGCGGTTGGAATCGCAGTCAGTTCGACGGCTCGTAGTGTTCCCGGTGGACGACCGTCTCGGTGTCTCCGCGGACGGCGGTCACGACGATCTGATCGCCGTCGGCGTTGAGCCGAACGTTCGCCCAGGTCCCCGCCCACGACGTCGACGGCTCGGTCTTGTCTTCACCGTAGAACTCGAACTCCGAGCCGGCGACGGTCGATTCGATACGGATCAGGTCGGCCTCGAGGCCGGGCGAGTCGGTGAGGTGGACGCGGGCGTAGTAGCCGGGTTCGGAGTCGGAGCCCTCGGGAGCGTCCACCGCGTCGACGCCCCACTCGATCCGCTCGACGACGTCGTCGTCGGTGTCGATGATCTCCGGCTCGAACGCCTCCTCGGGGTCTTCGGGCGTGTCGTCTCCGCTCTCGACCCAGAAGATCTTCCACTCGTCGCCCTCGGTCACGAGCGCGTAGACGCCGGGGCCGTCACCGGCGGCCGAACCGTCCAGTTCGGCGCGGACCAGCACGATCTCCTCGTCGTCGATCTCGGCCTCGAGGTCGGACTGCGCGAACCAGAACTCGGCACCCTCCAGCCCGCGGACGTCCGCGACGGAGCCGTCAGCAGTGACGGTTTCGGTCTCGAGAGCGTCGAGGTCGGCGGCGCCGCTCGATTCGAACTCCCACTCCGGATCGGTCAGCAGCCCCTGTAACGGGCTCGCGCTGTGGACGACCGCAGCCATCGCGTCGGGATCTTCGGCCTGAGCGGCCTCGAGGTACGTTTCGATGACCTCCCCGGGTCTCGGTTCGTTCTCGGGACCGGACTCGTCGCCGTCGGGATCCGGTTCGTCGTCGGAGTCGTCTTCAGCCGGGCCGTCGCTCAGACAGCCCGCGAGGAGGGACGACGCGCCGACGCCAGCGGTGACTAAATAGGTTCGGCGGTCCATGCTACAAGTTAGTTTGCTGATAGCACTGATAAGGATCACGGTTCCGAACCGACGCGAGCGGGACTGAGCGTCGCGTGTCTCGCTCGAGTCGGAAGCGGGCCAACTGGGGGCAGTCGAAGCCGCCGCCGGCCGCGGCTGTGCGGACCTTAGAACGGATACTCTCGGGACTCGTGCTGGATCGAGATCCACTTCGTCGTCGTCACTTCCTCGAGGATCTGCTCGCCGTTGTATCGGCCGATACCCGATTGTTTCATCCCGCCGAAGGGGACGTGTGGCTCGTCGTTGATCGGCTGGTCGTTGACGTGGATCATCCCCGTCTCGATCCCGTCCGCGATTTTCCGAGCCTGCTCGAGGTCCTCGCTGTGGACCGACCCCGAGAGGCCGTGGATCGTGTCGTTGGCCAGTTCGATCGCCTCGTCGTCGCTCGCGTAGGGGATCACGGGCGCGACGGGGCCGAAGTGTTCGTTACAGGCCGCGGCCATGTCGTTGTCGGCGTCGGAGAGGACCGTGGGTTCGACGACGAGTCCGTCGTGGTCGCCCCCGGTCTCGACGGTCGCGCCCGCCTCGGCCGATTCCTCGACGTACTCGAGGATCTGGTCGCGCTGGCTCTCGTCGATGATGGGACCGATGACGGTGTCGTCGTCGGTCGGGTCGCCGGTCGGCAGCGACGCGGCCCGGTCGGCCAGCGCGTCGACGTAGTCGTCGTAAACCGACTCGTGGATCAGATGGCGGTTGATCGAGATGCAGATCTGGCCCTGGTGGAGAAAGGAGCCGAAGACGCCGCCGTCGACGGCCCGCTCGAGGTCGGCCCCGCCGGTGACGACGTGGACGTTGTTCCCGCCGAGTTCCATGGCTGGCAGGGCACAGTTGCGCGCCGCCGCGGCGGCGACCCCCTGTCCGATCTCGGTCGAACCGGTGAAGGCGATGGTCCGGGGGATCTCGTGGCCGGCGACCGCGTCGCCGATCTCGGAGCCGCGGCCGGGGACGACGCTGAGGACCCCCTCGGGGACGCCCGCGGCTTCGAAGATCCGCGCGAGCAACAGCCCGCCCGTGATCGGCGTGTTCGAGGCGGGTTTGAGGACGACCGCGTTGCCGGCCGCGATCGCCGGCGCGACCGCCCGCATCGAGAGATGCAGCGGGAAGTTCCACGGCGAGATGACGCCGACGACGCCGACCGGCACTCGCTCGGCGACGTTCTCCTTGCCCGGCGTGATCGAGTCCGCGTGCTGGCCGGCCATCCGGAACGGGTAGCTGGCGGCCTGTTGCATCATCCCGATCGCGGTCTCCAATTCGGCCTCGGCTTTGACCCGCGTACTCCCCGACTCGCGGGCCAGGAGCTCAGCGATCTCCTCGCGGTGGTCCCCGACGAACTCGACGGCCGCGTCGATCGCGCCCGCGCGGGCCTGTGGCGGTTGCTGGGCCCACGCCTCCTGTGCCGACGCGGCGGTCTCGTAGGCCCGCTCGACGTCGTCCTCGGTCCCCGCCGGGACGGACGCGATCGCCTCGCGCGTGTAGGGGTTCTCGACGGTGATCGCATCGCGGTCGCCGGCGTCGGTCCAGTCGCCAGCGAGATAGAGCGATTCCCAGCCGTCCTCGGGTGCCAGTGGCAGGTCCGTCATGCGAGCAATGTAGCCCTCGAGCGGGGATAAGTAACGGACGCGCACGCGCAACGAGCGGCCGACCCTGGCTGCGCCGTCAGACGGACCGCTGTCAGTCAGTGCCGGCGCGACCGCGAGCCGTCCTGCGGTCGCACCGGGAAACAGTTCCAACAGACCGTATCAGGAGCGCCGTCGCGGCAGCAACACCGCGAGCGGGGCGTAGATCGCCAGCCCGATCACGGCCGTCGCGAGGGTCCCGAGCAGGACGTTCTCGTTGACGAACCGCCACGCGAGCAGCAGGATCCCCGCCGGCGGGAGCGCGAGCCCGGCCGCCGTGCGGTGGAACCGACGGAGCCGGTCGCCGACGGGTTCCGGCGTCATCTCGACGTCACTGGGGTCGTCGTCCGCCACGAGGGCGGGAAAAGAGAGGTACGTCCCGAGCCCCACTACGAGCCCGACGAACGCACCGAAGACCGGTTGCCCGAACAGTACGAACCCGAGATAACCGAACACCGGCAGCTCGAGGACGCCGATGCCGGCACCGATCAACTCGGGCGAGCGTCCGCCGTCGTCGGTCGGACCCGACCGCCCGTCACGAGAGTCGTTCATATCTGTGCCGACTCACTACAGCCGTATTACCGTTTTCTGTCACTCGCCGTCCGCCTCGCTCTCGGCGAGGTCCGCCGCGCGCAACTGTTCGCTGGCCTCGCGGACCTCCCGCATGACACTCGAGATGCGTTCCTCGGCCTCGAGTTCCTCCTCGACCGAGAGGTCGACGCCCTCGACCTCGAGGAGGAACTTGGCGACCTCGGTAGCCTCGTACATCACGTCGTCGAGTTCCTCGGCGGTGAAGAAGTCACACATCGCGCCGTAGAGAAAGGTCGCGCCGGCGGTCCGGACCTTCTCCTCGAAGGAGGCTCTGGCCTGATTGACCGCCTGTGGCGAGTAGGTGTCGGTCATGAAGGGGACGAGTTCGGGCAGGTTCTCGCCGATTTTGGTCATCTCGACGCCGGTCTCGGTCCGGAAGTCCGAACAGAGCCGCGCGATGGCCCACTCGCGAGCGGTGATGTAGGTGCGGTCCCGGAGGAACTCGTTGACCCGGTCGTACTGCGCGCCGTCCATCTTTTTGAAGCGTGCGTACTTCTGTACGTCCTCGGGGACGCCGTCGTCCTGCGGGTCGGGATCCGGCACCCCCGGCATCGAGCCGCCGTCGCTGTCCTCGTCTGCCGCCCCAGCGGGTTCGGGGTCGCGGTCCGACGCGGCGTCGTCGCCCTCGAATCGAGACGCGTCCAGTCCGTCCTCGTCCATACCCGCGTATTACCAGCTATCCGAGATAAGGGTTGTTCTCGAGCCGACCGGCTCGAGGGCGGCGCGATCGACCCCCGTCGTCGACTCCGGCGGGCCGTGGGTCGGCGACGACGGCCGGCCGGCGGACCCGCAACTCGGCCCGTAAACACTTTTCCCGCCAGCCGGAGTTCGACCGGATTTAAGTCCGTGAGGGGCATGCGGTAGTATATGTCACAGACGCCAGTCGTAGTCAAGGCAGTACGGACGCCACAGGGCAAAGAAGACGGCGTGTACGCCGACGTACGCAGCGAGGACCTCTCGGTGCCGCTGATCGACGAGATCCTGGCCGAAACCGGCCTCTCCGGCGAGGAAATCGACGACCTGATGTGGGGCTGTGCCCAGCAGCGCGAGGAGCAGGACAACAACCTCGCCCGCGTCATCGCCTTGCTCTCCGAGCTGGGCGAGTCGGTTCCGGCGACGACGATCAACCGCTGGTGTGCCTCCTCGATGCAGTCGGTCATCTCCGCCTCCGACGCCATCGCGGCCGGCAACCGAGACGCCATCATCGCCGGCGGCGTCGAGAGCATGAGCCGCGTCGCGATGGGCGAAAGCTACGGCCACATCCACCCGAAGATCTCCGAACTGTACGACCTCGGGGACCTCCAGATGGGGATGACCGCCGAGAAAGTCGCCGAGGAGTACGGCGTCAGCCGCGAGGAGCAAGACGAGTACGCCGCCCGCAGCCAGCAACGCGCCACCGAGGCGACCGAAGAGGGTCGCTTCGACGACGAGATCGTCCCGATCGAAACCGAGGACGGCACCGTCGAGGAAGACGAGGGCATCCGACCGGGCACGACCCCCGAGAAACTCGCCGAGCTCCCCACCGTCTTCAAGGAGGACGGCACCGTCACGCCCGGTAACGCCTCCCAGATCTCCGACGGCGCGGCCGCCCTGCTGGTCACCAGCGAGGCCTTCGCCGAGGAACACGACCTCGAGATCATGGCCGAGGTCGGCCGGAACAACGTCGCCGGCGTCGACCCGACCGTCATGGGGATCGGCCCGGTGCCCGCGACGCGGGGCCTGCTCGAGCGAAACGGCCGCGACATCGACGAGTACGACCTCGTGGAACTCAACGAGGCCTTCGCGAGCCAGTCGCTGTACTCCCGCGACGAACTCGGCATCGACCCCGAGATCTTCAACGTCAACGGCGGGGCGATCGCGCTGGGCCACCCGCTGGGGGCCTCGGGCGCGCGCCTGCCCGTTACCCTGATCCACGAACTCCAGAAGCGCGGCGGCGGCCTCGGGCTGGCGACGCTGTGTGTCGGCTTCGGGCAGGGCGCAGCGATCGAGTTCGACGTCAACTAAGCAGCGGGAACTGGACGTTTTGGTCCAGATTTTGCGAGGCCGACGCGGTAGTGTCGGCCGAGACAAACGGTGCTCGCGTCAGGGCGCGGCGATCGAGTTCGACGTCAACTATAGTAGCCGCTGAAACGATTCACACACTGATCGCAGCGCTGTCGTACGATTAGGTGTGCAATGACTTTCAGCGGCTCCGATAACAGCACTCCTATCATCTCACTGCCACCCGTCCTCGAGCCACCGTCAGTTAGCGGGCCTTTAGTAGTCCCGAGTCCGTAGGCCGCGTATGCGCATCGGCCTCCTCGCGATCATCGTCGGCATCCCGCTGGCCTGGCACCTCGGGCTCACCGCACTCGCCTACTGGGACGCCGGTCGGGTGGGTCTCGAGCCCCAGTGGAAGTGGGCGGCGATCACCTTCGGCATCCCGCTGATCGGGTTTTTCATCTACATCTTCGAGCGCAGCGAACTCTCCTACGACCCCGAAAGCGACCCCTATCGGGGACACAACGTCAACATCCACCCCTCGCGAGCCGACGACACGTCGCTGCCGTCACGCGGTGACGACCGCCTCGAGCCGGATCTCGAGGAAACCGACGACGAGTAGCGGACTGGGTCGTGGCTTCAAGCCGCTGGGCGGTGAACACACAGGGGATGTCCGACCACGGCACGGTCGCTCTCGTCCCCAGCGTCCACTTCTCGCCGGCCCATTGCAGGCGGGTCCGCGAACGGATCCGCGCGGTCGAGCCGGACCTCGTGGCCGTCGAACGGGCCACGACGTCGTCGCAGTCGTCGGCGCGGGCCACCACGACGGGGTCGAACGACGGCTCGCGACGCTCGAGGACGATCGCAACGCCGCCGAACGGCCGGGTCGGTCCCGGTCAGAACGCCCGCACGGACGGTCACGCGAATTCCGGTCGAGTGAGCGGCCCCGATTCGCTCGTGGCGACCGGGAGAAGGGAGTCGCGATCAGTCGTCGGCCGGTGCTGCGCTGCTCCCGCCGACTTTGGTGTCGGGGACGGTGCCGTCGTCGTTCCAGCCGCGCTCGGCGTAGTACTCCTCGAGGCCTTGTTCGAAGTCGGGCAGTTCGTAGGGCAGCCGATCGTCACCGCGGTCGAAGCCGCGCTGGTTGTTGAAGTGCCGTTCCATGGCGACGACCTCGCCGCCGAGGGCGAGCAGGTCGTCGTAGTCGGCGTCGAGCAGCGTCTCGATGCGCTCCTCGGTCAGGAAGTCCCGGGAGAACTTACAGAAAATCGCGCTATCCTTGACGGCGTTTAGGTTCTCGAGTTCGACGAGTTTGGGCGGCTTGCCCTCGAGGCCCTCCTTCTGGAACGCGTCTTCCTCGCCGACCAGCGGGTACTCGTAGGGGTAGAACTCGGCGTACATGTGGTCGGCGCCGCGGTTCGAGGTGGCGAAGGCGAGTCCCTGTCCGTTCAGCGTGCGGCCGTCGTGGGCGGCAAATTCCATGCCCTTGACCGACCAGTTCTCGACGCCGAGGTCGTCGTGGATCCGGTCGACGCCCTCCGCGAGCGTGTCGCCGACGCCCTCGCGGCGGGCGATCTGCTCGACGAGGTCGTGGATGAGATCGACGTTACCGAACTCGTCTTCGCTCTTGAGGTAGGCCGCGATGGTGTCGCCCGTCGAGATGGTGTCGAGGCCGTAGACGTCACACAGCTTGTTCGATTTCATCACGTCGACGATGTCGTCGACGCCCGAGTTCGAGCCGAAGGCCATCAGCGTCTCGAACTCGGGCCCTTCCGTCTCGAGGCCCGATTCCTCGTCGCGGGTCGGCAGCTTGCAGGCGAAGGCACACGACGAGCAGGTGCCTTTCTTGTATTTCTTCTCCTCGACGCGGTCGCCGCTGATCCCCTCGATCCCCTCGAAGGAGAGGTCCTCGAAGTAGTAGCTCGAGAGGGCCTCGACCATGTTGGCGTACTCGGCGACCGAGGTGGTCCCCTGTGCCTTCATCGGGTGATCGGCCTGGGCCGCCTCGCCGTGGATCTCCATCTGAACGGCCGGGATCTCGACCTCGCGGGTCGAGTCGCCGTCGAAGGTGATCGCCTTGACGTTCTTCGAGCCAAGCACCGCGCCGAGCCCGCCGCGGCCGAAGGCTCGCTCCTCCGAGGTCATGACCGAGGCAAAGCGAACCTCGTTCTCGCCGGCCGGCCCGATGACGGCGGTGTGTTCCGGCCCGAGGTCGTGTTCGTCCTCGAGATACTCGCAGGTCTCGGGGACGGTCGCCCCCTCGAGGTCGGGGACGGCCTCGAACTCGACGCCGTCGTCGGTGACGTGGACGACGACGAGGTCGTCGCTCGCGCCGGTGATCTCGACGGCGCTGTAGCCGGTCCCCGTGAAGTTCCGCGAGACGAACCCGCCGGCGTTCGAGGACAGCAGCCCGTCGGTCAGCGGCGAGACGGTCGTCGCCGACGTCCGCCCGGTGAAGCTCATCGTCGAGTGCTGGAGTGGCCCGGTCGCGAAGAACAGTCGGTTGTCCGGCCCCAGCGGATCGACGTCGAACGGGAGCCGCTCGTGGGCGAGTTTCGTTCCGAGCGCCCGACCGCCGACGTAGGACTCGAGGACGTCGTCGATGTCCTCGGTCTCGGCGGTTCGCTCCCCGACGTCGATCGAACACAGCGGTCCCCGTACGTGTTTCATAGTACCACAGTGATGGATGCGGCCGCAAAACGGTATCGGTTTTTCGGGCGGGATTCGGCGACGGGCCGGCCGAGTTGGGCCGCGTTCGGTCCGGCGGGCAGTCGGGTCGGATCGGCGGTATTTACCCGCGGCGTCTGCGCCCGGTCCGTTCCAGCCGGACGAACCGCTCGCGGGCGCGACCATCGACGACGTCTACGAGCGACTCGAGACGCTCGAGGAGACGGTCGATACGGCCGACGAGCGGACGGAAGTGCGACGAACGATGCGACTGCTCAGCCGGCTTTCACACGACTCGAGGGGCGGGAAAGCCAGTACCAAATTCACCCGGAAGGACAAGGCCGAAGCGTTCGTCGGCAGCGTCGTCATCGGGCTCCCGATGTTGTAGTCGCCACCGAAAGTCATTGCACACCCGATCGCACGACGGCTGTGCGATCGGTGTGTAAATCGGTTCAGTTGTTACGTAACGTCCGCGAGAGGCCGGGTGTTAGACCGGCCTCCCATACTGATCGATCGTCTCCTGAACGGCCTCGGTGCGGCCGATGAGCGTGATGTGATCCCCCGCCCGCAGTTCGACGTCGGGAGTCGGCACTTCGCTGGTCCCGTCCCGGCTCACGAGCGCGACGAGGACGCCGTTCGGGAGTTCGTCCCCGACGTCGACGATCCGCCGCCCGACGAGGTCCCCGTCGGTGATCTCGATCTCCTGGACGTCGCCGGAGCGACCGAGTTCGGACATCCAGTCCGAGAGCGCGGGCCGCTCGATCCGGTTGTCGATCGCCCACGCGGTCGACTCGGCCGCCGAGATCGTCTGGACGCCGAGGTCCTCGAACGCCGACGCGTTCGACGGGTTGTTCGCCCGAGCGATTACGGTCTCGACGTCGAAGTTCGATTTCGTGAGCTGGGCCACGAGGAGGTTCGCATCGTCGTCGCCGGTCGCCGCGACGACCGTCTTGGCGTTGTCCACGCCCGCCTCGCGTAACACCTCGGTGTCGGTGCCGTCGCCTTCGCGGGCGGTGAACCCGTCGTTCCGAAGCTCCTCGAGGACCGTCTTGTCCGCCTCGATCAGCACCACGTTTTCGCCGCGCGCTTCGAGTCGTTCTGCCAGCGAGCGACCGACGCGGCCGCCGCCGATGATGAGTACACGCATGGGTATCACGTCGAGTGTCTCCGCGATCTGTCGAGCCAGGCCGCCCTCGAGGACGACCGTCACGAGGATGACGAGAAAGACCGTCCCCACGAGCAGGTCCGCACCGGCCGGGTTCGTCGGCGCTGCGTCGGTCTGCAGTCGGATCGCAAACAGCGTCGCGACCGAGGCTGGAATGATCCCCCGCGGGCCGACGGCGCTCATAAAGAGCCGCTCTCTGAACGTAAACTGGCCGCCCCGCGTCGAGAGAAAGACCAGGAACGGCCGCAGAACGAGCATGATGATCACTACGACGGCCACGCCGCCGAACCCGAGCGCGAACAACTGATCAAACTCGAGCAGTGCCGCGAGGGTGATGAAAACAAAAGAGAGGACCAGCAGGGTGATATCGCCTTTGAACGCCTCGATCTCCTCCTCGTAGGGGAGGTTGGCGTTGCCCAGGATCAGGCCGGCCGTCGCTGCGGCCGCGACGCCCGCCTCGGCGAAGACGTAATCGGCCGTCCCGAAGGCGATGATCGCCCCCGCTACCGTCAGCAATCGCGCGTTTCGCGGCGCGTCGTCGGGCGAGATATCGACGTACTGTAACACCGCCCAGACGACCGCGGCGACGACGACACCGACGAGCAGCCCCGTACCGAGCCGCTCGGCGAACAGTTGCAGGTAGACGTCCGCGTGGATCTGCCTGATGGTCATCGACTTGAACAGCACGACCGCGAGGATCGCCGCCGTCACGTCGTTGACGATTCCCTCGGTCTCGAGGGTCGCCGCGACCCGGTCGCGGACGGGGACGACCTTCAGGATCGGCGTGATGACCGTCGGCCCCGTCGCGATCAAGAGTGCGCCGATCAACAGCGCGATGTCCCAGTTCGCCCCGAGGAAAAGGCGGACCGCGCCGGCAGTTCCCAGAAAGGCGATCGCCGCACCGCTCGTCGTCAATCGGATCACGGCTGCCGGCGCTTCCCGGATCTTCTCGGCTTTGAGGTGGAACGCCCCCTCGAAGACGATGATGGCCACAGAGAGTCCGACGATCGTCGAGAGTCCGCTCTCGCCGAAAGAGTCGATGGTCAACACGCCGAGCCCCTCCGGGCCGATCGCGACACCCGCGGCGATGAGAAAGAGGACGCTCGGCACCCGGAACCGCGCCGACAACAACTGCGAGACGACGCCGAGGCCGACGATCACGGCGACCAGGACGAGAAGATCGCCGCTCGCCTCCGCACCCGTCATCGTCGGACTCGCGGCTCCGTGGCCGATCGCCGTGCCGGTACTACTCGCCCGTCCATTCGGTTCGAACGAAACGGTCCACTCGGTTAACTCCTGTGAGAAACCCGACGGACGGCCGGGCCGATCCCGTGGTCGCGTCGACCGCGACCGGGTGAGAACGAACGCGGAGGCGAACCGATCAGGCGTCCTCGTAGATCCGGTCGACTCGGTCCTCGAACCGCTCGAGGATGACCCGTCGCTTCTTTTTCATCGTCGGGGTGAGCATGTCGTTTTCCTCGGTGAACTCCTGGGGTACGAGTTCGAACTGCTTGATCGTCTCGTGTTTCTCGAAGTTCTCGTTGACGCGGTCGACCTCTTCTTGAATGTGGGCGCGGACCCGCTCGTCGTCACACATCGCCTGCGGGTCGTCGGGCAGGTCGATCCCCTCCGCGTCGGCCCACTCGCGGACGTGGGTCGTGTTCGGCACGAGGAGGGCACCGATGAACTTCTCGCCGTCGCCGACGACCATCGCCTGCTCGACGACCTCGCTGGCCGCGAAGGCGTCCTCGAGCGGGCCGGGGGCGACGTTTTTCCCCGTCGAGAGGACGATGATCTGCTTGACGCGATCGCGGAACTCGAGGTAGCCGTCGGGACGCAGGTGGATGATATCGCCGGTTCGGAACCAGCGCTCGCCATCCTCGTCCTCGACGAACGCGCCCTCGGTCGCGCCGGGCTTGTTCCAGTAGCCCTGCGTGACGTTGGGACCCTTGACGAGGAGTTCGCCGACCTCACCGGCGTCGTCCGTGAAGGCCTCCTGATCGGCGACGGTCTCGTCGACCGTCACGTCGACGTTGTACAGCGTGGGACCGATCGTGCCGATCTTCGCCTCCTCCGGCGGGTTCGTCGAGACGATAGGTGCGGTTTCGGTCAGCCCGTAGCCCTCGAAGATCGGCAGCCCCATCGCGTGATAGAGCCGACACAACTCCGGCGAGAGGCTCCCGCCGCCGCTGATCAGGATCTCGATGTTCCCGCCCAGCGCGTCCCGAACCGTCGAGAAGACGAGTTTGTCGGCCAGGGTTTGCTTGGCTTTCAGGATCGGCCCCGGCGACTCCGTCCGCTGGTACTCGACGCCGACGTCGGTGGCCCACTCGAAGATCCGGCGGGAGACGCTCGAGTCGCTGGCCTCCTCGCGGATCGCGTCGTAGATCTTCTCGTAGACCCGGGGAACGCTCGTGGCCGTCGTCGGACCGACGGTGCTGAAGTCCTCCTGCAGCGTGTCCGGGCTCTCGGCGTAGGCGATACAGGTGCCGCCCGCGAAGAGGGCAAAGTGGCCCGCCGTTCGCTCGAAGACGTGAGCCAGTGGCAGGTACGACATCGCCACCGACTCCTCGTTCAACACCGGTACGTCGTCGTCTTTGTCCGGCCGCGGGCCGAACCGCTTCCGGGAGGCGTTGACGTTCGAGCGGAAGTTCCAGTGGGTCAACTGGACGCCCTTTGGCTTGCCCGTCGTTCCGCTGGTGTAGATCAGACTCGCCAGATCGTCGAGGTCGATCGCGTCGATGCGCTCCTCGTAGGCCGCGAGGTCGAAGGCGTCCTCGCCGCGGTCGTAGACCTCGCCCAGCGTCAGCACGTCGTCGCGATCGTCGTAGCCGTCGACCTCGTCGATGGTGACGATAAATTCGAGGTCGAGGTCGTCCTCGACTTCGAGGACGTTCTCGAGCAGTTCCTCGTTCTCGACGACGACGCCGTCGGCGTCGGGATCGTCGAGCAGGTACTCGACCTGGTCGGGCGAGGAACTGGTATAAACCGTCGTGACGGCTGCGCCAGCAGACAGCAGGGCGAAATCCGTCTGGGCCCACTCCATGCGCGTGTTCGAGAAGATCCCGATCCGGTCGCCCGCCTCGACGCCCAGTTCGCGAAAGCCGGCCGAGAGGTTGCGAACGATATCGCGCATCTCGGCGTAGGAGAGCGTCCGGAACTCGCCGGGCGTCGCGGCGGGGACGACGTCGTCCGTCAGCGACCGATCGTAGATGCCGCCCTTGTACTGTTGGGCCGGCCGGTTCGTGTAGCGGTCGGCCGCGTTCTCGAACATCCGCGCGAGATTCGTCTCGCCGATGACCTCGTCCTCGTACTCTCGTTCCGCGTCCCGCCAGTTCATATGTGTGTGAGAGTTGCTCCCGTGCGATAAAACGTGATGAAACTTGTTGCATCCATCGCTGCGTTTACGACGGCCCGGCGAACGCGGACAGTAACGGAACCGAACGTCGCTCTCGAGTCGCGGTCGATCGACCGGTGAGACGGATTGCTGTACCGATATCCCGGCGCAACCGCGACTAGGGCGGCGGTTACGCCGGCAGTGACTGACAGTAAACCGTACGACGGTCGGGTCAACGGTCACTCCCGGTGGTCGAGATAACCGAGAACGCCGCGCGTGTTCAGTTTCGCCTCCTCGCTGGCTTTCTCCCTGCCCCAGACGTCGGCCAGTTCGGCCTCGTCGGCGAAGTACTCGAGGACCGCCTCGTCGTCGCCGAGTTCGCGGCGTTTGTCGGCGACCCGGTCGGCCCACTCCTCGAGGACGGCCGCGTACTCGTCGAGGGCCCGGTCGGCGTCGTCGCCGACGTATCGGGGGCCGAAGTGCGGGTACAGCAAGACGTCGGGGTCGAGGTCCTGCAGCGTCTCGACGTCGGCGAGACACTGCTCGAGGTCGAAGTTCGAGGGCGGCGAGGTCGGCCTGATTCGTTCGACGTCGGGGACCCAGATGCCGGCGGCGTCGGCGACGAAGACCGCGTCGTTTGTGGGATCTTCGTAGACGACCTGGTGGGGCGCGTGGCCGGGGGCCGCGTGGGCGCGGAGTTCGTGTGTCCCGAGATCGATGCTGTCGCCGCCCTCGATCGCGACGACCCGGTCCTCGGGGACGGACTCGGGTTCGACGTAATGTTCCCACTGGTCGCCGACGGCCGCCTTGGTTCCCGCGATCAGCCGGGAGGGATCAGCGATGTGATCCGCTCCCAGCGAGGGGACGTAGACGTCGGCGTTCGGGTAGTCTTCGGCGAGAAAGCCGGCCCCGCCGGCGTGATCGAGGTGGACGTGCGTCAGCGCGATGGCCGCGAGGTCCTCGCGATCGATGCCGACCTCGGCGAGTGCCTCGCGAAGCAGGTCGTAATTCGTGCCGATCCCCGTGTCGACGACCGCCGGACGGTCGTCGTCGAGGATGTAAACGGCACCGTAGCCGCTCGTTCCGTACATTCCCGTATCGAGGTAGTAGAGGTCCGAACAGTCGCCGGCGGTAACCTCGCGGACGTCTCCGATTGCCATATCGAAAAACCGTCATCGGACCCGATAAAAGCTCGCGTCGCGGCGACCCCGGGCCGAGAGCCGATACAGATTTGACACCGCGTTCTCTTGCACAGCGTACATGGTCCGTCCCGTCCGCGAACCGACACCGTCTCCGGAGCCGACATGAACCACGACGCGCCGTACTCGAGGCGGCTCCTCGCCCCATCGTCGTGGCTCGAGCGGTCGTCGCTGCCCCACCTCATCAGCGCGTTCGGCGGGCTCTCGATCGCCGGCCTCGTCGGCTGGTGGCTCGCCTTCGCGGACGGACTCGGCGCGACGGCCTACCTGACCAGCCTGCTCTCGATCGGCGTCCCCGCCGTCGGACTGGGCTGGGGCGGCCACAGGCTCGTGGAAAGCGATATCGACGAGAGCCGGTACGCCCGGATCTGCAAGTGGTGTTTCGGCGGCGCGGTCGGCTTTCTGGCGGTCAACATGCTGTCGATCGTCTTCTTTCCCGCCGACTCGCTGGCGGCCAACTCCACCTGGGCCCACTTCGCGCTCAACACGGGTGCCGTCGGCGGGTTCGCCGTCGGCTACGTCGAAGCGCGGGCCATCCAGCGGGAGGTCCAAGCCACGGCCGCCACGGTCCGCGCCCGACAACTCGAGGACGAACGGGAGCTGCTTGCGTATCTGAACGATCTGTTGCGACACGAGGTCCTCAACTCCTCGCAGATCATCGGGGGCCACGCGACGCTCCTGCGGGCGGAGTGTGATCGCGAGGACGTCCACGACCGCCTCGAGACGATCGAACGCGAGAGCGACGACCTCGTCGGCGTCATCGAGGACGTCCGGGCGATGCTGGACGCGAATCGGGGGCCACAGAACGGGGCCGCGGTCGATCTCGTCGCGGTACTCGGGGCGCAACTGGCCGAGTGTCGCGCCCGGTTCGACGGCGCCGACATCGAGGCCGATCTGCCGGAAACCGCCCGCGTCAGGGCCAACGAAGGCGTCGAGTGGATCTTCAAGAATCTCCTCGAGAACGCGATCGAACACAACGAGGGCACGGCCCGCGTTCGGGTCACCGCCGAGACGACGCCGGAAACCGTCGTCGTCAGGGTCACCGACGACGGCCCGGGGATCGCCGAAGCCGACAGGGAAACGCTGTTCGAACGCAGATCGACCAACCACGGGCTCGGGCTCTACCTCTCACGGATCCTCGCGAACAGGTACGGGGGCAGCGTCGAACTCCGCGAGACCGGCCCGGACGGCAGCGTCTTTGCGGTGACCTTACGGCGGGCGGCGGCCGCGAGGGACGCGGCCGAACGGTCACCGTAGCGGGAACCGCCGCGTCACCCGTCGGCCGACTCCTTCCACTCGCCGATCCCCGAGGGGTCGAGGTGGACGTGCGCGTCGCCGACATCCTCGAGTCCCCGCAGACGATCGACCAGTTCCGACTCGATGTCGTGGGCCTCCCGGAACGGCATGTCGCCGTCGACCTCGGCGTGGACCTCGACCTCGAGGACGGTACCGTCGTAGAAGACCGTCAGGTCGTGGACGCCCTCGACGGCCGGGTGGCGACGGAGAGCGGCCGTGATCTCGCCCCGTTTCTCCGGCCCGGGGGCGGCACCGATCAGGTAGTCGACGTTTTCCCGGCCGATCTCGACGCCCTGATAGACGACGAGCAGGCTGACGAGTCCGCCGGCGATCGGGTCGAGAATCGGATAGTTCACCAGGACGCCGAGGACGCCGACGATGGCGGCGACCGAGGTGTAGATGTCGTTCAGACAGTCCTTCGCGAGCGCGGTGAGGGCAGTCGACTGGAGGCGATCGTTGATCCGAACGGTGTAGCGATAGACCAGGTACATGTCGGCGATCGAGAAGCCAAGCGCCGCGAGCAACAGGACGCTGAACTCGATATCGGGACCCGCCACGAGTCCCTCGAGGGATCGGTAGAGCAGGTTCAGCCCGAGGAGGGCGACCACCGAACCGACGAAAAGCGCCGTCAGCGGCTCGATCCGGTCGTGGCCGTGCGGATGGGTCGTGTCCGGCTCGTCGAAGGAACTCCGTCCCCAGACGAGGACGACGACGCTGGCGACCAGGTCCGCCACCGAGTGGGCCGCGTCCGCGAGCAGGGCGACGCTGCCGAAGGCCAGCCCCGCGCTCCCCTCGGCGACGATCTTGACGACGTTGCCGAGGACGTTCGCCCACGACGCTCGCGCGAACGCCGTCCGGCTACCGTCCGCGGGGACGTCTCCGGCCATGGCTCGGTTTAGAGCCAGTCTAACCTTGGGTCTTTCCCTCCCCGCTCGACGCGACGTGACGGCGTTCGCAACGTTCATTTCGCGCCTGTGCGAACGGCGTCGTATCCGGGCGATGGGGCCCGCCTGACCCAACTGCCGACCGCTGTCCCGACGGCGAACGGTCACGCTACGGGCGACGGTCGGCTGACGGTCCCTGCCACCACCAGCCATGGCAGACCCACATCCCCTCGTTCGACTCGAGGCGCTCGCGTTGATCGCGATCGGCGGCTTCGCCGGCTCGAACCTGCGGTTCTTCGCGATGGGGTTGCTCCCGGACGTAGCGTCGATCGTCCTCGTCAACGCGGTCGCCAGTGCGGTCCTCGCCGTCGTCGTCTACGAGGCCGAGGCTGCCGGCCGGCTGTCGTCGCGGGCGCGACTCGTCCTCACGACCGGCTTCCTCTCCTCGCTGTCGACCTACAGCACGTTCGCGTTACAGGCCGCGCTCGCGTCGTCGCCGCTCGCCCTGTTTGGCGTCGTCGCCGCCAACTACGGCCTCGGCCTGGTCGGGGTGCTGGCGGGCCGCGCGCTCGCGCGTCGCCTCGACGGTCCCCGACCCGTCGGTGGTGAGACGACGTGAGCGCGACGTTGCCCGTCACGTCGCTGCTCGAGGCGCTCGCCCGCGCGGCCGCCACCGTCGACCCCGAGCCGGCCCACGTCGTCGGCACCGGCGGTGCGATCGGCGCAGTCTGTCGGTACTGGGTCGGCCAGTGGGTCTCGAGCCGACTCGAGCGCGAGCGGTTCCCGGTGGCGACGGTCGTCGTCAACGTCCTCGGGAGCTTCGCCCTCGGGCTGGTCGTCTTCGCGGGCGCGAGCGAGTCGACGCTGCAACTCGTCGCGACCGGAATCTGTGGCTCGTTCACGACGTTTTCCTCGTTTTCCGTCGAGACCCTCCGGCTGTACGAACGCGGCGACCGCACCCTCGCGATCGGCAACGCCGCGATCAGTCTCGCCGGGTCGCTCGCCGCGATCGGCCTCGCGTGGGGGCTCGTTGCCGCCCTCTGAGGCGCGTCCGGCTCCGACGTCGCGCCGGCCCGAGACACGTTAGCGATCGCTCAGATGTGACACATAAACCCACGGTTTCTCGCGATCCGCTCGGGTTCGACCCGTGGTAGGTATATGTCCGGCCTGCGTTAGACGACGCTATGGCGGCTCGCCAAGACGCGTGGCGCATCTACCGCGAGGCACTGCCGATCCTCGTGGTCAGCCTCGCCGGCGGGGTCTTCGCCGGCTCAGTCCTCGGCTCGGACGGGATGACCGCGGGGTTCGAGCGGTTTCCCGGCCTCCTGCTGTTGCTCCCCGCCTTCCTCGCGACCCGGGGGAACGTCTACGGCGCGCTCGGGGCACGCATCTCGAGCGGCCTCCATCAGGGGATGATCGATCCGGAGTTCTCGTGGGACCGACGGCTCGTCAACGCCGTCGCCGCCTCCTTTATTAACGGCATCGGCATCTCGGTGTTCATCGGCGTCCTCTCGTGGGGAATCCTGCAGGTCCTGGGTCGCGAGTCCGCCCGACTCGTCGAACTCGTCGGCATCATGCTGGTCTCGGGCGTGTTGACCTCGTTCACGCTGATTTTCGGCATGCTGACACTGGTGTTTGCCAGCTACGAGTACGGGCTCGACCCCGACAACCTGATCGGGCCGATCGTCACCACGCTCGGCGACATCTTCGGCGTCGTCTTCCTGTTCGTCGCGATCACCGTCGTCGGGGTGATCTTCTGATGGCCGCGACCGATCCCGACGACCCGTCCGACACCTGGTCGATCCGCAGCATCGTCGCCACGATGTTTCCCATCCTGATCGCGCTCTCGATCCTCGAGATGGGGTCGGGCTACGTCCTCGAGGAACTCGAGGAGACCTATCTCGCGAACCCCACCCTGCTCGTGCTGGTCCCCGTGATGATCGGCATGGGCGGCAACCTCGGCGCGATCCTCTCCTCGCGGCTCTCGACGCGGCTCCACCTGGGCCTGCTCGAGTTCGATCCCCGCGACGAGGTGCTGTGGACGAACGTGGCGGCGATCCTCGGGCTCGCGGCGACGATCTTCACCGCGCTGGGGATCGTCGCCTGGCTCGTCGGCCAGTTCATCGCCGAACCGATGGCGCTGCTCGATCTCATGCTCATCTCGGTCGTCAGCGGCATGGTGCTGGCCGGTCTCGCGATCGTCCTCAGCGTTCTCGCGACCTACGTCTCCTACACACAGGGGCTGGATCCCGACGACACGACGATTCCGGTCGTCACGAACGTCTGTGACATCCTCGGCGTGATCGTCCTCTCGGGGGTCGCGATCGTCGTCCTGAACTGAGTGCCCGGACCCCGACGGCGCGACCGACGGACTCGCGTCTCGCCGGCCGTGGTCGGCTCGAGAAGGACCGTTCTCCCGTCGTATCTCTACCTTATGGCCAGAACCACTTAAAGAGCGAGCGCGTCACGACACTGATGCGAGGTCCCGAAACGCCGCCGCGGCCGTCCGGGTCCCCTTCGAGATCAACACGTCGCCGCCGCGCAGTTCGGCGTCGGCGTCGGCCACCAGTAGCCACCCCTCGTCCGGCCGGCGGATAGCGATCACCGACATCGTGGAGTCGGCGTCGGGAACGCCCTCGGTCACCGCGGTCCCGTCGAGGTCGCTGCCCGACTCGACCGGGATGCGGGCGATGATCTCGTCGCTCTCCTGGACCGCCAGCTGGACGACCGGGTGGACGTCGATGTCGCGCAGGACGCCCTCGCTGATCTCGATCGCGGTGTCGCTGATCCGCTCGGTGCTGCTGCCCAGTTGGATCAGTCCGCGCAACACGACCGGATCCGTCGCGTCCGCGGCCGCCCGCAGCGTCCAGGCCTCGAACCGCGACTGCATCGCGTCGACCTCGACCTCCAGGTTGCGGACCTCCTCGGCCAGCTCCTCGCTGTCGAACAGCACGCTGCTGTAGGCCAGATCGACCGCCAGCTCCGAGAAGTCCTTCATGTGGACGATCGTGTCCACCGCCCGCTCTAAGTCGTCGATGTCGGGACTCACGACCGTAGGCGCTTCGTAGGCCTCCCCGGTCAGGATCTCACAGACGTCGCCGATCGCCGACTCGGGCCCCCGGAGAAAGGCGACGTCGTCGGCCTCGATCCGCGTCGTCGGCCCCGGGTTGAGCAGCCACTCGTTGCCCCGTCGGAGCGCGATGGCCCGGACGCCGGTCTCGGACTCGAGGTCGATGTCCTCGAGGGTGCGACCGGCGTAGGGCGAGTCGGCCGCGACGACGCCCCGGAGCAGCGCCTCGGCGGCGTCGGGCAGGGCCGCCCGCATCGCCTCGGGCAGCCCCATGTCCTCGAGGACGATCTTCGCGATGTCGCCGGCGGCGTCGCTGATCTCGTCGGCGGCCCCGACGATGCCGAGTACGGGCGCGAGCTGCTCGGCGTCGGCCGGCTTCCGGGCGGCCATCAACAGGCTCATTCGGGCTCGCATCTCGAGGACGTCCATCCGTTCCTCGAGCCGGAGGACCTCCGTCGCGAGTTCCTCGCTGCGGTGGAGGACCGCCGAGTACGAGAGGTCGATCAACAGCTCCGCGGTGTCTTTCATCTCGACGAGTACGTCCTTGACGCTGACGGGCTCGTACTCGATCGACGCCGACGACGTCTCGCCCTCGAGCGGGTCCATACCTCGAGAGTCGGCCCGCCGACGAAAAAAGCGTTTCCCGCCGGTTCCGAACCGCCGACGGTGAGCCGGGCTTCCGACACGGTTTTGCCCGGGCGCAGAGAACGCACGGGCAATGCTCGACCGGACCTACCTGCGCGAGAACCCAGACGAGGTACGCGACGCCCTCGACGACCGCGGGGCCGACGTGGACGTCGACGAGATACTCGAGCTGGACGAACGCTGGCGGGAACTGAAAGCCCGCGGCGACGACCTGCGCCACGAGCGCAACCAGATCACCAAGAAGATCGGGAAGCTCGTCGCCGACGGCGAGGAGGAGAAACGGGAGGAAGCCATCGAGCGCTCGCAGGACCTCAAAGCCGAGATCGAGGACGTCGAGGACGAGGCCATCGAACTGCAGGACGAACTCCAGGAGCGGCTGCTCGAGGTCCCCCAGCTCCCCGACGAGAGCGTCCCGCTGGGCGTCGACGAGCGCCACAACGTCGAGGACCGCCGCTGGGGCTTCGACGAGGACCACGACCTCCCCGAGGAGGTCACCCCCCACTACGAACTCGGCGAGGAACTCGACATCATCGACGAGGAACGGGCCGCCAAGACGACCGGTGCCGGCTTCTACTTCCTCAAGGGCGAGGGCGCACAGCTCGAACACGCCCTGATCCAGTTCATGATGGACGTCCACCGCGAGCAGGGCTACGTCGACGTCTTCCCGCCGGTCCCGGTCACGAGCGCGTCGATGCGAGGGACCGGTCAGCTGCCGAAGTTCGCCGACGACGCCTACCGGCTGGGCGGCAGCAACGAGGAGGCCTACGAGGACGACGACCTCTGGCTCTGTCCCACCGCGGAGGTCCCGGTCACCAACATGTACGCCGACGAGATCCTGCTGGACGACGACCTCCCGCTGAAACACCAGGCCTACACCCCGAACTTCCGGCGCGAGGCCGGCGAACACGGCACCGAAACGCGGGGCATCGTCCGCGTCCACCAGTTCAACAAGGTCGAACTCGTCAACTTCGTCGAACCCGAAGACAGCTACGACCGCCTCGAGGAGTTGCTCGACGAGGCCGAGGAGGTCCTGCGCCGGCTCGAGTTGCCCTACCGCATCCTCGAACTCTGTACCGGCGATCTCACGTTCGCCTCCGCCAAGACCTACGACATCGAGGTCTGGGCCCCCGGCGACGACATGGACGACGGCCCCGAGGCCGGCGGCCGCTGGCTCGAGGTCTCGAGCGCGTCGAACTTCGAGGACTTCCAGGCTCGCCGGGCCGGCCTGCGCTACCGACCCGAGCGCCACGAGTCGGCGGAGTATCTGCACACGTTGAACGCCTCCGGACTCGCGATTCCCCGGGTGATGGTGGCCATCCTCGAGTACTACCAGAACGAGGACGGAACGGTCACCGTCCCCGAGCCCCTGCGGCCGTACATGAGCGGCAAAGAGGTCATCGAGGGCCACGAGAAGGTCGGCGAGTCGGCGCTCGGCGCGGGCGAACGGGAGTAGCGCGACGCCGCCGTTTCTCTACTGGTGGGCGGTCACCGACGACCCGTCCGAATAGCGACAACGGGTCCGAATCGAGACGTCTGGAGACGGAATTCCGGCCGTCTGGTGGTGATTACGAATAGGATGTCTCTTCTCGTCAGCGACGGGGCCTCCGTTGTTGACTCGACGGAAGGAGTGCCGACGGCGGACGAGAGCCGCGAACGCGCGCCGGCGGCCGGTTCGGGGGTTACCGCGTTGGGATTACCGTCGATAGCAGGCGTGCTGCCCCCGGATCAGTCGGCCACAGCGATGCCGAAGCCACTACTGGTCGGCCAGGTTCCGGATGTCCTCGACGCGTCGGCCGCGTTGTTCAGCGCATCCGCGATCGGCGGGAGTGAGGCCTCCTCGGCCGCTGCACGGGCCTCCTCGACGGTACTCACGTCGTACTCGACGCCGGCCTGAGCCTCGATCTCGGCCGTGACCTGCGTGAAGATCTCCTCGATGAGCGCGCCGATCGTCTCGGCGTCGGCGTTATCGATCTTCCCGACCGGCTCGACGTTCTCGAGTTGTGCGTTGATGTCCTCGACGATGGCGTTGATCTCCTCGACGGGGTCGTCTTCCTCTTCCTCCGTGACGACTTCACCGTCGGCTTCGCCACCGATTCCGGCGTCCGCGGCCGCGTTTCGCATGACGACGTTCAGGTCCGTCTCGCTCGAGCCGCTGACATCGTTGACGGTGACCTTGAGACGGAGGACAACGTTCTTTTCCGTCACACTACCGTCCTCTTTCGCCCGGAAGTCCGACGCCGAGAGACCGTCGTGATCGAGGACGCTCCCCGTGAGGTCTTCCCCGAGGGAGATGTCCGACTGGCTGGTGCCGCTGACCGCGGTCGTCGCCTCGTCGATCGTCGCCGCTTTGCCACCGTGGACTACCTGAAGTTCGACCGTCGCTTCCCCTGGTTCTTCGTCCAGCCCTTCGTACTGGAAGACGACGTTAGTCGCTCCTGCCCGGGTGTCCGAGACTGATCCGTCGTCGCTTTCTCCGCTGATGCTGGTTCCGATGAACGTATAGTCGCCGATCTGTGCTGCGGCTGAACCCGAAAGCACTACTGCAGTGCCGATAGCTGCCGTGCCGATACCGCCTGCACTCGCGATGAACTTGCGTCGATTCATTGTTGCTCTCCGACGCCGTACGACGCCCGGCGCTGGCGGACTCACAGCATCGCCACTCGTCGGTTACCTGCACTGACCGACCGCGTTCGCAACGCGACTTACTTGCGTGCGAGTTAATCGGAAAGCTATGTCCCCAGTGATGAGTATTTTTTACTATAAATTAAAAATATATTTTAATTACCTTTAGATTTATTGAGATAGTTTATTTTTAATAATGCTGGTGGGGAGCGGAGATGAGGCGGGGGCGGCCGCGACACGACGACGGCACTACTCGCCGCGAGGATCCATCGAGGGGTACCGACGACCTCGAGCGATTTCTCTTTTCAGTTCAAAACTGGAACCGCCGGCAATCACCGATACTAGAAGTCGATGTACGGTGTCGCTTACAGCGAGATCGTAAGCCCGAGCATTACTATAGTAGCCGCTGAAACGATTCACACACTGATCGCAGCGCCATCGTGCGATCAGGTGTGCAATGACTTTCAGCGGCTACTATAGCGCGTCGAAAATAGAACGGAAGGAGAGAGAGAGCGACACATCGATACCGAAAGCAATCAAAACCGCCCGGGAACCGTGAGCTGCGCTTAGATGTAGTCGATACTCGGCGGCAGTTCGAGCTTCATACCCTTGCGCTCGCGGATCTCCATGATCTTGTCGCGCTGGAGGGAGTTGGACATGACCTCGAAGCCGGCGTTCTCGGTGTTCCAGGAGGCCCGTCCCTCGGTCGCAGAGCGGATGTCCGAGGCGAAGCCGATCATCTCTCCGACCGGCGCGATGCCCTCGACGACCATCAAGTCGCCTTCCTGGTACATGTCGTCGACGCGGCCACGACGGCCCTGGATCTCGCCCGAGGCCGCGCCCATGTGGTCGTTGGGCACGTCGATACGGACGTCCTGCATCGGCTCGAGCATCTTGATCTGGCCGTCGATCAGCGCCTTGTGGACGGCCTCGCGGGTCGCGGGGATGACCTGGGCCGGACCGCGGTGGATGGTATCCTCGTGGAGCTTGGCGTCGTGCAGGCGAATGAGCGTCCCCTGGACGGGCTCGTTGGCCAGCGGGCCGTTGTCGAGGGCCTCCTCGAGTCCCTCGATGACCAGCTCCATCGTCTCGTTCAGGTGCTGGATCCCCTTCGTGTCGTCGATGAGGACGTTCGTCCCGTGGATGTGTTCGACGTTCTGGGAGGTCTCTTTCTCCATGCCGGCCTCCTGCAGGGCCTCGCGGCGTTCCTGCTCGGGCATGTCCATCGAGGCCTCGCCGCGTTTGATCGTCTCGACGAGGTCGTCCGTCATCGGGTCGATGGAGATGTAGAAGCGGTTGTGCCGGTTCGGCGAGATGCCCTCGACTTCGTCGCTGGGCTGCTGGGGCTGCTCGCGGTAGACGACGATCGGCTCACCGGTATTGACCGGAATGCCCTGATTCTTCTCGATGCGCTGGGTGATGACCTCGAGGTGAAGTTCACCCTGTCCCGAAATGAGGTGTTCGCCGGTGTCCTCGTTGATGTCGATCTGGATCGTCGGGTCCTCCTTGGAGACCTGTCGCAGCGTTTCGATCAGCTTCGGCAGGTCGTCCATGTTCTGGGCCTCGACGGACTTCGTAATGACCGGCTCGGAGATGTGTTCGATCGACTCGAACGGCGTCATCTCCACGCTCGAGACGGTCGAGCCGGCGATGGCGTCTTTGAGACCGGTAACGGCGGCGATGTTCCCGGCGGGAACCTCCTCGACTTCCTCGCGTTCACCACCCATGTAGATCCCGACCGACTGGATGCGGTTCTTGCCGGCGGTCCCGGAGACGTACAGCTCCTGGCCTTTCTCGATCGTCCCCGAGAAGACCCGTCCCGCGGCAATTTCGCCGGCGTGGGGGTCGATCCCGATGTCGGTGACCATCAGGACGACGTCGCCGTCCTCGTCGACGAGGCGCATCGACTCCGAGAGATCGCTCTCGTCGTCGCCGCGCCAGATACGCGGGATACGACGCGGCTGAGCGTCGAGCGGGTTCGGGAAGTGTTCACAGACCATGTCGAGGACGACGTCCGACAGCGGCGTCCGCTCGTGGAGTTCCTGACGCTTGTCGGCGCGCTCGAGTTCCATGATCTCGCCGAAGTCCATCCCGGTGCGTTGCATCGACGGCATGGAGACGCCCCACTTGTACAGCGCGGAGCCGAAGCCGACGGTACCGTCCTCGACGGAGACGGTCCAGTCCTCGATGTCGTCCATCTCCTCGGTCATGCCGCGGATGAGTTCGTTGACGTCGTGGATGACCGAGAGGAGACGCTGTTGCATCTCCTCGGGACCCTCCTGTAGCTCGGAGATCAGGCGGTCGACCTTGTTGATGAACAGCGTCGGCTTGACGCCCTCTCGCAGTGCCTGTCGCAGCACCGTCTCGGTCTGGGGCATGGCCCCTTCGACGGCGTCGACGACCACGAGGGCACCGTCGACGGCTCGCATCGCGCGGGTGACGTCGCCACCGAAGTCGACGTGGCCCGGCGTGTCGATGAGGTTGATGAGGTGGTTCTCACCCTCGTACTCGTGAGTCATCGAGACGTTGGCCGCGTCGATGGTGATCCCGCGTTCCTGCTCGTCTTCCTCCGTGTCCATCGCCAGCTGTTCGCCGGCGGTGTCGTCGGAGATCATGCCGGCACCGGCCAGCAGGTTGTCCGTAAGGGTCGTTTTCCCGTGGTCGACGTGAGCGGCGATGGCGATGTTCCGGATGTTCTCCGGTTCGTCCATCAGCCGTTCACACTCTTGGACGATCTTCTTGCGTCGGCCCATATACCCCCCATTACCGGTAGCGGGGTCAAAAGGGTAGTGTTTCGTCGGCGCCGAAATCCGCCGTCGTTCCCGGTTCGAACGTTGAAATATCCAATTTGAGTGAGTGAATCACTCCCATTATCGTGGCGACTCGGCCGCGAGCTGGTCGCCACTCGAGGGCGAGAGCGAGACGATCTCGGCGGAGCCGACGACGTGTGAACGCACAAAAGAGTCAAATCCCGTCGGCTCTTGGTAGGAACACACATGGATATTCGCGTGCAGGGACCGGGCCCGACTTCTCCATTCCTCAGTGCCCGAGACCGCTTCGAAACCGAACACGACCTCTCGCTGCCGGTCCACGTCCAGCTCCGGGACGACCCCGACGAACGGACCTGGGCCGCCCACTACGACGACCGCCACGTCCTGAACATCTCACGACAGGCCGCCTCGAGCGCGATGGCCAGCGAACTCGCACTCCACGAGTTCGCCCACATGGCGCGTCACGAACAGGACCACCCCTCACACACCCAATCGACCGAGGAGGTTCTCTACCTGGCGCTGGCCGGCAAGAGCGTCGAACGCCGCAAGCTCTCACACTGCTACCAGATCGCCAACCACATGAAAGACATCTACGCCGACGACATCACCCTCTCGGTCGGTCCCGGCGAGAAACTGCTCTCCTTTCTCGAGTCGAGTCTGGCCACGGCGATCGCCGACCGCCCCGAGACGCCGCCCCGTCCCGGCCTCCGGCGGCTGTCGGCCAGCGCCGACCCCGAGATCACGGCGGTGAACGCGGCCTTCGCGCTCGCACTCGCGGAACGACACGACCTCGTCAAGCGTGATCATCGGCTCTACGATCTCGCACACGCGGCGGCGATGGACGCCCCGGAAATCGACTTCGAGGGATTCAAACGGCGGTTCCGGGAACTCGGCCGGGAGACCGACGCGAGTACCTACCGACAGGTACTGGTCGATGCGACCCGGTCGTACGTCGGCGGTGGCGGCCCCGCGGCCGATTGAGACCGGCCGCTGTGCCGATTCCCCGGTGGGACCACGATGCCCCGGGGTCTCACCGAAATGACGAACGGGAGACCGCATGCGTCCCGTCGTGACGAACGGTTCCGGACCAACACCCACAGCGCACAACGCGATGTCCATCCCCGAATTCGCCTACCGTTCGACCCGAACGTTTATTGGTTGATAAGCGGAACGGATCGAACATAGAGGAATGTTTTCGGGACCGGACCAGGTGGGAACTACTGACGGGGGGTTCGCCGACGAGCTATCGCGGTTGAAACGCCGGGGGGCAAGCGTCCTCGTCGTCGGATCCGTCCACCCCGATCAGTGGCGAGATGCGTGTCGTCGACTGCTTGGCTGTGGTACCGATCGGACCCGGCGGCGCGTCCTCGTCTCGACGACGGCGGGCCCACACCACGCCATACACCACGTCGATGAGACCGGATCGGAGGCCCTCTCGGTCATCGCCTACGACGCGCAGGCTCGCAACGCCACAACGGCCGAGCCGGGGGAGACACCGTCGATCCGGCCGGCAACGACCGAAGCGGAGTCACTTGCCGACCTCGGGATCGCCATCGAGCAAGCGATCGAGAACTTCGAAACCAACACCGCCGCGCTCGAGTCCGGCGAAGTCAGGTTGGGGATCGACTCACTGCTCCCGTTGCTCGAGGAGTACGGCCGCCAGCGGGTGTTCAAACTCCTCCATCTCGTCAACGGACGAACGAAGGCTGTCGATGGGATGGCCCACTACCATCTGCCGGTCGAGCGAGACGCCAGGATCGTCCAGACCCTCTCGCCGCTTTTCGATATCATCGTCGAACTCCGCGAACACGACGGCGACTATCAGGAGCGATGGACGATCGAGGACGGCGACCGTCGGTCCGGTTGGCTATCGGTCGGTCCCGAGTAACGGCTCGGGCCAAGGCCAATTCCCAGCGACGACCCCGGCAGTCCGCGGGCAACCGCACGAGTTACCGTTCCAATGAAACCGAAATTCGAGCCGACACAACGCGGCGTAGAGATCGTCGATCCGATCGAGCGACACCGCTACCGTCTCGAGACCGGGAGTCCGGTAACCCCGTCGGCGGCGAATACTGATCGGATCGGCTTTCCGATCGGATCCGCAGTGACGGTGACGACCGATTCGATCGCGTTACCGAAGCCCAATACGGTCCTCGTTCGGGACTCGGACGGACTGATGCTCGCCGAGGTAAGTCCGACCGAGCAGCTGGGACTCCCCCCGGACGAGTATACGCTCGATCTGGCCGGTCCGTTAAAAGTATACGCTCGTGTTACCGGTTCCGTGCAGGTGTTTTCGGACCGTGAGCAGACGTATCTCAACTTCGGGGCGGAGACGACCGTTCACCTCGGGGCCAGATCGTTACACAAGCGCCCGGCGAGAACGATTACGACGACGACTGCCCCGACCGATCTAATGGCCGCAGTGTCGGCGTTCGGATCGGAATTAAAGACGACGTCACCGGAACGGGCGTATCCGACGCTTCGAGGGCATCCACCCCGTCTCGAACTCGGCAGTGACCTACGGATACCGGACCCCCTCGATCGAGACCACAGCGTTCGGATAGCGGTTCCCGAGACGCTCCGGCACGTGTTCGTCGTCGCACCGCTTGCGTACTATCTCGATGCAGAAGTCGTTCCGGGGTCGAGTCCGCGGATCGTCACCGAAAGCGGATATACCCACTCACTCGACGGTTCGGATGAGTTCGAGTCGGCAGTCAAGCGGGTCCTGAAACGAACGTTCCTCCTCGATTGTGTCGTCAGGACCGAAGGAAACACGCCGCTCCCGTCACGCGAACGACGATCGATCGAACCGGTGATCGACATCGACATCGCGGACGCGTACGACCGATCGTTGGCCGAACGACTCGAACGCTATCTCGAGATTCCGGACGAGAAACTGGAACCTCATCTCCCGGCCTGGCAGTTCGAGACGCGACTCGAGACGACCGGCGCTCACGTGCCGATGCTCCCGTTTCTCGCCTACGATCTCGCGGTCGTCACGACGAGAGAAAGCGGCCGAGAACGGACGGGACCGGAGCCGGCCGCTGAACGAGCGATCGACGCGTTCACGCGGGACGATTTCGTGCGAAGCACGCGGCCCGGTGCCGTCCGTGGGAACGCAAACGTCGAGACGGCAACGGACCGGTCGGACGTCCCGAGGATCCAACAGTCGTGGACCGGTATCGACGGCTCGGAGATCGTCAGTACCACGTCTGTCACGGCCTATCGGAACGACATCGGGCGAACGCCGAAAGACGGCCCCATCGAAATCGAGGTCGTCTGTAACGATCCGGATATGCGCGCGGAACTCGAGAGCGTCCACGGGACCTACGGGACCCGCGAACAACTCCCGTTCGAGACGACGATCCACTACGATCTCTCGATGGACGACCTCGCAGCCGTTCTCGAGAAAGACAGCGACTTCCTCCACTACATCGGACATATCGACGACGACGGATTTCAGTGTTCGGACGGGAAGTTAGATGCTAACACAGTCGACACCGTCGGAATAAAGGCGTTCTTACTGAACGCGTGTCGATCCCACGAGCAGGGACTGCATCTCGTCGAGCGGGGGAGTATCGGCGGGATCGTCACGCTCAGTAACGTCGTCAACAGCGGCGCAGTCAGCGTCGGCGTCCTCATCTCCCGACTGTTAAACCTCGGGTTCCCGCTCTACAGTACGCTGGACATCGCTCGACAGGAAAACGTCGTCGGGCAACAGTATCAGTTGGTCGGCGATGGGAGAACGACGATCACACAGCCCGAAACGCAGATCCCGAACGTCTGTCTGGTATCCGGGGAACGCGAGACACTCACGGCGAACATCATCGCGTACACGGCGGGAAACAGACGGCACGGAAGCGTCCTGTCACCACACATCGATTCGGTCGAGTCGTATTTCGTTATTCCCGGAGAGACGGGACCGATTTCGGTGACGCAGTCGGAACTCGAGGCGTTTTTCGATGAGGCGTTGTTCCCCGTGATACGAGACGGGCACGTCCAGTGGAGTACCGATCTGGTCGACGATGGACTCGAACCGTAACGGGCAGGCCCGATCACGACGCTTCGCGGTCGCTCACCGGGCGGTGGACTCCCACACAAAACCAGTTCTCGGACAGTGGTCTTCGGTCCCGTCGCTTAGGGGCCGACAAAGCCACTCGCGTTCGTTGCTGCGGCGTTGCCTGCCTGCCCGAGTAGCAACAGGATCGTAAACAGTGCGCCGATCATTCGCGGGTGATTCTTCAGGTACTGCGTAACATCCGTCATGGTACACTCGAAGTATAGTTGCCGGCTGTAATAAATTTATTTTAATATAGTGTATGAGATATCAACAATATCAATCCCAGATAGTACCGATATGATGTAGGAAGAAAAATACTCGGACAGAAATCACGGCCCGTTCGACCACGAGCCGGACGGCGGCTAACGGATCGACTCGGAGGAAGGGGACCTCAGACAGTGATCGTAGCCACTGAAACGATGGACAGACTGATCGCGACGCAGTCGTGCGATCAGGCGTGGAATGCTGTCAATGACTACGACACGTCGGTCGAAACGGCCCGCGGTCACGAGCAGCCCTCGAGATAGGGAGGCGAAGCTATCGCACCCGAAGAAAGCCGAAAAGCGACGGCGTAACGCGTTAGCGTGCGGCTGCCGCGACGCGCTCTTTCTCCTCTTTCTGACTGACGGCGTAGGTGCCGACGTCGTAGTTGGACGCGCCGACGAGTTGGTTGGCGATGGCCTCCGCGACGTCGGTGGTCGTCTTGAACGAGTCGTTGTAGACGCCCTCGGCGAGGAACTTCAGGGCCTGGTCGACGCGGCGCTGTGGAGCGACGTCGACGGCCTTCGGGACCGAGATCCCACCGTATTTCAGGCGGACGGTTTCCTCACGCGGGGCCGCGTTCTCGACGGCAGTCACGAGGATCTGAATCGGGTTCTCCTCGGTACGCTCGTGGATGATGTCGAACGCGTCGCTGACGTAGTTGAGGACTTGCTGTTTCTTGCCCGTATTCTCCTCGGTCTGCATCAAGCGGTTGATAAAGCGCTCGACGATCGAGATCTCGGACTTCTTGAACTGCTTGCGGGCGTGGCGACCCGCGGTGTGAGCGACGGGCGACACCGTGATGTAGCGTTCGGTCGAGGGGTCGGCGTACTCGATCTCGCCGATCTCCCACTCGCCGAACAGCTTGGCCGAGACGTCCGCGCCGCCGGCCGGCGCGTCCGGGTCGGGTTGGTCTTCTGCCGCCATAGTTATCGCACCGGTTTCTCCGCGTTCCCGCGAACGAGTTCCTTCAGTGCGACGCCGTTGACCTTGTCGACTTTGTAGTTGACACCGGAGAGGTCACCCATCGCACGACCCTTGGCCCCACCGATCCCGGCGATGGTGACTTCGTCGTGTTCGTCGATGAACGAAATCGCGCCGTCACCGGGACAGAACGCGGTGACCTGCTTGCCGTTTTTGATCAGTTGCACTCGGACGCACTTCCGAATCGCCGAGTTGGGCTGTTTGGCTTCGATGCCGACCTTTTCGAGTACGATACCGCGGGCCTGAGGTGCGCCCTCGAGAGGGTCGGACTTCTCGCGAAGTCCACGGGCGCGGCGCGCGTAGTCCGAGTCGGACCACCGCTGATTCTGGCGGTCCTTCTTGAGCTTGCGCGCGGCGTATTTGCCGTTTGCCATGGGCGTCGCTATCCGACGGAGGCACTTAAGCGACCCGTTTCCGCGCGGCGTTACGGCTCGAGAATCGGCGACGCAGGGTAACGAAGGGATTTCAGAGCGTTTCGTCGCCGGAGGCGCGCGCTGGCGTCGGATCGGTCGCGCCCCCATTATGTCATTCGTTTGCGATGACCGCTCGCCCCGCGAGGGCCGGCAACCAACGCCTCGTTCGACTCGATGTTCGTCGAGTCGGGACCCGACGCCCGTATGGAAGTGCGAATCGATCGATTCGGACATATAATCATATCGAATTAGCAACTAAAGTTATTAGGTGGATCGGACATGTCCTGTACTCGTTATGGCTACACTGAACAGTTGGATCAAGCGACTCGTCGGAAGCGACGACGGGGAGTCCCAGTCCAGCGATGAACTTCAGGCAGTGGATGATCGAATCGGATTCGAGGCCTCGCTCGAGGACGCGGAAGTAATCGGTCGGAGTCCGCTGTCGTACATCGCTGCCGGTGAATCGATCTCGTCGTTCGTGGGGAAAGAGATCACGTCCAAACTCGCCGACTACGGGCTCGAGGACATCGAACCGGACGAGTGGTATCCGCTTCAGATCCCGCTTGCCATGCTGTACGATATGCGCGACGAGTACGGCGACGTCAGGATGCGAAATATGGGACAGAACGTCCCCGAACACGTCGAATTCCCGCCGGACCTTTCCGAAGTCGAGAACGCGTTACCGGCGATCGAGACGGCCTACCATCAGAACCACCGCGGCAGCGAAATCGGCTCCTACGAGTTCCGACAGGAGGGAGCGAACGAGGGTGTGATGATCTGTGAGAACCCCTACCCGTGTGAATTCGATAAGGGGCTAATCAAGGGCGTCGCGAAAAAGTTCGCCGACAACCCCGTACAGGTCGAGGAAGTCGGCGACCAGTGTCGATCGGACGGCGGTCACCGCTGTGAGTATCGCGTCGAATGGCTCTGAACGGTCTCGTGTCGCGCCCGACGGCGTAGCCGTTCGAACCGACGCACCGTCGGGGAGAGAGCGACTCAGTACGGATACTCTCTCGGTTCGCGCTGGACCGAGATCCACTTCACCGTCGTTAGTGTCTCGAGGATCCACTCGTCGTTGTACCGACCCATTCCCGACGCGCCGACACCGCCGAACGCGACGTGCGGTTCGTCGTTCAACGGCTGGTCGTTGATGTGGACCATGCCGGTTTCCATCGCGTCGGCCACGTCACGCGCCCGGGCGACGTCCGTCGAGTGAACCGATCCCGACAGCCCGTATTCGGTGTCGTTGGCGATCCGAATCGCTTCCTCGTCGGTTTCGAAGGGAACGACTGGCGCGACCGGGCCGAAGTGTTCGTTGCAGGCGACCGGCATGTCGCTGGTGACATCCGAAAGTACCGTCGGCTCGACGAACAGCCCCTCGTAGTCGCCGCCAGCCTCGACCGTCGCACCGCGCTCGACCGACTCCTCGAGGAAGCCGACGATCTTGTCGCGCTGACTCTCGTTGATGACCGGACCGACGAGGGTCCCCTCCTCGAGGGGATCGCCGATGGGGAGTTGCTCGGCGCGGTCGGCCAGTCCAGCCACGTACTCGTCGTACAGCGATTCGTGGACCAGATGGCGGTTGATGGAGATGCACTCCTGTCCCTGGTGGGTGAACGAGCCGAACGCGCCGGCGTCGATCGCCCGCTCGAGGTCGGCGTCTTCGAGGACGACGTGGGCGTTGTTGCCGCCCAGTTCGAGTGCGGGTTCCGTGTACGCACCGACGGCGCGCTGGC
The DNA here is from genome assembly GCF_001953745.1 of Natrinema saccharevitans. Classification (NCBI taxonomy): domain Archaea; kingdom Methanobacteriati; phylum Methanobacteriota; class Halobacteria; order Halobacteriales; family Natrialbaceae; genus Natrinema; species Natrinema saccharevitans. The sequence continues at coordinate 2,994,116 of NZ_LWLN01000001.1, forward strand.
CGACGCCGCGTCCGACTTCCGAGGAGCCGGTAAACGACATCACCGACGGAACCGAGTGGCCCGAGAAATGGTCGCCGATCTCGTGACCGTAGCCGGGGACGACGTTCAGGACGCCCGCCGGGAGGCCGGCCTCCTCGAAGACCTTCGCGAGGACGAGTCCGCCCGTTATCGGGGTGTGTTCGTCGGGTTTTAACACCACGCTGTTGCCGAGCGCGATAGCGGGTGCGACGACGCGACTGGAGAGATACAGCGGGAAGTTCCACGGCGTGATGACGCCGACGACGCCGGCCGGTTCGCGCACGAGCAGGTTCTCCTTGCCCGGCGTGACCGAGTCCTTGCGGCGACCGCCGTCGCGCATCGCCAGTCCGGCACCGACCTCCATCGTCCCCTGGGCGAGCTGGGTCTCGAAGTCCGCTTTCAGCTCGACGCCGCCGCACTCGACCGCGAACAACGTCTCGAGGTCGTCGGCGTACTCTCCCAGCAACCGACAGGCCTCGGATACGATCCCGGCGCGCTCCTGGGGTGGCCGCTCCGCCCACGCCGCTTGCGCTTCCGCCGCGATCGCGTACGCCTCGTCGACGTCGCCCTCGGTTCCCGAGGGGACCGTCGTCAGGCGCGTCCGCGTCGCGGGGTTTTCGACGTCGATCAGGTCACGGTCACCCGCGGGAACCCACTCCCCGTCGAGATACAGCGCGTTCCATCCGGTTTCCGGCGCGATCTCGAGGTCGTCGACGGCGATCTCGTCGGCTGATTCCGCACTCGTATTCGTCATGTGAGTCTGCCTATCGGTGGGTACGGCTTATTCATTTGGTTCTGTAATTCACGATCGCGGACTATTCGATCGAGATCCGGACGATCCCGGCGTCACGGGGAGAAGCGAGGACGTCTTCGGCGACGCCGCCGTACCGGCAACGACCGAGACGGGTGATCTACAGTCGTCGCCGGGACACCCGCGACTGTCCTGTAGGCTCCGTAAACAGTGACGAGAACCCGTATGAGACCATCGTCGGGAACCGAACCGACCGGCCCCGACGCGGGGTGGCGTCGCTCGGCTCGACCGAGACGGTAGAAAACGGGGCTACAACAGCTGGATGTCGTCGATCCCGAAGTGGCGCTTCGCGAGAGTGCGGGCGGCGTCGATCGTGCGACCGTTCGTGCCGATCGCGACCCCGTGGTCCGCTTCCGCGACCTCGACGTACGCGACGGTATCGTCGTTTTCGCTGATCGTGACGTTGTAGACCGCCGCCGGTGCGAGCGCGTTCGCGACGAACTCCTCGGCGTTATCGGCGTCTTCGACGAGTCGGACCTGTGCGTCGGCACGGTCCTCGAACCGCTTTACGGTACGGCCGCCGGGACCGATCGCCTCGCTCATGCCGCCGCGTTCGACGACGATCAGGAGGCTGTCACCGCCGTCGGTGACGAGACAGTCCCGCCCGTCGACGCCGGTCACGTCCTCGAAAGCCGCCAGATACTGCCGGGCGTCGTCGTCGAGGGTGACACCCATCGATCAGTCGGCCTGGCCGCTGCCGGAGGTCGTCGATCCCATCCGAAGGTCGACGTCGCCGGTGCCGAGCTTGATCGGCTTGCCGACGATGACGTTCTCCGTGACGCCGTCGAGATCGTCGACTTCGCCGTGGATCGCGGCGTTGAGCAGGTGGTTGACCGTCACCTCGAAGGCCGCACGGGCGAGTACCGAGTCCTTGTTGCCGGAGATACCGTGGCGGCCGATCGACTCGATCTCGCCGCGGTTGGTCATGATGTCCGCGACCAGCATCAGGTGGCGGACGTTCACGTCGTCGAGGCCCTGTTCGGCCAGCGTGTTGTTCGTCTCCTCGATGATGGCCTCGCGGGCCGCCTCGATACCGAGGTTCCGGTGGATCTCGTGGATGTTGTTACACGTCGTTCGCGAGGCGTCGACGCCCTCGATCTCCAAGACATCGCCGAAGGCCGACCCCTCGGTGTAGAGGACGAACTCCTCGTTGCCGTTATCCAGTTCCTCGCGGCGGATAACGACCCGGGAGACATCCTCGATTCCCTTGAACGTAATGTCGCGCAGTTCCTCGACGAGCTGGAGGAGGTCCCGGTAAGACGGCTCCTCGGGGCCGAACTGGATCTCGGTGCCCTGCTGGACCGTCTTGACGCCCAGCGAGTCCTCGATGATCTCGGCGACCTCCTCGGGCGTGATCATCCGCTCTTTGAGGGTGTCCTCGTTGAGCGAGATCTGGACGCGCATGTCCGCGACGTTCGTCGAGACGTCACCCAACGCGAGGATCTGGGTGGCCTCGATCTTCCAGACGACCTCGTGGGCCTTCTCGCGCTCGGTCGCGTACTCGCCCTCGAGGTAGACGGTCATCATCGGCGTGTCCGGAGTCTTCCGGGCGTCGACCAGCTCGATCAGCCGTGGCAGCCCCTGAGTCACGTCGATCTCGGCGACCCCCGCGTAGTGGAACGTGTTCATCGTCAGCTGGGTCCCGGGTTCGCCGATCGACTGGGCCGAGACGGTCCCGACGGGGTCGAGCGGATCGACGCGAGTGTCGAGATACCGGGTTTCGACGGCCTTCGCCAGTTCGTCGGCGTCTTCGACCGTCGCGTCGCCGCGGTCCTCGAGGGTCTCGTAGACGTTGTCCTTGAGTCGCCGCGGGAGGTCGGTGTCCTCGACGACCGCGATGGTGTCGTCGTCGACGTCGTACTCGACGTTAGTCATCGGAGCTCACCTCCGTGCCCTCGGTAAGTCGATCGTCGGCGTGTTCCGAGAGGTTCGTCGGGCGCGGCTTGGAGCCGAGGAACTCCTCGCGGTCTTCCTCGGAGTCGAACTCCGAATCGAGGACGCGGTTGGCGATCGCCTCGACGTCGATGTCGTTGTCTTCGTCGGAGGAGACCTTGACCGGCGAGGTGCCGTCCTCGCCGAACTCGAACTGGACGATCGTATCCGAGGTGTCCCGGACCGTGCCGTCGTACTGGGTCTCGAGTTCCGAGAGGGCGTTGATCAGCCGCCGCTGCAGGTAGCCGGACTTCGAGGTCCGGACTGCAGTGTCGACCAGGCCCTCGCGGCCGCCCATCGCGTGGAAGAAGAACTCTCGCGGGGTGAGCCCGCTGGTGTAGGAGTTCTCGACGAAGCCGTGGGCCTCGGCCGAGAGGTCGTTCGGTTCGTAGTGCGAGAGGGTGCGGTCCTCGTAGCCGCGGTTGATCCGCTCGCCTCGAACGGCCTGCTGGCCGACCGCGCCGGCCATCTGGGTCAGGTTGAGCATCGACCCACGCGCACCGGAGTTTGCCATGACGACCGCGGGGTTGTCGTCCTGGAAGTGTTCGTCCGCGATGTTCCCGGCGTTGTCACGCGCACGCGAGAGGGTCTGCATGATCTTCATCTCGAGGGTCTCGTCGATCGTCCGGCCGGGGAGGCTCTCGAGTTCGTTGCGCTCGTAGGCCTCGATCAGTTCCTCGACGCGGTCGTTAGCGTCCGCGATGGTCTCGTCGATGCGGGACTCGGCCTCATCGGGGATGGTCTCGTCGTCGATCCCGATCGAGAACCCGAAGTGCATGATCGCACGCATCGCCAGCGTCGAGACCTCGTTAACGAAGATCCGGGCGCGGGTGTTGCCGTAGACCTTCGTGATGGTGTCGACGATCTCGCCGCCGAACTCGCCGACCTCGTCCTCGGCGATGGTCCCCTTGAGCAACTGGCCGTCCTCGACGACGACCTCGTCGCCGACGGTGCCGGTGAACTCCAGATCGAGGTCGTCGGGAAGCAGTTCCGAGAAGACGTCGTGACCGGTCCAGAACGGCTCGCCCTCGTCGTCGACGCCGCTCGGCTCGGGCAGTTCGTCGATCCGGGTGGCACGCAGCAGGTCCAGCGCCTGCGTCTCGTTGAATCGGGGGTTGTCGTGGGTCAGGAGGTACATCCCACTGATGTGGTCCTGAATCGCCCCGATGATGTTCTCGCCGAACCGCGGCGAGAGCATCTGTTCCTGGACGCGCATGAGGACGCGCGCCTCGGCGCGGGCCTCCTCGTTTTGCAGCGCGTGCATGTTCATCTCGTCGCCGTCGAAGTCGGCGTTGTAGGGCGGACAGACGACGGTGTTCAGCCGGAACGTCTTGTACGGCATGACCACGACCTCGTGGGCCATGATCGACATCCGGTGCAGCGACGGCTGGCGGTTGAAGATGACGATGTCGCCGTCGATGAGGTGCCGATTCACTTCCCAGCCGGCCTCGACCTTCTCCGCGAGCTGCTCGCAGTTCTTCTCGGTCACCTTCAGCCGGCGACCGTCCGGCCGTCGGACGTAGTTCGCGCCGGGGTGGCCCTCCGGCCCGTTGGAGACGAACCGCCGGGCGTCCTCTAAGTTGCGCTCGGTGACGTTCATCGTCTGGGTCATCTCCTTGGCCACGCGATCGGGGACACCGACCTCGTTGAGCGAGAGCGTCGGGTCCGGCGAGATGACGGTCCGAGCCGAGAAGTTGACACGCTTCCCGGACAGCGAGCCGCGGAAACGACCCTCCTTGCCCTTCAGGCGCTGGGAGAGGGTCTTGAGGGGGCGGCCGGAGCGGTGTCGCGCCGGCGGCGTCCCCGAGATCTCGTTGTCCATGAACGTCGTGACGTGGTACTGCAACAGCTCCCAGAGGTCCTCGATGATCAGCTGGGGCGCACCGGCCTCGCGGTTCTCCATGAACCGCTGGTTGATCCGGATGATGTCGACCAGCTTGTGGGTGAGGTCGTCCTCGGAACGCTGGCCGTTGTCGAGCGTGATCGACGGCCGCGCGGTGACCGGCGGCACGGGGAGGACGGTGAGGATCATCCACTCGGGCCGGGAGCGCTCGGGGTTGATCCCCAGTACCTCCATGTCCTCGTCCGGGATGGCTTCGAACCAGTCCCGGATATCGCTCGGCATCAGCTTGTTCGTGTCCTCCTCGGTCAGATCGATGTCCAGGGCCTTCTCGATGGCCTTGCGCTGGCTCTCCCGGGGACGGAACGAGCCCGAGAGGATCTCGTTGACCCGGGTGAGTTCGATCTCGGTCTGCTCGGCGAGTTCGTCCGGCGTCGTCCGCTCGATGCCTTCCTCCTCGTTGCCCTGCATCGCGCCGGCGATGCGCTGGGAGTACTCGCTGGTCAGGACCTGCTGGACCTCGTAGTAGGTCGTGGGCTTCTCGTGGTCGATGTCGTACTGGATCTCGCCGCAGAACGGACATCGGTCTTTCTTGCGGGCCTGCCGGATCGCCGCCTTGGTCACGTCGTTTAAGTCCCGGCTCAGCTTCCGCGATTCGTCGAGCTGGTCGTGGAACTCGTCGCGCTCGTCCTCGGTCAGCAGCAGGCGGGAACACTCCCGGCAGGTGCCACGCAGGAGCCGTCGAATGAGCTTCGTGAAGCCGACGTGGATTACCGGCGCGGCCAGTTCGATGTGACCGAAGTGGCCGTTACAGGACCCGGAGTGCTTCCCGCAGGTCTTGCACTCGAGGCCGGGGTCGATGACGCCGAGGCGTGGGTCCATCAACCCCATGTCGATGGGGAAGCCGTCGTCGTCGTAGGTGTCGGCGGTGATGATCTTCGTCGCACTCATCTCCCGGTACTCCTCGGGCTCCATGAGCCCGAAGGTGATCGCTCCGATGTCTTTGGGTGTCGTGTCTTGCATGGGTTAGACGGCGTCCTCCAGTTCGAGTCGCGGTGCGATACCCAGCGCCTTCATCTCGTCCAAGAGGAGCTTGAACGCGTAGCTCATCTCGATCTCGTGGATATCGGTCTCCTCGTCGCAGTTCGGACAGTAGACACGCCGTTGTTCGACGTTCTCGACCGCGCTCATCCCGCAGTTCGCACAGACGTGGATGAACTCGCGGTCGGACTCGTCGAGCAGCCGTTCCTTCAGCGTCATCGCGGCCCCGTGGCCGATGAACACGTCGCGTTCCATCTCCCCGATACGGAGCCCGCCCTCGCGGGCCCGGCCCTCGGTGGGCTGGCGGGTCAGCACCTGCACCGGCCCGCGCGAGCGGGCGTGCAACTTGTTCGAGACCATGTGGTAGAGCTTCTGGTAGAAGATCACGCCGACGAAGATTTCGGCCTCGATCTTCTCGCCGGAGATGCCCGAGTACATGGTCTCCTTGCCGGCGGAATCGAAGCCGGCCTCCTCGAGCCCCTCGCGGAGCTCGTCCTTGTCCTCGCCGAGGAACGGGGTCCCGTCGACGCGCCGGCCTTCCATCGAGCCGAGCTTGCCGCCGATCATCTCGAGGATGTGGCCGACGGTCATCCGCGACGGCAGCGCGTGGGGGTTCAGGACGAGGTCGGGAACGACCCCTTCCTCGGTGAAGGGCATGTCCTCCTGGGGCGCGAGGTGGCCGACGACACCCTTCTGGCCGTGTCGCGATGCGAACTTGTCCCCGAGTTCGGGGATCCGCTCGTCGCGCACCGAGACCTTCGAGAGCTTCGAGCCGTCCTCACCCTCCATGAGCGTGACGGTGTCGACGATCCCCGACTCACCCGAGCGCATGGTGACGGAGGTCTCGCGCCGCTTCTGGGGCGAGAGTCCGCCCATATCGTCGGGCTCCTCGAGGAATCGCGGCGGACTCGTCTTCCCGAGCAGGACGGAGTTCTCGTCGACCTCGGTCTCGGGGTTGACGAGGCCGTCCTCGTCGAGGTGGTTGTAGGCCTCCTCGCCGCGGGCACCGCGGACGTCCTGGGAAGGGATCTCGAAACGGTCCTCCTGGCCGCCGGGGTAACGGCGTTCCTCGCCCTCGTAGGTCCGGAAGAAGTGAGAGCGAGCGAGCGCGCGCTCGACGCTGGCCTTGTTCATGACCAGCGCGTCCTCGATGTTGAACCCCTCGTAGCTCATCACCGCGACGACGAAGTTCTGGGCCGCGGGCCGTTCGTCGTAGCCGATCTGCTCTGTCGTCTGGGTCTTGACCATCGAGAGCTGGGGGTAATGCAGCAGGTGCTGGCGCGTGTCCGGTCGGATCCGGTAGTTCGCGCTGGGCAGGCCAAGCGACTGCTTGATCATCCCCGCTCCCATCGTAATGCGGGGGCTGGCGTTGTGCTCGGGGTAGGGGATCATCCCCGCACCGATCGAGAAGATCAGCGATGGGTCGATCTCGAGGTGGGTGTGGTTCTCGGTCAAATCGTCCTCGTCGACGCCCACGAGGATGTCCTCTTCCTCCTCGGCGTCGATGAACTCGATGTACCCGTGATCGACCAGATCCTCGAACTCGAGATCCCCCTCGCGGAGCGCCTCGATCTCCTGTTCGGAGATGCGCGGTTCGCCGTCCTCGACGACCAGAAGCGGTCGTCGCGCGCGGCCGGCGTCGGCGTTGACGATCACTTCGCGGGTACGGTCTTTGACCGAGACGTTGACCATCTCGCTCACGTCGCCGATGCGTCGCGCTTCCCGGATCTGTTCTGCCAGTTCGTGCGGATCGGGGTGGGTCCCCACCAGCGATCCGTTGACGTAGACTTTCGCCTCTCGTTTTTGGCTGCTCATGATTTAGTCGTCCCCTGAGGCCGCCGTTCGTTCGATGCCCTCGAGGCCGGGAATGCCCTCGACCCCCATCGATGCCAGTTCGCGTTTGAGTTCCTGTTCGTCCTCGACGTTCTGGGACAGTTCCATCGACTGGGCGAAGTTCTTCACCAGCCCACAGTTGGGACCCTCCGGCGTCTCGGAGGGTCCGATGCGACCCCACTGGGTCGCGTGCAGGTCCCGCGCCTCGAAGTGTGGCTGCGAGCGAGAAAGCGGGCTGCGAAGCCGACGCAGGTGCGAGAGAACGCCCATGAAGTCGGTTCGGTCGACCAGCTGGGAGACACCCGAGCGGCCGCCGACCCAGTTACCCGTCGCGATCGGGTGTTCGAGGCGTTCGGTCAGGACGTCCGAGCGGACGACCGTGTTGACCGAGAGCTGCCGATTACGCATGTTCGCGCGCTCGAGCTGGTATTTGACGTCCCGGGCGAGCTTGTTCAGCGCGGTCCGGAACAGGTCTTTCATCAGATCGCCGCTCACCTTCAGCCGCTTGTTCGCGTAGTGGTCCTTGTCGTCGGATTCGCGACGCCCGAGCGCCAGCTCGAAACAGGCCTCGGCCATCCGACAGAGGTAGTGAGCCTTGTTGATGCGGACGTCCTCCTCCTCGACGCCGTCCTCGTGGAGATGGGGCAGGAGGTACCGATCGATGACGTAGTTCGCGCGCTTGAGCTGGTAGTTCTTGCCCTGGCCGGAGGCGACGCGTTTGCCCAGTTCCTCGATGGCCTCCTCCTCGGTCTGGACCTCCGCTTCCTCCAGGTTCTCGAGCATGTACTTGACGACCTCGGGATCGTTCGAGACCTTGTGGACGATCTCCTCGTCCGATTCGAGTCCGAGGGCGCGCACGAGGGTGACAAAGTTGATGGATCCAGAGACCGAGGGGAAGGATACCTCGAGCAGGCCGTCCCGGGTCCGCTCACACAGCACCAGGGCGCGGTAGCCACGGCGCTGGCTGAATGTCTTTGCGACCTGGATCTCGTCGCCGTACTTGGTGTCGTACTCCGCGAGGATCTTGTTCGGCGCGAGGTCCTCGCTGGTCATCAACACCCGCTCGGAGCCGTTGACGATGAAGTAGCCCCCGGGGTCGGCGGGGTCCTCGCCGATCTCGATCAGTTCCTCGTCGGAGAAGCCGGCGATATTACACTTCTCGGAGCCGACCATGATCGGCATCCGACCGATCTTCGTCTCCGTGGAGTCGACGACCCGCTGGTCGCCCTCCTCGCCCTTGACGATCGACATCTCCATGAAGACCGGCGCGGAGTAGGTAATGTTTCGAAGTCGGGCCTCCTGCGGATACAGCAGTTCCTCGGAGCCGTCGGCCTCGCGGACGCGGGGCGTGACGACGCGGACGTCGCCCAGCTCGACGTGGACCGGCTCCTCGCCTTCCTTGTCACCGATGTCCGTGTCGATCGTCGCCTTCTCGTCGACGACCTCCTGCATCCCCCGGTTGAGGAAGGCGTTGAACGAGCGGTAGTGGTGTTCGGCGATCCGTTCCTTCGAGAAATATTCGCGCGAGATCTCTCGTCGTTTGTCGCGGTTGAGTTCCATTGCCATTTATTCCACCACGAGTCGGTATACGACTGATTGGTCGGTCGTACGCGAGTCGCGCACGATCTGGATGACGTCGCCGACCTCCGCGTCGTCGGGGAGCGCGGCGTCGTTGCGCTTGATTTTCGGCAGATCTGTACGATCGATGTTGTATTCCGTCAGCACCTCCTCGAGTTCGTCGTCCTCGAGGACGGTATGCTCCGGAACGAGTTCGTGTTGGCTTACGTCTACCATGTGTGGGTGTGCGTGTCTGCTATCGGGAGAGAAGCGGCTGTCACGAGATACTACAGGCAGGTAGCGGCGGGAACCATTTAACGGTTACTAACTCGAGGCACAAGCGGGGCTACCCGGCCGGGCGAACCTGACCGGAGCGAACGATCACACTCGGGAGTAGCCGGTTCTCAGTTATATTCCTTGTGGGTCGTGTGATCCGGTATCACGATGTGGGCGAGAGGGGCGCTCGAGGCGACGGTCGTGGATCGATTGACCGTACCACACGGGTCTCGATTGAAAAGCCTTAATACTGTAACCGCGAAACGAAGAGTTGCGAGCCCGGGTGGTGTAGTGGCCCATCATACGACCCTGTCACGGTCGTGACGCGGGTTCAAATCCCGCCTCGGGCGCTTTTCCGATCTCAACTTCCACGAGCGGTCAGCTCACTTGCCGTGAGTGGTCTGAGGCCGGAAAAGCAGTACTCGGATTCGAATTAGGAGCCGCTTCGCTGCGATCGCGGTTCAAAATCCCGTCTCGGGCATTGTTCCGGAACTAATCGGAAAGCAGCGCGTAGAACTACAAAAACGTGGCCGGCGAAGTTCGGGAACGACGAGTCGAGTTCGGGAGTGTAACTCAGTCTCGGCTGTCTATCTGACACAGAGGCTGATCTCTCGGGAACGCGAGTCGCGATACACGAGTACTGACGAGAAAACGTGTCATCCAGCATTGAGAACAGTCGGGGAACAAAACCCTTAATACTCCGACGGCGAAACGAGGAGTTGCGAGCCCGGGTGGTGTAGTGGCCCATCATACGACCCTGTCACGGTCGTGACGCGGGTTCAAATCCCGCCTCGGGCGCTTTTCCCACTCTCAACTTCCACGAGCGGTCAGCTCACTTGCCGTGAGGAGTCAGAGACCGGAAAAGCGGTACTCGGGATTTGAATCAGAGAGTTGCTTCGCTGCGACCGCGGTTCAAATCCCGCCTCGCGCGTTTTCCCGATGCAGTTTTCGAGCGAGAAGCGCCGCGATGGGCGAAGGCTGCTTTCGACCAACTGAAATATGTCTGCATTCATATTTACCACTACTGGTTTGAGACATTAACGTATAGAGTAAAATGAATGTCAAACAGACCGGCGACGAAACGGAAGCGCGGATCATTGCAGCACTCATCGCAGAGGGATACACCGTCTCCGTTCCGTTCGGCGACAACGACAAGTACGATCTCGTCTTAGATGCTGGCCGCCGATTGCTCCGAATCCAGTGCAAGACTGGGTGGATCGAGGACGACGTCGTGCGGTTCAAAACGGCCAGCAAAACAACGACGGACGGAACCGTGACGATGGATAACTACGACGGCGAAGTGGATGCGTTCGCCGTTCGCTGCAAAGAAACCGGGACGTTGTACTGGGTACCGATCGACGACGTCGGAAAGAAAAGTACGTACTTACGATTGACGGAGCCGGAGATCGATCACCCGAGCGTCAAGCTCGCCGAGAGGTACCGCCTCGAGAATCGACTCCCGTGATCGCCGTACGGCGTTCGCCGTGCCTTTTCTCGCGGGTTCGGTTGAGCCGGTCTCGAGAGGTAGGTTTCTCGACCGGTCCGATCACGCAGTACGAAATCGATGAAGAACCCGGGTGCGGATTAATATCCGCTACAGCCCTGTTCCGTTATCCATCACTCGATGAAGTTAGCAGGCCCTCGGCGTCTATCCTAATATATTAGTACTCATGTGAGACTCGAATAGATAAACCGGCGATAATGTACTGCTAGAACTGCGGTTCGTCGGTCTCAGCGGAACCATGTCACAACCGATCACCGTACTCATCGTCGACAACGAACCCGGATTCGCGGACCTCGCCGGCGAGAGGCTCGAGCGCGAACGCGAGTCGATCGTCGCCCTCTCGGCGACGGACGGCCGGGAGGCGCTTGAGTTCATCGAGCGGCGGGACGTCGACTGTATCGTCAGCGACTACGAGATGCCGGAGATGACCGGCCTCGAGCTGTTAGAGCGGGTCCGTGAGGACGATCCGGACCTTCCCTTTATTCTCTTTACCGGGCGCGGATCGGAGGAGATCGCCAGCGAGGCGATCGCAGCGGGGGTCACACAGTACCTCCAGAAAGGGTCAGGCAAGAAGCAGTACGCCCTGTTGGCAAACCAGGTCACGAACGCCGTCGCCCAGTACCGAACCGAGACGGAACTCCGGGAGAGCGAGCGCCGGTACGAGCGGACGCTGACGACGCTCCACGAGACGACGCGGGACCTGATGCGGGCCGAAACCAAAGACGAGATCTATCGGTCGGCGGTCGAGACGGCCGACGAGATCCTCGAGGTAGCCGTCGCCGCGGCCTACGCGTTCGAGCCGACCGCGGGCGTCCTCGAGCATGCGGCGTCGACGGGCCAATCCCTCGAGCCGGGGGACCCGGAGACGCGCTTCGAGCGAGGTGAGGGGCTCGTCTGGGAGGTGTTCTCGGAGGGGGAAAGCGCCCGTTACGAGGACGTCACTCGCGGGGACGGCATCGAGACGGTGAGCCGGTGCGAGGCGATCGTGCCGCTCGGAACTCACGGCGTGTTGATCGCGGGAACGGAGGTCACTGACGGATTCGACGAGACGATGACGGAGCTGTTGCACATCCTGGGGGCCAACACGGAGGCCGCGTTGGATCGGGCCGAGCGCGAGCAGTTGCTTCGGGATCACGACCGGACGTTAACCCAGCAAAACGAGGAGCTGACGCGGCTCAATCACACGAACGAGATCGTCCGCGAAATCAATCACGGGGTCGCACAGGCGTCGACGCGGGACGAAATCGAAGCGATCGTCTGCGATCGACTCGCCGAGACGGACCGGTATCGCTTCGCCTGGATCGCCGCGAGCGACGACGATCCGCCCGTCCCGGCTGCCTGGGCCGGCATCGACGCCGCATACATCGACCGGATCCGCGACGACGGGGAGCGCGCACCCGAGATCGGACTGGTCCGGGAGACGCTCGAGGGTGACGGCGTCCGGACGGTCCGGGACGTCCTCGAGGCCGACGGGTGGCAGTCGCGGCGCAAGGAGGCGTTGACCTACGGCTATCAGACGGTACTGGGCGTGCCGTTGGTCGCCGACGAGCGCCGGCACGGCGCCCTGGTGGTCCACGTCGCGGGGGCCGACTCGGTCCGCGAGAGCGAGCGCGAGGTACTGGGCGAGCTCGGGGAGACGATCGGCCACGCGATCCGGTCGGTCGAGCGGACGCGCGCGATGGTGACCGACAGCCGTCTCGAACTCGAACTCGCGGTCGGGGACTCGCGGTTGTTGCTCAATCGCCTCTCCGACCACGCCGCAAACGCGGGGCCGGTCACGCTCGAGGGCGTGGTCGATCGGGGTGAGGACGGCGTCGTGCTTTTCATCAGCGCGCCGGCGACGGCGTCGTTGACCGACCTCGAGGCCGACTGGGCGTCGATCGAGACGCTGTCGGTCGTTTCCGAGGGCGACGACGAACGGCTGTTCGAACTCACCGTCGCGTCGACGCCGTTTCTCGACGTCTTGCGGACGTACGACGTACAGATACGGAGGGCGACGGCCGAGGACGGGACGGCGACGCTCGTCCTCGAGGTACCACAGGAGGTCGAGATCCGGTCGCTGGTCGAGGCGATCAGGGAAGAGTACCCCGAAACGGAACTGGTGGCCAAACGCGAACGGACGGGAACGATATCGGCGCGACAGCTCGATACGCATCTGGCCGAGCGACTCACCGACAAGCAGTTCGAAGCGCTGCAGGCGGCCCACTACAGCGGCTTCTTCGAGTGGCCGCGCGAGAGTACTGGTGAGGAGCTGGCGGACGCACTGGACGTGTCGTCGCCGACCTACCACTATCACCTCCGTGCGGCCGAACGAAAGCTCGTTTCGTTGGCGTTCGACGGAACCGCTAACTGATTAGTACACGTTTGCTGTCGACACCAAGGGATTAGAGATCATAGTTAACTCGCATCGGTTCGTATCGCCAAGCGGCGATCTGCAATCGATTGTCGCCATCCCCAATCCCCCCACCCCCTTTCCCTGAACTCGCACTCGAGAGCGACCGCTGGCTCTCGTAGATCGTGCCATCGGCCGAGTCGAGTGGACTCGAACTGATCCCGAACCGGCGATTCGTCGGGCCGTCAGCCGTTCGTGGGGACACCAGCGGACGACCGATAACTGAACTCGACGGGAGAGATCGGACTGAAACGATCGACGCTCCAATCCGATGCAGTCGTGGGGGGAGGTGTATCGCAACTTTGGTGGCGACTATAGTAGCTGCCATTAGTTATTGTCTAATGAGATACTAATTGATTAGTAGTAATATCTCGATGGTGCTAATATATTAGAAGACATTCTTAACCCCCACCGGCACGTACCCCGAAGTGGCGATACGAGACAGACTGTCGCCACCCCCACCCCCTTTCCCCACCCCTTTCCCCCACTTCCCGCTCAGCGACAGCGACTCCGAACAATATCGTGGCGGGACCGACCGTCAAGACGGTGTAATCGGTCCGCGAGCGATAGACGACGATGTCAACGAGACGATCGTCAACGGGACGATCGTCGCCGGGACTGCCCGTCACCTGTGTCTTCCCACTCGATCCAGTTGTGTTCCCAGCCCCGGCGGGATTCGGCGCGTCGCTGGGCACGCTCGCGGTCCTCGCGGGTCGTCCGGTTGCGCTCGACCGCGCCGGACTGCTCGCCTTCCACGAGGAGCGGATCGAACGAAACGGGCTCGAACCGGTCGACCACGCCGTCGCTCGAGACGGCCTCGAGGCGCTGTTTCTGGGTACCACGAGGGAAGACGAGTCGACCGCAGTCGGTCAACTGTTCGAGCAGCGCACGCGGCGGATCGACCGCGGCCGCCTCGAGCAGGACGCGATCGAAGGGCGCGTACTCGGGGAGGCCGTCCGCGCCGTCGCGGCGGTCGACGAGGACGCCCTCGTAGCCCGCCTCGGCGAGGTTGCCGCGGGCCTCGACGACCAGCGGCCGCGAGATGTCGACGGCGTGGACGTTCGTCTCGCCGACGATCTCGGCCGCCACGGCGGCGGTGTAGCCGACGCCGGCACCGACGATCAACACCGTCTGGTCGGGCTCGAGGGACAGCGCCTGTAGCAGGCGGGCGACGGTGCTGGGGGCGAGGACGCGCGTCCCGAGCGCCTCGTGGTCGCGATCGGCGTAGGCCGTCCGCTCGTCGTCGACGAACGCGTGGCGCGGGACGTCGCGCATCGCGACGGCCACGTCCTCGTCACCCAGCACGTCCCTGGGCGGAGACTCGAGACCGTCGACCATGTCCTCGCGCAGTACCGCGGGTTCCATACGCCAGCTATCGGGGCGGCGGTTATGAATGGCGCGCTTGCGGGGAGATGCCGTCACACGGTTAGCCGCGCATCTCGACGAACCGGACGCCGCCGCGTTCAGTCCGCTCGAGCGAGCCGTCCGTGCGTTTCGTCGCGTCGACGAGCGTCTGGCGGCCGGTCCCGATCGGCGCGAGCAGTTGGCCGCCGGGCCGGACCTGCTCGACGACTGGAGCCGGGAACTCGGCGGCGGCACAGGTGAAGTAGACGGCATCGTAGGGCGCGTGGTCCGGCCAGCCCTCGCGCCCGTCGCCGACCCGGATCGAGACGCCGTCGTAACCCAGATCGGAGAGTCGCTCGCGCGCCCGGTCGGCCAGTTCGGCGCTGTACTCGACGCTGTAGACGTTTTCGTCGCCGGCCAGCTCGGCCGTGACGGCCGCGTGGTAGCCACAGCCGGTGCCGATCTCGAGGACCGCATCGCCGGACTCGACGGCGAGCAGGTCGGCCATGATCGCGACCATGTGCGGCGCGCTGATCGTCTGCCCGTCGCCGATCGGCAGCGGGCGGTCGGCGTAGGCGCTGTCTCGGCGGTCCGGCGGGACGAACTCGTGACGCGGGACCGCCTCGAGGGCCGCGAGGACGCGGTCGTCGTCGACGCGGGCCGCGACGGTCTCGAGCATCCGCTGACGGGCGGTCTCGTAGCTGTCGGTCATGGTCGAGAGTACGGGCTCGGGCCACGTATGCGGTCGGGTAGCAGGTACCGGCACCGACCGGAGCCGCGACTGACGGGAGAGTGCGACTCTCGAGGCAGAAATCGTCGGTAAGTAGCAGTGGGGAGCCGACACGAGCCGGACGGTTCGGCGACGTCGTCCGACTACCAGGCCGACCAGGCGCTGCTCTGCTCGTCGTAGGCGTAGACGCGCTTGATGTCCTTCGCGAAGCCGGTGTCGCCCGGTACCTCGAAGCGGTCCCGGCGGTAGCCCTCGGCGTCGCCGCGGACGACGAAGGCGTCGATCTCGAACTCGTCGTCGCCGAACGACTCGACTGCGCCGACCTCGAACTCGTAGTCGCCGGGGACCTGGACCGTAACGGAGCGGCTGTCGTCTTTCGAGCCGTCCTGCGGATGGACGGTGACGTTGACCGCCACGTTGTCGACCTCGCGAGTCCAGACGGTCTCGAGCTCGTCCGCGGGGGCCTCCTCGACTCGCTTGTGGCCCTCGAGTTCGACGCTCGTGACTCGAACCGTCGAGAGGACTGCCTCGGTCTCTAAGATGAACTCGTCGCCGACCGCGATTTCCTCGTCTTCGGGCGCGGTGACGTTCGCGGTGAAGGACTCGCCGCTCTGGGAGACGACGACGTCCAGCGTCACTTCGCGCTCGCTGTCTGGCTGGACCTTGTGGACGTGACTGCACTCGCTGCAACGAACGGTGTAGGTGCCGCCGCCTTCCGTCAGTACCTCGTGGACCGTCTCGAGGTCCGGCGAACAGGAGGGACAGGGCGTCGGAACCCGATCCGGTGTCTCGCTCATGACCCGCTCTAGACGCTACGCACTGAAAAGGCGATTGAACCCGTCGCGCCCGTGCGAACGACGCTCATCAGTTGTCCTGGATCGCGTCGATGACCATCGCCGCGGCCACGACGGGCTCTTTTGGGACGTCACTGGCATCGTCGATGGTGATGTCGTAACGGTCGCGCAGCCCGATCCGCCCGTTGATCGAGCCGACGTGTGAGCCCGACTGGTCCGTGATCTCGTACTTGTGGGGGATCAGCCCGCCGAACGGAACGAGATCCCGAGCCAGCGTCACCAGCGCGCCGCGGGAGTCGATCGCGGCCAGTTTCTCCTCGGTCGTCGCGTCGCGGATCGTCCACGTGTCCTGCAACAGCGAGTAGTCGTTGTCCAGAATCACGAGGTCCTCGCCGGTCTGTGCGTCCGAGAGGAGGTAGTTGCCCGCGACGTCGATGATACCGCCGGCCTTCACGGTGAAGACCTCGTTGCCCTCGCCGTCGACGAAGGGGAACTCCTCTTTCATCTTCAGCATCTTCTGTTTCCCTTTGAGAACGGTGTCGCCGGCGCTATCGATGGCCCTGTACTTGTTCCGGACGAACCCCTGCTCGACCGTGTACCGGTCGTCGGTCAGTTCGATCCCCCGAATGTCGTACGCTCGAGAGTCGCTCATAGCTGCGGTCACGCGGTGCCATCACTTGAATCCACTAGGTTCGAACACTTTCGAAGCGAAGCGAAGCGCGGTCAGCCGTCGGTCGGCGTCGGCAGATCGATGGGGTCGCCGTCGGCGTACACCGTCGGCTCGCGGAGGATGCCGTCGAGATGGATCGGCGCGTCCGTCTCGCCGCCGATCCCCGCGTCGTCGCCGATCGCGATGTGGACGGTCCCGCCCGCCTTCTCGTCTAAGAGGACCGAGCCGACGAGTTCGGTGACCGCGACGTTCGTTCCGATTCCCAGTTCGGCGAGATTGTAGGCGGCGTCGTCGACCTTCTGGGCCGCGTTCTCGACGGTTTCGCGGATCTCGTCGTCGGAGATGTGCGTGACCAGACCGTCCTCGACCTCGAAGGTGAGCCGCCGGTCGTCCGCGAGCAGTCCGTGCGGGCGCATCGTCCCGTCGACGACGAAGGTGCCGTCGGCGGTCTCGGGGCTGATGAAGACCTCGCCCGCGGGCAGGTTCGACATCTCGCCGGGCTCGTGGACGATACCGGTGTCGGCGAGCCACTCCCGGCGGCCGACGCCGAAGGTGATGTCGGTCCCGGCATCGGTCGTGACCCGGATCTCGTCGGCGTCGGCGACCTGCTCGTGAACTCCCTCGCAATGGGCCGCGATCGAGTCGTAATCGGCCTCGAGCCCCGTCGTGAACACGTCCTCGGTGATCCCCGGCAGGGTCGCGACCCGCGCCCCGGCCGCGTTGGCCTCGGTCCGGGCGCGGGTGTGACTCAGGCTCTTTGTCGTCGGCGCGAGGACCACGTCGGCCCCGGCCATCGCCGCCGCGACGGGTTCGGGGGGCTCGCTGCCGTGCGTGTCGCCCGGCGGATACCGGACGATCACCGCGTCGTCGGTGATCTCCGCCGCTACCTCGTAGAGTGCCTCGCCGATCCGCTCGCGCTTGTCATCGGTGACGATCGCACACGACTCAGCCGCGTCGAGAGCCAGACATTGGCGGACGGCCGTCTCCGCCGCCGCTCGAAGTGCTGCCATACACTACTCTGGGGTAAGCGGGCCGATATGTCTTGCCCTCGGCCCGTCGCCGGCACGCGGTCCGCTCGGTCCCGACGCGGTAGGTCGGCGGCTCGAGCGCGCCGTCCGAGCGCCGAGATCGGCCTCGAGAGGGATCGAAACTCCGATCCGAGTAAACGTCGGCTGTGACGGCTCGAAACGATTATCCCGCTCGGTGGTCCACTCCCGAGCATATGCAACAGGTCGCGATCAACGGCTACGGCACGATCGGCAAACGCGTCGCGGACGCGGTCCGACAGCAGCCCGACATGGAGGTACTGGGCGTCGCGAAGACCCGCCCCAACTTCGAGGCCGAGACGGCGGTCGAGAAGGGCTTCCCGCTGTACGCGGCCGTCGAGGAGCGCGAACACCTGTTCGACGAGGCCGGCCTCGAGATCGCCGGCCCCGTCGAGGACCTCGTGGCCGAGGCCGACGTGGTCGTCGACGCCACGCCCTCGGGGATCGGTGCCCAGAACAGGGCCCTCTACGAGGAGTACGACACCCCGGCGCTCTATCAGGGCGGCGAGGACGCCGACCTCGTCGACACGAGCTTCAACGCGCGCTCGAACTTCGAGGACGCCGCCGACGCCGACCACGTCCGCGTCGTCTCCTGTAACACGACCGGACTCTCGCGGGTCATCGCTCCGCTGCGCGAGGAATACGGCGTCGAGAAGGTCCGCGCGACGCTGGTTCGACGCGGCGGCGACCCCGGCCAGACCTCCCGCGGCCCGATCAACGACATCCTGCCGAACCCGGTCACCATTCCGTCCCACCACGGTCCCGACGTCGAGACCATCTTCGACGATCTGGACATCGACACGCTCGGGATGAAGGTGCCCGCGACGCTGATGCACATGCACAGTCTCAACGTCACCGTAGCGGAGGAGGTCGACGCCGCCGAGGTCCGCGAGCTGCTGGCCGACGAGTCGCGCCTGTTCCTGATCCCCGAGCGGTTGGACATCGACGGCAGCGGTAAACTCAAGGAGTACGCGATGGACGCGGGCCGACCCCGCGGTGACATCTGGGAGAACTGCATCTGGGAGGAGTCGATCTCGACCGTCGGCGACGATCTCTATCTCTTCCAGGGGATCCACCAGGAGAGCGACGTCGTGCCCGAAAACGTCGACGCGATCCGCGCGGTGACCGGCAGCGCCGACGCCGCCGAGAGCATCGAGACCACAAACGAGACGCTCGGCATCGGACTCTAACGGCTGGAGCGCCACGCGGTGTCGTGGCTCGACTCCTCGCAAACGGGCCGAACCACCACGGACGCGGCCGCCGATCCTATAGCGACGACAGAAAGTTTTTGCCACGTGGTCCCCTAAACCGCCACATGCGCCGAGACGACCGCGACGAACCCTTCGACGACCTGTTTCGCGAGATCGAGCGGATGATGAACGAGATGATGAACGGTGCGGACGCAAACGTCGATTTCGACTCCTCGAGCGACGTCGACAACGGCTTCGGCATGGACACCCACGTCGACATCCACGAGACCGACGACGAGGTCCGCGTCGTCGCCGACCTCCCCGGCGTCGAGAAGGACAACATCGAACTCGAGTGCGACGGCACGACCCTGACCATCTCCGCGGAAAGCGACCACCGCCAGTACGACGAGCGCGTCTCCCTGCCCTCTCCCGTGAACGAACACACCGCCTCGGCGACCTACAACAACGGCGTCCTCGAGGTCGTCTTCGAGCAGGCCGAACAGTCCTCGGACATCAGCCTCGAGTAGTCGGGCCGTCGCGGTCGCTCCCTCGTTTTCGGTATTGGCACTGAGAGTTTCGAGTGGCGTCGCTCTCCAAACCGACCGCGGAGTTCACGGGGTGGAAAGACCGGGTCCGGCTCACTCCGGATCGATACTCGCTTTGCGGTGGTCGGTCCGTATGCGTCTATATCGCGGTCGAACCCGGTTGCGGCCGTGTTCCGAACGAGCAGCCGTCGCCGCGGTGATCATCGCTCCGCGGTCGCACGGATCGCGGCCGCGAGTCGATCGTAGAAGTCCGGCTCGTACTTCGTCTCCGCGTCGATCGTCGGTCGAGCGTTCGTCTCGTTGACCACCAGTCGGTCGTCGGTCTCGAGCAGATCGACACCCAGGAACGGAATCTCGAGGTCGGCGGCGACGGATTCGGCGAGGGCGCGCCACTCCGCGGGGAGGTCGACGCCGGTGGCCTCGGCCCCGCGGTGGACGTTGTGTTTCCACTGGCCCTCCCGCATCGCCGCGTCGGGCAGTCGGCGCTCGACCGCGCCGACGTACTCGCCCTCGAGGACCATGACGCGGTAGTCGGTCGCGTTCGGGAGGTACTCCTGAACGAGAAAGGAGCGGTCGCCGGTCGCGCGGTAGTCGTGGACCAGCGAGAGGTAGTCACAGATCCCCAGGAAAGAATCGAGGTCGTGGGCCTTCGCGACGCCGACCCCCCGCGTCGTCGAGTTCGGTTTGACGACGACCGGCGGCTCGAAGCGGTCGAAGACGTCGGCCAGTTCGGTCTCGCTCACGTCGTTCGAGACGTACACCGACTTCGGCACCGGGAGGTCGGCCCGCTCGAGGCGGGCCAGCACTTCGGCCTTGTTCCGCGAGGTCAGGACGGCCTCGTGGTCGTTGAGCCACGGGATCTCGAGCAGGGCGTCGGCGACCCCACCCTCCATGAGCCGACCGGGGTAGACGAAGCCGACGTCGTAGTCGCCGGCCGCCCACGGCGCGTCGGCCCCCAGCGGGACCACGCGCTCGCTCGCGGGCACGTGATGGACCCGTATCCCCCGTTCGGCCAGCGGCTCTCGCATCCGCCCGAACGTCTCCTGCGCGTTCGCGACCGCGAGATCGATCATACGGGGTACTCGGGGTGAGGGAGGCAAAAAACTGCTCGAGGCGGAACCGCTCCGCTCGAGATGCGGCGGCCGGGAGCGGGCTTCGAGTCCAACGAGAAGCCAGCGACTCGGGGGAGGGCAGGCCGCTACCCGATATCGACCGCGAGTGAGCGCTGCGGGCGCGAACGAGCGGGCCGACGACTGACCCGGAACGAAGTGGAGGGGAAGGAGGAGTGCTTTTGGTCCAGCTTTTACCGAGGGATGCTGCGCTGTGTGACGAAGTCACCAGCGCAGCAGACCGCAGCGTAAAAGGTGGGTCTTAGGCGATCAGCTGTTCTTCGCCGCGCTCGACGACGACGCGACACGGCGGCGAGATCTTGTTGTAGGAGCGCCGAAGGGCGTCCTTGGCGAACTCGGCGTCGTCGACGTCACACCAGATGGTGAAGATGCGCTCGCCGGCGTCGATGCGAGCGGCGGTGCCGACGATCTTCCCGAAGGCCTGGCGCATCCCGTCGGAGACGCGGTCTGCCCCCGCGCCCGTCGCCTGCTTGTTCTCCCGGATGACGTGGTGGGGGAACTTGCGCAGGACCATCTTGTAGTTGTTCTCGCCGGCGTTTTTCAGCATGTGACGGTTCGCCGAGAGGCGCGACGCCTCGAGGCTCCCGTGGCGGATCTGGACCTCTTCTTCCGTGACGAGGCTGATCTGGACGGGGTAGTCCTCGGCGTCTGCCGTGGTGTCGCCCATATCGTGCTGTGCAATCTTCGAGCCCGGGATGCCGGTGATGTATTCGCGGCGCGTGTAGGCCGGCTTACTGATCTCCCGGTACATGGAGGCAGGTTTGTCGGACATGGTGGTTACTTACGAAAACGGAAGCCCACCGAGCGGATAAAGGCTTCGAAGCGCCGCGTCCGTCGCTGTCGGGAAGTTACGACCAACAGTATTCAACCGCCGACGATGGCATAGACGGGGTTCCAACGCAATCTTTAATCATCTGACCGTAATAGTATGCATAGATGGTAAAGAGTACCCGTCACGCGAAATACGAACTCTACTACCACATAGTGTTCGTGCCGAAGTATCGGCGTTCGCACCTGACGGAGAAGACGAAGGAACGTCTCGAAACCATCTTCGCGGAAATCTGTGACGACAAAGACCTCGAACTGGCCGAGTCCGAGGTCATGCCTGACCACGTACACCTGTTCATCGGGAGTCCACCGAAGAACGCCCCGTCACTCATCGTCAACTGGGTGAAGGGCATCTCCGCCCGCAAGTACAATCAGCGGTACGATGACCGCGTGAAGTGGACTCGTTCGTACTACGTCGGAACAGCTGGAAGCGCCTCGAAGGGCGCTGTCGAACAGTACATCGCTGAACAGGAAGGTGACGGCGAATGAAGCGCGTCAACACCTTCGAGGTGGTTCCACAGACCGAGAACGACAAAGAGTGCCCTCCTACGGCTACTTGACGCCTCCGCCTCTCTGTGGAACGAGTTGACCTACGAACGTCGTCAGAACTACTTCGGTGACGGCAACGTGTGGGACACTTCCGAGTATCGAGGGCGCTACAACGGCGTCGTCGGAAGCGCGACCGTCCAACAGGTCACGCGCAAGAACAGCGAAGCGTGGCGGTCGTTCTTCGCCCTCAAAGAGAAAGGCGAGGACGCCAACCCACCGTCGTACTGGGGCAACGAGGAAGATGGACGCGAACTCCGTACCTACATCCGCAACAACCAGTACACGATTGAGTGGGGCGATCGTAGCCGTCTCGAAATTCCTGTCGGGCAAGAACTGAAAGACGAATACGGACTCGGCTACCACGAACGACTCCGCCTCGAAGTCCGAGGCAACCCGAAGTGGAACGGCGAACAGGGTCGTCTGGAACTCGAGTACGACGGGGTTAGCGACACGTTCAGGGCTTTTCAACCAGTCACTGTCCCTGATTCTCGACTGGATTCACCACTGGCTTCCGAAGAAGCCGCCCTCGATGTTGGCGCGAACAATCTCGTCGCGTGTTCCACAACTACTGGTTCCCAGTACCTCTACGACGGTCGTGAGTTGTTCGGACGGTTCCGCGAGACGACCAATGAAATTGCCCGCCTACAGTCGAAACTCCGAGAGGGACGCTACAGTTCCAAGCGGATTCGACGGCTGTACCGACAGCGGACGAAGCGCCGTGACCACGCGCAGAACGCGCTAGTGCGTGACCTCGTTGAACGGTTGTACGACGAGGGCGTGGCGACGGTGTACGTGGGCGATTTGACCGACGTGCTGGAAACACATTGGTCGGTCAGGGTGAACGAGAAGACGCACAACTTCTGGGCGTTCAAGAAGTTCATCCACCGTCTCGCGTGTGTCTGTGAGGAGTACGGCATCTCTCTCGAAGTCGAGTCGGAAGCATGGACGAGTCAGACGTGTCCTGAGTGTGGCGACCACGAGGAGACGGTTCGCCACGAGGATACGCTGTCGTGTCCGTGTGGGTTCGAGGGGCACGCCGACCTCACAGCGTCAGAGACGTTCCTTCGAGAAAACAGCGATTGCGAAGTCAGGCCGATGGCACGGCCCGTGCGATTCGAGTGGGACGACCACGACTGGTCGGGGAAACCATACCCTCATGAAAGTCCCAAAGCAGTGCGCACGAACCCGCAAGTTGCCTCCGTGGGTCGGTAGCCGAACCCCCAACGGAGGAATCCTCGCGCTTTAGCGCGGGGAGGATGTCAAGCCGTGATCGGGTCGGTCGCGGCGGCCGCGGTCACGTAGCCGGCCTCGGTTTCCTCGAGCAGCCCCCGGCTCGAGAGCGAGCCGACGACGCTCAGAATCGCCAGTTTTCGGAGGCCGAGCGCTTCTTGCAGGTCGGTCGCGGTCGCTTCGCCGGTCGCCTCGAGGGAGAGATAGACCAGTTTCGACTGGGCGGACTCGAGTTCGGCCGGTAACTCGTCGACGCGCGGTGAGTGGGTGGTCGTTTGCATCAGCGTGCGAACACGAAACCACGAACTCGCACATAACGCTATGGGAGGTATAGTATCGAGATGCTATAGTAGCTCTTGAAACGAGTTACACACCGATCACAACGCTGTCCTGCGATCGGGTGTGCATTGACTTTCAAGAGCTACTATAGGTAGTATTATTACAATTATATTACTTGATGTCCGGCTCGGGCGGTCGAACCGCTCGAGCGGCGCGCGGCTTCGACTGTTAACGCCGAGTCGTCGGCGCGCTTAAGGGTCCGCCGCCGAAAGAAACGGGTATGAGAAGTTTCCGGATCGGCTCGCTGTTTGACATCCCGATCAAGCTCGATCTCACGTTCTTGCTCGTGTTGCCGCTGTTTGCGTATTTGATCGGCACGCGGATCGAGCCCGTCTCAGAGATCCTCAACGAGGTGCTCGGGGCCGGGATCGACGTCGGAGCCATCACCGGCGGGCCGATTCCGTGGCTACTCGGGCTGACGGCCGCCGTCGGCCTGTTCGTCGGCGTCGTCCTCCACGAACTGGGCCATTCGCTGACCGCACGGCGGTACGGGTTCCCGATCGATTCGATCACGCTCTGGTTGTTCGGCGGCATCGCCTCGTTCTCGGAGATGCCCGAAGACTGGCGACAGGAACTGAACATCGCTATCGCGGGACCGATCGTTAGCATCCTCGTCGGCATCGGCTCCTACGGCCTCTTCGTTCTCACGCCCGAGATCCTCGGGGGAGCGTCGCCGGAACTGCTGGGCGGGACGCGGTTCGTCCTCGGCTATCTCGCGATTCTGAACGTCGCGCTCGCCGTCTTCAACATGCTCCCCGCGTTCCCGATGGACGGCGGCCGCGTACTGCGTGCACTGCTTGCCCGCGGCCGGCCCTACGCCCAAGCGACCCAGCAGGCCGCCAGCGTCGGGAAGCTGTTCGCGGTCTTCATGGGACTGTTCGGACTGTTCGCACTGAACATCATCCTCATCGGCGTCGCCTTCTTCGTCTTCATCGCCGCCTCGAGCGAGGCCCAGCAGGTGACGATGAAGGCGGCCTTTCAGGACGTCACCGTCGGCGACATCATGACGCCGGT
Source organism: Natrinema saccharevitans (assembly GCF_001953745.1). Lineage (NCBI taxonomy): Archaea > Methanobacteriati > Methanobacteriota > Halobacteria > Halobacteriales > Natrialbaceae > Natrinema > Natrinema saccharevitans. The sequence continues at coordinate 3,018,729 of NZ_LWLN01000001.1, forward strand.
CGAGGACCTCCACACGGTCGAGCCCGACACGACGGTCGCGGTGCTGATCGAACGGATGTTCCGGGAGCGACACACCGGCTACCCGGTCGTCGAAGTCAGCGCGACCGGCGAGCGCCTCGTCGGACTCGTGACCCTGTCCGACGCCCGCGAGGTCGATCAGGTCGAGCGAGAGGCCTACACCGTCGCGGACGTGATGACGACCGACCTGCAGACGATCACCCCCGATTCGGACGCGATGACGGCGATCGAACGGATGCAAGAACACGGGATCGGCCGCCTCCTCGTCGTCGAGGTGCCCGACGCGGGCGGGTCGTTCGGCGAACCCCGGCCCGAAGACGGCGACCTCGTCGGGCTGATCTCGCGAAGCGACCTGATGACCGCCCTCGATATCGTCCAGCAAAGCGGCGCGGTCACGCCCTCGAACCGACCGCGAACCGCGGACTGAGCGTCTCCGGTGATCGGACGCTGGAGAGATCAATACAGGTGATCGTCTCACCATAATTGCCGAGTACTATATCAACGTGTTATAGAATACGTCTTATGCAACCTAACTGATCTCCAATTCGCGTATAGGCCTATGATTTCGTCAGTCGTCGTTTTTGTGCAAGATCGGGACCGCGAATAGTGCCTGTTGAGGACCATTGTATGACACTCTCGAAGGCGATATGGCTGTTATCGTGTCCTCAAGTAGTATATAGAGTGTTTATTGGAGGTTGATACTATACCATAAATAACATCAATCCTATTAGGATAGCATAGGGGTACCAGAAGTTTTGTGAGACTATATCCCTCATGCCGGAAAAATAACAATATAGTCAGGTCCCGGACAGAACCACTTCCAACCCCCTGTATCTTACTCTCAAAAATTGTTTGTCAGGAGTCTACTGGGAATGAACCGTGGGTGCAGTGTTCCCTAGTGGAATTCTTGATTTGAGTATGACGCCGCAGCCGTCATTCTGAACCTTGATCATACCCCAATACGTAAGGATGATTCCGCCAATAACTGTAGCAACAGGACCAGCAAGCGATCCTGCGAGGATTCCCTTTTCAACTAGCACCCCATATACCGCTGCGGCTCCACCACCTGATGTGATTAATCCATCAAGATCACTAACTGTTCCGTCGCTAAGATAGAGAGTCATATTCCTATTTATTAGGAAACCATTATTGATCTCACCCTTGTCCTCATTACAACCCATTACTCATCACCCTCCACCATTTCGTCAACACTGCTTTGGAGTTGAACAGTAACTTGGGGCTCTTTATTTAGTGGTTCTATTTCTGAGGTATGGTCTTTAGAGATCTCTAATTTGATATGACCATCTTCAATTGCCCTGTTGAAATCTTCGATAGCAGGCTTGAGGATTTCATACTGGTGTCTTCCTACATTCTCACGGTCAAGTACAAACCGTCCGTCTTTCACTTTGATAGCACGATCTTGGTCGTCAGAACTGTCTGCCAAAACAGTACCACTACTGCTTGCCAAAGCGCCGATAGAAACACCGGCCATTTCTAACGCTCTTCTCCTATTTATTGTATCGGATATACCAATTGGAAGTATGTTGGCACCCGTATTAAATATTTCTAACTAAAATTTTTATAATATTTTCTATAATACTATTGTATATAACTCCCATGGAGTTGTGCTATGATTCTAGTATTTTATTCCCCATAAAATATTTACTGAAAGAGAGATAATAGAATAGTATGGTAGAGAGAAAAATCCGGAACGTGAAGTCAGGTTTGTTGCTGATAATAGGGATAGTCCTATTATCCAATGGGGTCTTAGGAATCCCACAACTCCCTCGCGAAGGGTGGTTTTTCATAGCTTTCGGACTTGTACTCTTCATTTCTGGAATCCACACAATATATACTAGAGAGAAAGACCCAGATTTTTGATTTGTTTCCCAGCGTGAGTGGGGTCTAAATTATTTCCTACTCAGGAACACATAGCATTAGTTTCGACTATAGCGTAGCAGGAGGTACTGCTAACAAACAGTTTAACCGTCGGCGGGGCCGACGCTGTACCGATGCCACCGGCCATCGAAACCGTCGATCTCGTGAAGGAATATGGCGATCTCCGCGCTCTGCAGGAGCTGTCGCTGACCGTCGAGGAAGGCGAGTTCTTCGGCTTGCTCGGCCCCAACGGGGCGGGGAAGACGACGTTTATCAACACGCTGGTCGGACTGGTCCGCAAGACCGGCGGCGACGCCCGGGTCTTCGGTCACGACGTCGAGGACGACTACCGACAGGCCCGCGACGCGATCGGGCTCGCGCCACAGGAGTTCAACGTCGATCGCTTCTTCCCCATCAAGGAGGTGCTGATGCACAAGGCCGGCTACCACGGAATTCCCGAGGACGAGGCCGCCGACCGCGCCGACGAGGTTCTCAAACGCGTCGGGATCTACGACAAGCGAAACGAACGCTTCGACTGGCTCTCCGGCGGGATGAAACGCCGGCTCCTGCTCGCCCGCGCCCTCGTCACGGATCCCGACCTCCTCATTCTGGACGAGCCGACCGCCGGCGTCGACGTCCAGCTCCGCCACGACCTCTGGGAACTCGTCACCGAACTCAACGAGGAGGGGACGTCGATCCTGCTGACGACCCACTACATCGAGGAGGCCGAGCGCCTCTGTGATCGGGTCGCGATCATGAACGAGGGCCGGAAGGTGACCGTCGCGACGCCGGACGAACTGAAAGAACGGGGCACCGACACCATCGCCGTACGCCTCGAGTCCGAGCCCTCGAGCGTTCCCGACCTCGGGGCCTACGCACACGAAACGACAGTGTCGGGCGACCGGCTCGAAGTCCGGGCCGACGACGGCGGGGCGACCGCGCCGCGACTGCTCAACGACCTCGAGGCGCGGGGCTTCGAGATCGCCGACCTCGAGATCACCCGGACCTCGCTCGAGGAGATCTTCGTCGATCTGACCCGCAGCGAGGACCGGACCGTCACGCGGTCGTCGGCCGAGAGCGCGGACGGGAGCGACGACGAGTCGTCGGCGAAACGCGAGCGGAAACGCAAACAGGAGGGGGTCGCCTGATGCTGTCGGTCGGCTTTCGGGCGCTCTTCCGGCGCGAGGTGTTGCGGTTCGTCCGCCGGCCGAAGAACACGTTCATGCCGCCGGCGATCACGAACGTTCTCTACTTCGCCGTCTTCGGCGTCATCTTGGGCGGCCGGATCGACGAGATCGCGGGCTACCCCTACATTCTCTTCATCGTCCCCGGGCTGATCGTCCTCGGGGCGATCTCGAACGCCTTCGAGAACGCCTCGTTCTCGATCTTCCACGGCCGGTGGAACGAGTACATCCACGAGACGCTGACGTCGCCGCTTTCCTACGCCGAGATGGTCGTCGCTTACGTCGGTGCCAGCGCGGTCCGCGGGCTGGTCGTCGGGATCATCATCGCCGTCGTCGGCCGGCTGTTCGTCCCGATCGGGATCGAACACGGCCTGTTCCTGATCGCGACGATGGCCGTCATCACGTCGCTGTTTGCCGGGCTCGGTATCGTCGGCGGGCTCGTCGCGCGGGACTTCGACGACCTGACGGTCATGAACCAGTTCATCCTCCGACCGCTGGTCTTCTTCGGCGCGGTCTTCTACTCGCTCGAGACGTTCGAGCAGGGCTGGCAGGTGACCCTCTCGCTGCTGAACCCGATGGTCTACATGGTCGACAGCGTCCGGTACGGCCTGCTGGGCCACTCGGACCTGATCGGCGTCGGCGTCCTGCCCGCGCCCTACGCCGACTTCGCGCCGCTGTTCGCGCTGGGGGTCCTGACGACCGCCACCGCGGCGGTGCTGGCGATCGACGTCTACCTCTTCAAGATCGGCTACGGGCTGACCGACTGACCGCGATCGAGCGGAGCGGTCGGGACACAGTTATTTGTCCGTCGACTCGATGTCGGACCATGGTTCCCGACACCTGTCCGAACTGTGGTGCCTCGCTCTCGCCGAACGCGAACTACTGCAGCGAGTGCGGTGACGCGGTAGACGACGATTCGTGGGGCGTCTCGAGCGCGGAGAGCAACTGGGACGCAGGCGGTTCGCGGAGCGACTCGCGGACGGAATACGGCTCGAACCGCCGGACCGACGGGGACACGACGATGGCGGCGCTCACGCACGTCCTCGCGATATTCACGTGGGCCATCGGGCCGCTGATCGTCCTCGTCGCGACCGACGACCCGTTCGTCGAGGAGAACGCGCGGAACGCGCTGAACTGGCAGATCGCGTTCACGTTCTACATGCTCGTCTCGGCCGTCTTCGTCCTGGCGATCATCGGCATCGTCCCGCTACTGCTCTTGCCGGTCGTCGATCTGGCGTTCTGCGCCATCGCCGCGGTCAAGGCCGCCGACGGCGAGGCGTGGTCGTATCCCGCGACCCCTGCTATCGTCTGAGTCCCCGGTTGACATCCTCCCCGCGCTGAAGCGCGAGGATTCCCGTGCGTTGGGATATTACGGTTTGCAGTCCACCACTTGTTCCCTCGGTGAGAGTCGTTCTTGCGTTTGCCGTACCACGAGTTGAAGGCTTCAGCGAGTTCCTCCAGAACGCGCTGACTGGACTGAGAATGGAGTCCGTTGTATTTGGAGTGTTGTCTTCAACTCGCGTTTCAAATCCGATTCGTCGGGAATATCGCCCGTGTCTTCCCACACTTCGCGGGAGTGGTAGTTTGCGACGTTCCACAGTTTCGCTGCACTTCACCCGTGCAGGTCGAGCATCCGCTCCACTTGGGAGTGGCTGCGGATTGTCGCTCGATTCGATCAGTCGGCCAGCCCGACGACGTCGTCGCGGACCGAACACAGCGTTCCCAGGTGGTCGTCGTCGACCTCGCGGAGGGTGACGGCCGATCGGCCCTCGTAGGCGGTTCGGACTGGACCGATCGGCGCGTTTTGGTCGTCGACCCCGTGCCAAACCGTCACACCGCCGTCGGGCAGCGACGGCGACCAGTGGGCCGCGAGCGTGCGACTCTCGCGGACCGCGCCAGACGGTCCGGCCGACAGTCCGACGCGGAAGTCGCGACCGACGACTCGAGCAGTCTCGTCGTCGACGGATCGATCGGTCAACTGGTCGACGACGAACCGATCCCCCCGGAGCCGTGCGACGGCCGCGCCGAATCGAAACGCGATGCCCAGAAGGTGCGGGAACCGAACGAGCGAGCCAAACGGCCCGCCGTCGTGTGCCGGAACCGGAGCGCCGACCACGCCGACGGCCGAGACTCGGTCGGCGTGGCGCGCGGCGACGGCCAGCGCGTGGGGACCGCCGCCGGAGAACCCGGCGACGGCGAACGACTCGAGGCCGAGCGTATCGGCGAGCGCCCGACAGTCGTCGGCCCACGTTTCGAACGTTCCGTCCGGATCCGGATCGGAACGACCGTAGCCGGGACGGCTCGGCGCGATCACGCGAACGCCCCTGGCGAGAGCGGGCTCGGAGAGCAACGCTCCGAGGTGGGACGATCCGGGAGTACCGTGATGAAAGAGCAGCGGCGTACCGTCCGGATCGCCGTAGGTCGCAAACGCCAGCGTCCGACCGTCGGGGAGCGAGATCGACTCCGACTCGGAAGCGACCATACGGAACTGACACTAGCAGAGACGTATCACCGTTTCGATCATCGGAGTCGGCGGTCGACGGCCGACGCTCGGCTGCGACGCGGCTGCTCGCGCGGCGATCGCCGACCGCGGGCCGCGTCGGTTACTCGTCGTACTCGGCGACCTGCACCAACTGCTTCCCGATGTTGTCGCCCTCGAACAGCCCGAGGAAGGCGTCGGGTGCGTTCTCGAAGCCTTCGACGACGTTCTCGCGGTACTGCACGTCGCCGTTCCGAACGAACGTCGAGAGCCGCTGGAGGGCCTCGCCCCACCGGGGCTGGTAGTCGCTGACGAGGAGCCCTTCGACCGTCGCGCGGGACTCGATGAGTTTGGCGAGTTTCCGCGGGCCGGTCGGCACCTCGGTCTCGTTGTAGAGGGCGATCTGGCCACAGACCGCGACGCGGGCGTCGACGTTCAGCCGGGGCCAGACGGCGTCGGTGATCGGACCGCCGACGTTGTCGAAGTAGACGTCGACGCCGTCGGGACAGGTCTCGTCGATCGCGGTCGAGAGGTCGTCGGTCTCCTTGTAGTTGATCGCGGCGTCGAAGCCGAGGTCGTCGGTGAGCCAGTCGATCTTCGCCTCGCTCCCGGCGGTGCCGACCACTCGCGCGCCCGAGAGGCGGGCCAGCTGGCCGACGACGGAACCGACAGCACCCGCCGCGGCGGAGACGACCACCGTGTCGCCGGGTTTCGGATCACCGACGTCGTTCAGCCCCCAGTAGGCCGTGACGCCGGGCATTCCGAGGACGCCCAGCGCGGTCGAGATCGGTCCGTGGTCGGGGTTGACGCGCTGGAGTTCGTTCGCGTCCGCGACGACGTGTTCCGCCCAGAGGAGGTCGCCAGTGACGATATCGCCCTCGGCGAACCGGCCGCAGTTGGATTCGATGACTTCGCCGACGACGCTGGCTTTCATCGGGTCGCCGACGTCCCACGGTTCGGCGTACGATTCCGCGTCGCGCATGCGACCTCGCATGTACGGGTCGACCGACTGATAGAGCGTCTCGATCAGTACCTCGCCGTTGTCCGGTTCGGGCCGGTCGACGGTGACGAGTTCGAAGTTGTCGTGAGTCGGTTCGCCGACGGGTCGGCTGGCAAGTTGCCACTGTCTGGTTTCTGCCATACCTTCCCATGGAGACGGTCATAGGTGAAGATTTGGCTCGCGGAACCTCGCGGCGACGGCGCGAACGTCGTCTTCCCACGGCGAGACGCTGGGCTCGAACCTTTTTCATCACCGTTCGTGTAGGTCGAGTATGGGATCCGATCGCGACACCCTCGAGCGGTTACTCGCCGGCAACCGCCGCCACGTCGAGTCGCTGCCCGAGGAGTACTTCGCGGACGTCCAGACCGGCCAGCACCCGACCGTCGTCGCGGTCTGTTGTTCCGACTCGCGGGTCTCTCACGAGGGGATGTGGGGCGTCGATCGGCCGGGCACGATCTTTACGCCCAGTAATATCGGGAATCAGGTCTGGGACGACGACGACGGCGAGCGGATCGTCGACGGCGGCGTCCTCTATCCGATCCACCACACCGGCACCGACGCCGTGGCCGTCGTGGGCCACACCGGCTGTGGCGCGGTCACCGCCGCCTACCGCGTCGCGGCCGGCGGGGATCCGCCCGGCCCGCGCGGCGTCGACAAGTGGGTCGACATGCTCGTTCCCGTCGTCGAGGAGGCCCTCGAGAGCGGTCGGATCGACCGCGAGACGGACGACGACGCCGTAATCAACCAACTCGTCGAGTACAACGTCGGCTACCAGGCCCGCTCGCTGTGTGCCGCCGACGACGTTCCGGATCGAGTCGACGTCTACGGCTTCGTCTACGACTTCCAGGGCGTCTACGGTGACGACCCGGGGCGCGCGTATCTCGTCAGCGTCGACGACGAAACCGATCCCGACGTCCTCGCCGATCGAGTGCCGGCGGGCGACGAGTCGGCGGTGAACAGTCTACTGTACGGCGACGAATCGGTGGAGTGACCGCGACCGCGAGCAGCGTCAGTCGTCGGCCGTCGACTCCGCGACCGTCGGCGTCGCCGCCTCCGGCGTCGCTTCCTCGCGGTGGCTCGTCCACTCGAGGTCGCCCGCGTAGTGGAACGGCTCGTTGTCCCGTTCGGGATCGACGACGGTCAGATCGCCGATCCACCCGTTGTCGAGCAGTTCCCGAACCTCCTCGTGTTCACGGAGGATCTCGGTCACGCGCTCGCGGGGCGCGTGGATCACCGCGGTCAGGCGCAGCGGCTGGTGGAACGGGCGCTCGTCGTCGAGTTTGAGCGACTGCAGCGGCAGGCCGGTCAGCAGGTCGCCGCCGTTGCCCTGGACGACGCCGACGTTGCCCACCGGGTTCTGGGTGACCTTCGAGCCACTGCCGTAGACGGCGTTGTCGACCGTCGCGAAGTAGTACTGGTTGTTGATCCACTGGGTGACCACGAGCGGGCCCGTCACGATCTCCTCGAGGGCGTCGCCGTCCGGATCGACGGACCAGTCGTAGGAGTGGAGGAACGCGCGACCGTCGAGGTCCCGGTCGGCGGTCAGTTCGCGCGGCCCGATGACGAAGGACGCGTTGCCGGCCAGCCCCCACTCGGGGCGGGTCTCGGCCCAGTCGGTGGCCTTGCGCTCGACCTCGTCGACGGCCGCCTCGTCGTCGGCCGACGCGGGTCGCTCGGCGGCGGCCCCGGCGCGAGCGCCGGCGAGGTCCTCGCGGAGGGATTCGAGGTCGGCGCGGTGGCTCTCGGGCACCTCGTCGTCGAAGAGGGTGATCTCGTCGGTCGTCGTGTTGTGTTCGCCCGCGAGGAAGACGGTGTCCTCGGGGATATCGATCCCGCGCTCGCGGAGCGTCGCCTTGACGTCCGGGTCGTTACAGATCGCCGCGAGGACGCGGGCGTTGGGGCCGCCGGGGTTGCCGGCACAGGCCCCGCAGTCGAGGCTCGAGCCGAAGGGGTTGTTCGTCGTCTCGCTGGCGTGGCCCGCGAAGACGACCAGCCGGGCGAACTCGGTCCAGCCCATGAGTTCGAAGGCGTTCCGAGCGTACTCGACTTTCGCCTCGTGGCTCAGCCCCTGCGGGAGGGCGTGGTCGGCGTGGTCGTGATCGTCGTACGCGTCGTAGTCGACGGCTGGCGCGGCGGCCTCGTGGCGGCTCGGGACGCGCTCCGCGATGGCGGACTCGAGCGTGGCGATCGTCGACGGCGACAGCGTCCGCGCGGCCATCGCCGACCCGTAGGCGCTGCCGGCCCCCTCGACGAACGTAAAGGCGGCGACGAGGTTGGACTTGAGCGTCTTGAAGTGTTTGCGCGCGGCCGTCGCGAGACCGGTCCAGCGGTCGCGGGCGGTGGCCGACTCGGCGTCGGCGGGCCGGTCGACGATCCGGTGTTCGGGCTCGACGATCGGCGGGCAGGCGTCGGTGTCGGCCGCGGCCTCGTAGCCGCGGTGGCGCATCGGCACGCCGAAAAAGCCCGCGTAGCCGTGGGTTTCGTAGGGGCCCTGCGCCTCGATGTGACGGCGGATCACCTCCGAACGGGTGTCGATACAGAACACGAGCTGGGCGGCCGGACGGCCGCCGTCTCCGGCGGTTGCGGGATCGGTCACGGCGTCGTCGATCCCGTCGAGGAGTCGCTCGCGGTAGCTCTTCTCCCAGGCGGTCAGCCAGATCTCGGGCAGCGGGACCGCGTCGGCGTCGTCGCCGTCGGTCCCGTCGTCGGCGTCGAGATCGATCGGCGCGTCGAGCAGGTCCGCGATCGTCAGCCGCACCGCGAGGTACTGGGCCAGCGTGATCGGGTACTGCGCCTGCCACGGGTCGACGTCGTCGTCGGTCCGCTGGACGACGAACCCGCTCCAGCCCGGCAGCGCCGCGAGGTGGGCCTCGAGGATGTCGACCCAGCGTCCCTCGGGGTAGTCGCCGAGGACCGACTCGAGCGCGTCGATCGCCGTCTCGGGGAGGTCGTCGGCGTCGGCGGGGCCGGGCACGGCGCCGTCGTGGGGGGCCACCGCGCGCCACGCTCGGTAGAACCCGTCCTCGCGGTTGGGCATCGGCCACTTGGCCCGGCCCTCGTCGAGGAAGGCCGCGAGCCACTTCGAGAGGACCCGGTCGACGGCCTCGGTCGCGTCGTCGGGCTCGGCGGCGTCCCGGGCCGCTTCGGTCTCGGCCATCTCCTCGAGCAGCGTTTCGGGGTCGCGGTCGATCCCGTGGGCCGCCAGTTCCGCCCGAAGCGTGTCGGCGTCGATCCGGCCAGACTCCCAGGCGCGGCGGAAGACCGACGGGCGGGGGTAGCCCCGGCCGCCGAACAGTTCCTCGGCCTCCGCGACGGCGCGGTGGAACGGCTCGTCCTCGAACCCCGAGAGGGGGTTGGCCGTGACGAACGAGTGCAGCGGCCAGACCGAGCCGATGCGCTCGGCCGCGCGGTCGATGCTCGCTTCGATGCGACGGGCGTCGTCGGTGTTACGCGTCATTGTATTCCTCCGTGCTGGTGAGGACGGTCGACGGATCGGGTTGGGAGACGTTCAGCAGGGCGACGTAGAGGCGTTCGCTCGAGCGATACCAGCCCAGTTCCGCGACGAGGTACGCCCCGACGAAGAGGGCGACGACGAGGTAGTGGACGCCGGTCAGCTCGGTCGAGACGTAAGTCATCGGGACGCCGGACAGCATCGAGGAGACTGCGTTGAACATGACGGCGTAGCCGCCGATGGCGGTCAGAACGACCAGCGGGACGCTGACGAACCTGACCGTCGTCGGCAGGGTCGAGCGCCGGAGGATGTCACGGGCGGCGGTCAGCGTCGTCAGGACCACGACCAGCGTCAGGATCGTCCCGCTGTTCAGCGTCAGGCTCGTCGCCTTCCCGGTGAGGACGCCGAAGAGTGCGCCGCCGCCGACGGCCGTCACGAGGCTGACGGCGACCCCGGAAAAGCCGAGTTCGGTGTGGCCGGCGTCTTTGGGAGCCGCGCGTTCGACGCCCGAACCCGACGAGAGGAAGAGATACGCCTTGTAGAAGCCGTGCAGGATGAGATGGGCGATGGCCGCGGCGAAGAAGCCGAGCCCGCACTGGAGTATCATAAAGCCCATCTGGGCGATCGTCGAACTGCCGAGTTTGCGCTTGACGTCCGTCTGGACGAGGATCATCGCCTGCCCGAGCAGGGCGCTGACCGCGCCGACGAGGACGATCGCCGACATGATCACGAGTTCGTCGCCGACCAGCGGCGCGAACCTGGTCAACAGGACTCCGCCCGCGTTGACGAACCCGGCGTGCATCAGGGCCGACGCCGGCGTCGGCGCGGTCATCGACGACAGCAGCCAGCCGTGAAACGGCACGAGCGCCGACTGAACCATCGCCGCGAGGACGACCCCCGCGGCGGCGACGAGCGTGACCGTCTGCGAGACCCCCTCGAGCCCAGTGAGGATGCCGGTAAGCGTCGTCGCGTCGGTCGCCCAGGCGAGCAGCGCCACCGAGCCGGCGAGCAGGGCGCTGCTGGCGAGGAAGTAGCGGCGAGCGACCCGGCCGGCGGCCCGGGCCTGTGGCCAGTCGCGAACGTGGCCGATGAGACCGGCCAGCAGCAGGCCCATCGCCAGCCACGCGGCAACGAACAACGCGACGTGGTTGGCCGCGGTCATCGTCATGACCGCGAGGGTGAAGCCGAACACGCGAGCGAAGAACCGCTCGAGGCCGCTGTCACCGGCCATGTAGCGCCGCGAGTAGCTGTGGACGATCCCGCTGAAGAACGTGACCACGACCCACATGACCGCGGCCAGTCCGTCGATCCGCAGGAGCGTCGAGAACTCCCAGCCGGCACCCCCTCGAGCCGTCAGCGCGAGAACGCCGAGACTGGCTAGAAAGAGCGTCCAGACCGTCCAGGTCGACGCTCGCGGCACGGCCGAACGCGGCGGCGTCGGTTCGGGGCGCTGTGCGACGTCGTCGTCGATCGTTGCTGTGTCCTCGGTCATGTATCGTAGTCGACCAGCACGGGATCGGATCCCGTCGCGACGTGTCGTTCGCGGCAACACTTGCGCAACCGGTCGTCTCTACTCCAAATGTGAACAGAGCGGTTATTATAGCCTTCGGTTCGAACAAATCGTTCGCCACTCGGCGACACGGACCGTCACGATCGTTCGTAACCGACCGCTCGAGCGCCGAGCCGGCGGCTTTCGGGTGAACCGCACGACGGAGTCGCCCCGGCTGTCGGTGCGAGGACCGCGAGCCCGGACCCACCGGGGCGGTCGTCAGGGACGGCGTCCCCGACGGTCGCGTTAGGAAGAGAACTCGTCGAAGGACGTCGATCGGTGGCTACGGACGAGGACTTCGTCGGTGATCGTCAGTCCCATGTCCGCGATCTGCTGTGCGATCGGCGTGACGTCCCGGTCGTTCTCGACGACCACGGTCACGAGGAGGTTCTGTTCGCCCGTGATCAGTTCCTGCACCGAGACGACGCCGGAAATCTCGAGCAGGTCGTCGATGTACGCCCCCCGATCGGGGATCGATGCCGTACAGAACAGCAGCATCCGGATCGGGTAGCCGGACTTCGTGTAGTCGATGTTGGCGCTGTAGCCCTTGATGACGCCCTCCGACTCCAGTCGCTGAATGCGCTTGCGGACCGTACTCGAGGAGGCGTCGGTCCGGTCGGCGATCTCGCTGGAGGAGAGGTTCCGCGCCTCCTCCTGTAACGCGTAGAGGATCTCCCGGTCGACCGCGTCCAGCTCGTACTCCGCCATACGGGTTCGTTGCCGCGACGGGTATAAGATACTTCGGCTCCCGAGGCTTCGAATACTTATACTGGGAGCCGAAAGGGACGGCCATGCGCGAACGACTCGAGTCGGACCTCGGCTTCTACTACGCCGTCGGCGGGTTCATCATCGCCGTGTTCGTCGTCGGGATGGCCGCCTTCGCCCTCGTCAGCCCCGACGGCGTGGGAACGGTGGAACTGGTCGGGCTCTCGGGTGGCTTTTTCGTGTTCATGCTCGTGTACTTCATCGCCGTCTCGGTCCAACGACTCGAGGACGGCGACAGCATCTGAGTCCTCGAGCGCGTCGGATTCGGTAGCTCCCGCGGCGATTTCGGATCACAGGGTTTAAGACACCACGGCCGTTCTCTTTAGAAGCAATGGCGAAAGGAACCGTTGATTTCTTCAACGACACTGGCGGCTACGGATTCATCGAGACTGAGGACGCGGACGACGACGTGTTCTTCCACATGGAAGACATCGGCGGCCCGGACCTGGAAGAAGGACAGGAACTCGAGTTCGACATCGAGCAGGCCCCCAAGGGCCCGCGCGCGACGAACGTCGAGCGCCTGTAAGGCGGATTCGTAACGGTATCGGCACTTGACTGCAGTATTTTACACCCCTGAGCTGCGGCGCTCGCGATAGCGACACCGACCTTTAGTAGCGGCGGCGCTTGCAGTCCGGTATGACAGAGCCACTGCTTCGCCGCGGCGAAGACCTCGAGTACGAGACCGTCGAGGCGGCCGACGGCCTCGAGAAAGCCGTCCTGCTCAACGACGATCACGGCGCGCCGACGTTTGCGATCCGGCGGTTCGTCCTCGAGCCCGGTGCCGAGGTGCCGAAACACACCAACGACGTCGAACACGAACAGTACGTCCTCGCGGGCGAGTACACCGTGGGGCTCGAGGACGAGGAGTACGAAGTCGAAGCCGGCGACTCGCTGCTCATCCCGGCGGGAACGGTCCACTGGTACCGCAACGAGAGCGACGTCCCGGGCGCGTTCATCTGTGCGGTGCCGAACGGCGACGACGAGATCGAGTTGCTCGAGTGAGGACGCTCAACGGGGAGCGCCGGCCAGATCCCGCCGCCTCGATCGTTCCTCGCGAACAACTAGCACGGCGTCGCTGGACCGCAACTACTATGAGTGTTTTAGGTACACCTAAATCAAGATGGCAGAAGCGGAGTCGGTCGGCGGGCACGCGACGACCGGGCAGCGAGACGGCTGGGTAACGGGGACACTCGTCCTCTTTTGTCTGGCGAGTACGGTCGTCACGGTCGTTGCGGGCCTGATTCAAGTGAGTTTCGGAGAGTACTCGATGACGTTCCTCGAGGCCTGGAAGGCGGTGTTCAATCCCGCGGTGATCTTCGATCTCAACGCCTGGGCCTCGTTCCTGTTCGACACCGAGCGGCCGGACATGAGTACCGACAGTATCGTCGTCTGGAACCTCCGGCTACCGCGGGTGTTCGTCGCGATCATCACCGGTGCGACGCTCGCGGTCTCGGGCGCGATCTTTCAGGCCGTGACGCGAAACGAACTGGCGAGTCCGTTCGTGCTGGGGGTCAGTTCCGGCGCCGGGTTCGCGGTGCTGGCGACGCTCGTCGTGTTCAGCGGTCTCGCGCCCTTCCTCCCGCTGATCGCCGCACTGGGAGGGACCGTCGCGTTCGGGATCGTCTACGCGATCGCCTGGAAGGGGGGAACGAGCCCCGTTCGGCTCGTACTCGCGGGCGTGATCGTCAACATGGTCTTCCAGTCGCTCCAGCAGGGACTGTTTTTCTTCGCGGACGATCTGGGCGTCGTCCAGACGGCGATCGCCTGGATCACGGGCTCGCTGACGGGCACCGGATGGGAAGAGGTCCGAATCGCGGTCCTGCCGGCAGTTATTTCGATCGGAATCGCGATCGCCGGCGCGCGCCAGTTGAACGTCCTGATGCTCGGCGAGAGCACCGCTCGATCGCTCGGAATGCGCGTCGAGCGGGTCCGCTTTTTCTTCTCTGGCGTCGCGATTCTGGCCGCCAGCGTCGCCATCGCCGTCGCCGGCGTCGTCAGTTTCTTCGGGCTCGTCGTCCCCCACATCGTCAGGAACACGGTCGGCGGCGACTACCGGCGACTGATGGTCGGCTGTGCCTTCGCCGGCCCCGCACTGATGGTTACCGCCGACGTCGGTGCCCGGCTCGCGCTGGGCGGGACGCAGATGCCCGTCGGCGTCGTGACGGGCCTGATCGGCGGCCCGTACTTCCTCTACCTGATGCGGAAACAGCAGTCGATGGGTGAGCTATAATGGCACGCACACAGCCTGACACGGACCGAGAACGGACGCGAATCACCGACGACGACGGCGTCGAAATCGAGAGCGCACTGGTCGGCGACGAGCTGGAACTCAGCTATCCGTCGAGCGACGGAACCGTCGTGGAGTGTGCCCGCCTCGACATCCCCGAGGAAGCGGTCACGGCACTCGTCGGACCGAACGGTAGCGGGAAGAGTACGCTCCTCAAGGCGCTCTCGAACCACCTCGAGCCGGACACCGGAACGGTCCGGATACACGGCGAGGATCTCGACTCGTTCAGTCAGAAGGAACTGGCCCGCGAACTGGGAGTTCTCTCGCAGGAAAACGATTCGCTGGGTTCGATCACCGTCGAAGACCTCGTCTATCACGGCCGCTACCCACACCGCGGGTTCTTCGACGGTCCCGACGAGGCGGATCATCGAGCGGTCGAACGGGCGATCGAGCTAGCCGGAATCGAAGGGATCCGCGACGCCGAACTCGGCCAGCTGAGCGGCGGGCAGAAACAGTTAGCCTGGATCGCCATGGTCCTCGCACAGGACACCGACGCCCTCCTGCTCGACGAGCCGACGACGTTTCTCGACGTACACCACCAGTTCCGCGTCCTCGAGACGATCCGCCAGTTGAACGAGGAGAAGGGCGTCACCGTTTCGGTCATCCTTCACGACATCGCACAGGCGGCCCGCTTCGCGGACTATCTGGTCGCCATGCACGACGGAAGACTGTACGACTGGGGGCCGCCCGAGGAAGTCGTCACCGAGCAACTCCTCGCGGATGTCTTCGGTGTGGAAGCGACCGTGAAGTACGAACCCGAGTTACAGGTATTGCCGAAACGGGCGCTTTCCGACCGGTAGGAACGATCGATCGGAAGGACTTTGTGCTTTTAGGCCAGCCTAAAACGATGACGAGCGACGTGCAGCGGACGAGACGGACCGTGGCGAAGACCGGCGCGGCGATCGCGGGACTGGGCACGACGGCCGGTTGTCTCGGCGATTCTGTGTCGAGCGACGACGAAAGCGAATACGCAGTGTCGATGGAGCCCGTCGGTTCCGTCGAGTTCGACGCCGTCCCGGAGACGTGGCTTGCGTACACGGGAGACTACGCCGACATGGGCGTTGCGCTCGGTCAGAGCGACGGACTCGTCGGAATCGGGCTACAGAGACGGTACGGCGCTCACCACTACGAGGAACTACCGGGCATCACGGTCGAAGCCGACGAACTGACCGAACTCTGGGACGGCGGGACCGACAAGGAGGTGTTTTACGAACTCGAGTCGGACGTTCACGTCGTCGATCCGAACTTCATGGTCAACCGACTGGAATGGAGCCGGGACGACGTCGACGAGATCGCGGAGACGATCGGGCCGTTCGTCGGTAACACGATTTTCTCGGCCAGTTACGACTGGCACGACTACACCCGCTACAGTCTCTACGAGGCCTTCGAGAAGATCGCCGAGGTGTTTCAGGAGCGAGAGCGCTACGAGGCGTTCGCGAACCTCCACGATGACGTACTGACGAACGTCCGCTCGCGGCTCCCCGACGAGCGACCCGAGGTCGCGGTCCTCGTTCCGAAGTCGGCCGAGCCGGAGGCGTTCTATCCGTACACCATCGACGAGGGGACGCAGTCTAAACACTGGAACGATCTCCGGGTCGAGGGGGCGTTCGCCGCGAACGGCGTCGCCGACGCGCAGGCGACCGGCGGCACAATCGACTACGAAGCGCTTCTCGAGATCGACCCTGACGTCATCGCGATCAGACAGCAGGGCGCGGTCACGGAGTCGGAATTCGAACAGGGACTCGTCTCGTTCATGCGCGAACACGATGTCGCGAGCGAACTTCGAGCGGTACGGAACGATCGGGTGATCTACGGCGGCATGACCTATCAGGGTCCGATCATCCACCTCTTCCAACTCGAGCGGGCGGCGCAGGGATTATACCCGAACGAGTTCGACGACGAGGAACTCTTCGATCGCGGACGCGTCGCCGACATCGTTACCGGTGAGTACTGAGATCGATCGCCAGAGGGAGTGTACTTCGGAACACTTTTCATTTTTTAGGCTGACCTAAATCCCGATGAGTGAGAACCGGACTTGGACGAGACGCAACGTGCTTCGAACGGGAGGGGCGATGGCCGGCGTCGGTGCAACGGCCGGCTGTCTCGGTTCCCTCGGATCGTCCGATAGAGAGGCCGCATACACGGTGTCGATGCCGCCGGTCGGCGAAGTCGAGTTCCCGGGCGTCCCGGAAACGTGGGTCGCCAACAACGGAAGCTGGGCCGATATGGGGGTCGCACTGGGTCAGGATCCGCCGGACGGCGTCTGGCTGCCGTCCCGATACCACACGCAGTATTACGACGAGATCCCCGACGTCAGCGTCGACAAATCCGGGATGACGCGGATCTCCGACGACGGCGTCGATCCGGAGACGTTCTACGAAATGGACGGGGACGTCCACGTCATCGATCCCAACTTCCTGACGAACCGATTCGGCGACGACGTCAGCGAGAGCGACGTCGAAGACATCGAAAACGACATCGCGCCGTTCTTCGGGAACAGTATCTTCTCGACCGGCTACTCGTGGCACGAAGACTACCCGTACCTGTCCCTGTACGAGGCGTTCGAGAAGCTCGCCGAGGTGTTCCAGGAGACCGAGCGCTACGAGGCCTTCGTCGAGGTCCACGACGAGTTCCAGTCGAACGTCGAAGAAGTCGTTCCGGCCGAGGACGAGCGGCCCGAGGTCGCGATCATGTGGGCCGTCGAGAGCGATATGGGGTCGTTCTCTCCCTATCTGATCGGCGAGGGCACGAGCTTCAAGCAGTGGCGCGACCTCGGGATCGAGGACGCGTTCGCCAACACGGACGTACGCGACTTCCACAGTACGCGCGGTGCGGTCGACTACGAAACGCTCCTCGAGATCGATCCCGAAATCATCCTGTTTCGCGGACAGGAAGCCAAGACCGCCGAGGAGTTCCAGGACGCGATCGTCTCGCAGATGGAAGACGACGACACCGCACGGGAGCTAACGGCCGTCCAGAACGGCGACGTCTACCGCGGCGGCCCCCTCTATCAGGGCCCGATCACGAACCTCGTCGTCACGGAACGCGCGGCCGAACAGGTCTACGGCGTCGAGACGGAACTGTTCGACCGACAGCGGGTCGGCGACATCGTCAACGGCGACTTCTAGACGGTCGAACTCCGCCCGCCGCCCTCTCGAACTCGGCATGGCACCACCCGTCCGAGTCCGAACCGCTGAAATACCGTCACGGCCTACTCCGTTCCGTGTCGAAGCAGGTCCAGCAGGTCGAAACGATCTTCTGTCACGAGACGGGCGACGACTTCCTCGTCGTCGTCGAACGTGACGGGAAACGGTTGTTCCGAGCGAAGCTCGGCCTCTCCGAAACGTCGGCGGGACCTCGCCCCGCGAAGTTCCGACTGAAACAGGGCTCGAGCGAGGAACCCCGCCAGCCCGACGAGTTCGTCGAACTCGCGCGGCGAGCCGAGCGGATCCGGATTTCCGAACAGACCTCGCCCGAGAAGCGGCGCGAACTCACCGAGATGCTCGCGGGCTACCAGCTCGAGGACAAGGCAAAGGCCGTCCGGACCTGCCGGTACTGCGCCGGCGCGGGGCGGTACTCGCCGATCACGACGGAGACTGCGGTCAAGGACGACGAGGACTGGATCTGTCGCGACTGCGCCCGGCAGGAACTCGAGCGCCAACTGTCCTTTACCGGCGGCGGCGAAGTGACCGGCGCGGCGAAAGAGCGCCTCGAGGAACTCATGATGGAGGTCCAGGACTTAGAACGGATCGTCAACCTCCTCAAGGGGCGGCTCGATCCCGACCTGACGAAGTTCGATACCATCTCGGCGACGACCGACGAGGTCGACCCCGTCCGGACCGACTCGCTGAACCTCCATCCCGGGCTGCAGAACTTGCTCGAGGACCGGTTCGATACCCTGCTACCGGTCCAGAGCCTCGCGGTCGAACACGGCCTGTTCGACGGCGACGACCAGCTCGTGGTGTCGGCGACGGCGACCGGGAAGACCTTAGTCGGCGAACTGGCCGGCATCAACCGCGTGTTGAACGGCAAGGGGACGATGCTCTTTCTCGTCCCCCTCGTGGCGCTGGCCAACCAGAAGTACGAGGACTTCCAGGACGAGTACGGCCACCTCGTCGACGTCTCCATCCGCGTGGGCGCGAGCCGGATCGCCGACGAGGGCGAGCGGTTCGACCCGAACGCCGACGTCATCGTCGGCACCTACGAGGGGATCGACCACGCCCTGCGGACGGGCAAGGAGATGGGCGACATCGGGACCGTCGTCATCGACGAGGTCCACACCCTCAAGGAGGACGACCGGGGTCACCGGCTGGACGGACTGATCTCCCGGCTCAAATACACCTGCGAACAGCGCGCGAAGCGCCGCGACGACTACGGCGGCGCGCAGTGGATCTACCTCTCGGCGACGGTCGGCAACCCCGAACAGCTCACGGCGGCGCTCGAGGCGACGCTCATCGAGTTCGAGGAGCGGCCGGTCCCGATCGAACGCCACGTCACCTTCGCCGACGGACAGGAGAAAGTCAGGGTGGAGAACAAGCTCGTCAAACGCGAGTTCGACACGGAGTCCTCGAAGGGGTATCGCGGCCAGACGATTATCTTCACCAACTCCCGGCGGCGCTGTCACGAGATCAGCCGCAAACTCGACTACTCGGCCGCGCCCTATCACGCCGGCCTGGACTACAAGCGCCGCAAGGAGGTCGAGCGCAAGTTCGGCGAGCAGGAACTGTCGGCGGTCGTCACGACCGCCGCGCTCGCGGCCGGGGTCGACTTCCCCGCCTCGCAGGTCGTCTTCGACTCGCTGGCGATGGGCATCGAGTGGCTCTCCGTCCAGGAGTTTCACCAGATGCTCGGGCGGGCGGGCCGACCCGACTACCACGACGAAGGGACGGTGTACGTCCTCGTCGAACCCGACTGCAGCTACCACAACTCCATGGAGATGACCGAGGACGAGGTCGCGTTCAAGCTCCTCAAAGGGGAGATGGAATCGGTGATGACCCACTACGACGAGGCCGCAGCCGTCGAAGAGACCCTCGCGAACGTCACGGTCGGCGGCAAGGCCGCGAAGGCCCTGAACGACCGCATGCTCGGCGAAGTTCCAACGAAACACGCCATCGGGAAACTGCTCGAGTACGACTTCATCGACGGCTTCGAGCCCACGCCGCTCGGGCAGGTCGTCACCGAACACTTCTTAGCGCCCGGGCAGGCGTTTACCCTGCTCGACGGCATCCGGAAGGACGCCCACCCCTACGAACTCGTCGCCGACCTCGAGTTGCGCGACGCGGAGCTTTAACTCCCGCTCGGCGGCCAGAACGATAAAGAGCGAGAGCGCGCAATCGAATGCCAACGCGGGGTACTCCCCGGCCCCTATCATGGAACCGCTCACGCCAGCCGCGATCGAGCCGCCCGCGAACGTCCTGCTCGTTCATCCCGATCACAACGAGCCCGACGCCTGCGAACAGTTGTGTCACGACAGTGCGGAGACGGCGCGGCTCACGGTGACGTTCGCAGACGAGACACCGGAGCCCCCGGACCCGGACGACGTCGACTGCAAGCGAGGCCTGCTCACGATCGGCAACGTACTGGCCGATTCGAGGGCCGAGTCGTCCCCCGACTTCGGGGCGTCGGTCGTCACCGACTCGGTCACCGATCCGACCGATCTCGGAGCGATCGGCGTCGCCGTCAGCCGGTTCTGCAAACACTGGTCCGAGGCCGACGAGGACATCGCCGTCTGTTTCGACTCGCTGGACGCGCTGCTCAGACACACCTCGACAGAAGAGGTCTTCCAGTTCGCACACGTCCTGACGAACCGGCTGGCGAACGTGGGTGCCTACGCACACTTTCACTTCGATCCGACCCGCCACGAGGATCGGGTCGTCTCGACGTTCGGAGCGATCTTCGACGAGGTCGTCGCCGACGACGATACCGACGAGTCGCTCCCGGAAGCCACCGACGAGGAGGTCGCCGACCTCCTCGCCGAGTGGGACGCGGACGCAAGCGCCGACCTCGAGCCCGCGGCGGACTCGGAGGCCACCGACGAGGAGATCGCGCGGACCCTCGGCCGATAGCGTCGTCACCGAACCGATCGCCACACTGCTCGCAGCGCGATCATGCGATCGGGTGGGCACTGGCTTTCAGTTGCGACGGTAGTCAGACGAACGCGATCTCGAGGACCGACAGCACGATCACGACGATCGAGCCGGGAAGACCCCCGAGGGCGACGATGGCGATGACGACCGGCGTGATCGCGATCGTGAGGCCGAAGACCGCCTGCGCGAGGTACAAGACGACGAGGCCGACGATCGCGTTGACGATGAAGGGGCGGGCCGCTCTGACGAGCTGGGCCGCGACGAGGACGAGTGCGAGGACCGCCACCAACACCAGAATCTCGAGGCCGGTCATAGCGGCGGTATCACGGCAGCCCTCAAAACCGTTCGGACCGTAACGAAACGCTTTATGACGTTGGGACGGTAGCGGATGGTACGGGATCGTGGGTTAGCTTGGTATACTTCGGGCCTTGGGTGCCCGTGACCCCGGTTCAAATCCGGGCGATCCCATATTGCTGCCGCGAACAACTTCGTGAGCGGCAGCAATTGGAACGAGCCCGGATTTGAACGAGAGAACGGCGAGCGATAGCGAGCCGTTCGCGTGGTTCAAATCCGAGCGATCCCTCCGGTATCGTGAACGATCGGTAAGCGGTGGCTACAAGATCGGATTCTAAGGTTCTGCGCGGAGCGCAGGTTCTCGAGCGTGACTCGAGTTCCAAGTGAGACTCGAGAAGCGTATGGCCTCGAGTTCGACGAGAACGGTGATCCGCGACAGATGCGGATCGATACGATCCTCTCGCGACTGAAGGCCGACAGCTTCGAGAACGTCGCGACGATCGCCACCGAGGCCCTCGAGAAGTGGTCGAAGTCGGGGAACGACCCGACCGTCCTCCGCGGTGTCGAGCTGACCTGGAAGACTCCGGGCGGCGGGACTGAAACCGGATTCGTCGGCTCGGTTGCGGATCGGTGAACCGGCCCGGGTAGTGGCAACACTCTCGGGACCCCTCTTTTCTGCAAGTTAGGTTGACTACCACGGTTTCGTCTGCAACTCTGGTTGTAGCCAGTGGCTCGAGGGCGGGGGTCGGCACCGCGATCGCACCGCAACGCCGGCGGGGTCGTTTCGCGCTTCGCGCGAAAGCCCCCTTGGCGGGTGTCCCCAAGGGGACAGTGCCAAAAAATTACACCGCCCCGCCTCTGCCTCCGTACGCAGATCTCCAGTTGAAGCACATGAAATAGGGGTTGGGAATATCAGATATTTCCAAAATAAACCATGTTTAGACTATCTGAATATAGTGGCTTGAGAATGCTATTCGCCTCTCAAATCGCTCAAGAAGGAGTTATTCGCCCATCTCAGTGAGTTCGATTAGTTCAAGCAACAGCCCTGTGTACAGTTCTTCTAATAATTCGTCCTGTTGCTCCTCATCGTATCCGACTATATCCAATATTTCCTTATCCAACTCGCGCCGTTCTTGGAACCCTTCGCCAATTTCGTCACGTGCTTCGTAGTGCTGTTCGACGCGCCGTTCATCTTCGATACTTAATTTGCTAGGATCTGCAAGCAGAATCATCTGCTTGATAATGCTCGGGCATTCTACATTCTTCCACGCTTCCCACGCCTCATCAAGTTGGTCTTGATCCGCTTGCGACAACCTGTTGATATCGAATCCGTAGAACCCAGACTGAGAGTAGCGACGATACTTCGTCCATGCCCCTTCAACTGGAATACGAGATACGAACAATTGAAGGAGACCAATTGTGCTGTCGAACCACAGCGCCATTCGTCGTGCGTCTTCTCCTGTGATGTTCGTGTGCATCCACATGCGGTGCCAAACACGTGACTTTTCAGAATAGTAGACTGGATGACGCGTTCCAGGTGCAGTCAATTTAATTGTCTCTGGGATTGCCATATGAGCGGCATTCTCCGTAACGTGTTCTTCCCAGTTTCCAGGTATGTTTTCCTCCTCAGCCAGACTTAGAAATCGATCAATTCCGTTGAATGGACGCACAACGGTGTATTCTTCGATGTCGGTTACATCAACCTTCGCTCGGTACGGTTTCCGGAGGAAGTATGGCTCAACTGAACTTCGCGGAATTTCAATTTCTTCGTTGATGTGCTTGTGTGCAACTACTAAGGGGTCGTCATCATCTTTGACTACCCATACGTCGTTCTTTCGCGTATGTGTCTGGGGATCCGCAAGGATCCCACTCGTCCACGGATGGCTGCTACCGCCACGGGTCAAACCCGGATCCAAGTCCTTGACCTGACACAACTTCTCGTCGTTATCGACGATTTCGTACCACCGCTTGATTAAGTCACGCTCTTTCACTGAGAATGTAGAGAAGAGGTTGTGTTCGTCTAGTTCTTCCAACGGGACTCGCCAGACGGTAGCTTCAGATCCGTTCTGACCAGACACTGTTTGTGCCTCACCTGGCTCAGCGTTTCGGAGCGAATCAGCTACTGTCCGAATATCATCTGAATCAACGTCAAGCCCATCAAAGGACACACAAGCAACAGACTCGCCGTCTTCAGGTTCGCCTTTGCGAGCAATGATCATGACTTCTCGTAGATCAGTATCTTCTGAGAAATTGGATGCATCTTCACGAGCAAACAGGAATTCGATACTGTACTCGTTTAGGAGCATCTGTCGAATTCCTGAATCACTTGACTTATTAAGTACACTCGCTGGTAGGACGGCTGCAATCCGACCACCTGGTTCTAAGAACTTGTCAGCAAGAAATAGAAAATATGAACAATAAGACATCTTCCCGTGAATGTGTCCCTTGTTGTCTCGCCGGGAGAACCGGTCACGGAGCCTATCTTTGTATCCATCAGCAAATCCAGCTACAGATTCCTGTCGAGTGAACGGCGGATTCATGATCACTGTGTCTACGGTCGTCAGTGTCATTTCCTTCCCTGCTACTGCATCCATCGCGACACTGCCAGACTCAATAGTTTCCTCACTTACATTAGGGCGTTGACCATCTGAGAACTCAGCAAGACCACGTTGCTCATTCTTCTGAGGAAGAACGAATGAGAGAGGACTGATGGTGCTTCCCGGACGTAATTTTGTCGAGTCTTCAATACCAATATTCACCTCGTCCGTCTCGTAGATAGGAGCTTGTAATGCAAGATGGATACAAGATAGGTGAGCCGCGAACGGCATCACGTCGATTCCTGCGATATCATTCTCAACGAATTCCTGATGTTGCTGTTCGCTGAATCCACTTTCAGTTAGAGAACGTTTCCGGAGATATGATGCTGCAAGTAGAGATCCCGACCCACACGCTGGATCCATTACTTTAGCATCCGAGTTATGAATTGACAAGTCCGCGAGTATCTGGGCGGGTTTATTCATCGTGTAGTACGCTGCGACCTTCTTCCGTGCTTTATGAGGAATTAGCTCATGGAATACTTTACCCAGAACGTCGTGTGTGATGGTTTCTGGCCGAAGAGCATAGATACTCTTAATCGAGTCTCTAAGTGTGTTAAATGCCGTTTGTGGCAGATCATTTGCAATTCTGAAACTAAATACCGGAGTATAGTCTACTTCAAGAACGAGATCGAAGTATTCAGCAAGATCACTTGGTGTACTCAGCTTATCTGGATCAATTTCCGGGAATTGTTGAGATGATGATAGTACTCGGTAGAACGTAATTTGGTTAACGAGCAGAAATCCTGCTGTTTGTCGAGCGGCTTCACGTTCTTCTTCGTCTTCAGGAGATGCACCGAGAACGTTCCGGAATAAGTTCTCGTCAGGTGCGGTTTCAAGTTCTTCATTCAATCGGTAGGCTGTCTGACGTAAGACGCTAACCACTTCATCTGGATCTGGCTCGGGGGTTCGCTCGTCCCGGATATGGCTGTTCAGCCAACGCGGAATTTCCTCTAAATCCAGTTTCGCGGTATCTGTCGGGGCATCACGCCGTAGGAACGCCACACTGTATTTGTGGCCACTGAGTACGGATTCGGCAGTGTTTGTGAGTCGCGCCTGCCCTCCCTCGTCTTTCAATTGGTCTGGATAGCAGATTAGAAAAGTACCGTCAACGCCTGTGATTTGCCCATAGTCGCGCGCTTCTGCAAATCCTTCCCACTTATTGCTCTCCCACTTTGCCTCCCCCAAAAACCTCCCGTTTGTTGATACTTGAAAGTCTGGCTGTGACCGCGTCCCAGGGGTTGAAATGGAAACCTGTGTTACGGCTTCAACTCCGTTGTCACGGAGATAGGATGCCATTAGATCCGTTATTCCGTCTTCGGTTGCAGACATGTATTGATGTTCAGCATAATGTGACACCTCGCACATAAACCCTGCCTGTTCTATACTTCCAAGACTTGCAGGATAGGACGTATCCAGATACCGTGAGACCACCTATCTCTCTGGCTCCCTGAAGTTGTACGTCGACAGAATCCGATCTCCGAATATGCACACGAGCCGCGACACCTCGTGTGCATCTCTCGAGTCGAGCCATCACTCGAGACGCGATTCTGTACGACTGGACCACGAGGGCCCGTCGTTGTTGGGCCGAAATGGGCGGTTCAGTGAGTCGAAAGAACGCTGATTTCGGGGGCGTGCGTACGAGTCTGTGAATCCGAATCAATGGCGACGGCAAGCCGGCGGGACCGGTTCGCGCCTCGGGCGAAAGGCCCTTGCTGGGAGTCTCGAGGCCGACAGTGCCGAAAGATCCAGCACCCGGTCCGCGTCCGCTGCGTCCCAGTCGCGTCGGACGACCCGGAGGCGATCCCGGAAACGGATCAACACCACGTTTTTGTCGAAGAGTCGCTGATCGAGTCGTATGGACTCCGAGAGTCTAACCTACATCGTGTCTCTCGCCGTGCTGTTCCTCCTGCTTTGTGCGGCCGTGATCCTGGCGGTAGCGTACGGGGCGGTCGATGTCGTCACCGACTACTACGGGTTGGTGTCGCTCGAGTTCTGATTCTTCGACCGGGAACAGCCGGTTGGAGATCGACCAGCTATAGTACCAACTGAAACGATTTACAGACCGATCGCACAGCCGTCGTGCGATCGGGTGTGCAATGACGGTCAGTGGCTACGATAGTGCGCCGAAAAGCGAGGGTCGTGTGACTGAGACCGCAAATCGAAACCGCCGACACGTATCGACAGGAGACCAGTACCCGCGCGGGGACGAATCGGCCGCCCGGCAGTAAATGAGAGGGGTTTTGTAGGAACCATTGCAAGATTCGCGTGATCTGCCCCGATTTGGTACCCACTACGATGGAACCAATCACTCTTGTCCAGAGGTGGGGCAGATCGCCGTACTATAGTAACGACTGGAAGGTTTACACACCGATCGCACAGCCGTCGTCCGATCGGGTGTGCAATGACGGTCGGTGGCTACGATAGCGATCACGATACCGAACCGCTCGAGCTGGCCGGTAGCGATCGAACGCTCGAGACGGGACCACCTCGCGATTTCGAGAGCGACGGCGGCCGACGATCACCGTAAGAACAGGCGATTCCGATAGCAGGCGCTTCGACGGGACGGACGAAAGCGCGGACGGGTGAAACGAACGCGGGTGGCGACGTTCCACGCCGGGAACAAGCGGCGTCCAGTGTTATCCCACGAGGGGTGTATGGACAAGCGGTCACAATGGCCACAGTGGGCGGGTCGGTGCTGCATGGATCGCGTCTGTGTTCGTTGTCATCACCTCACGCAACTGTACCGCTCGTTCAATAATAAAGGTATCTACTAGCGCAATAGATGCAATCTATGCGAGAAAGAGAAACGAATGTCCACACAAAACGACTCATTACGACACTGTTCGATTTCTGGGACCCGGACACTGGTGTTTGTGACCGACTAACGCTCGAGGACAGGGGACGGCGACCGACTGCTACGGAACCGACCGAAAGACTGGATCAGTGCGTGGCCGTCGCGGGCCGCTCGAGTCGAACAAAGCTCCCGTCGCCGCAGACGCAGTCCTTCTGGTGCCGAGCGGGCGGATCGAGTCGTCGCCCGTGATTTCGGCGACGAGGATGACGCCACAGCCCTCACAGTGGACCGTCCGCGAGAGCGGTCGATTCGAACCGGCGACCGCGGCCGAGCGTCGATCCACGGAACCGGGGTCCTCGCCGACTATACGCGTGACTGCGGGGAACGCACTCCAACCGGGATCGGCCCGCGCTCGGTCCGCCCACAAACCCAACGGTTTCGGAGTCACCGCGAGTGCCAGAACAGATGGCGCTCCCGCCTCGAGCGTCAAACGACTGTTCCTCAACGGGGTCGTCATCACCATTCCGCTGGTCGCGACGCTGCTGGTCGTCTCGGTCGTCCTCGGGATTCTCTCGCCGGTGATCGCGGGGATCACCTACGTCTGGTCCGACCAGCCCCCGGTGTCGGTGATTCAGGTCGCGACGCTCACGTCGGTGGTCGGCGTCTTCCTGCTGATCGGACTGGTCGCCGAATACACCCCCGGGACCTACCTCTCCAAGCAGGTCTACGCGACGATGGAGACGATTCCCGGCGTCAGCACCGTCTACGAGAGCGTCCGCCGAGCAGGCAAACTGCTCGTCGAGGACGACTCCGTCCAGGACGTGAAACTCGTCGAGTTCCCCCACGAGGGCGCGTACATGCTCGGCTTTCTCACGGCTGCGACACCCCCCGTGGTCGAGACCAGCGCGGACGAGGACGAGATGGTGTCGCTGATAGTGCCGCTCGCGCCCAACCCCGCCACGAACGGTTACGTGATGCACATGCCCGCGGAGAAAGTCCACGAGGTGGACCTGACCGTCGAGGAGGCGTTCCGGTCGATCGCGACCCTCGGCGTGGCCGCCGATAGCCTCGGTCAGGCCGAGCACGGCGACTGAGACGCGTGGGGCGACGTGATCACACGAAATCAGGTTCGCCCCGGTATACGACCATTTATACCCGATGGCGGCCCTAGGAGCGTGCAATGGCGCAAGCGGGAAACTCCGAACTCGTCGACTCTTTCGAGCAGTTCTTCCGGAACTACTACGACAACGAGATCAAGCAGCTTGCCCAGCAGTACCCCAACGAGCAGCGGTCGCTGCACGTCGACTGGCAGGACCTCTACCGGTTCGACCCCGACCTTGCCGACGACTTCATCAACCAGCCCGAACAGCTGCAACGGTACGCCGAGGAGGCCCTGCGGCTGTACGACCTCCCGATCGACGTGAGCCTCGGCCAGGCTCACGTCCGAGTGCGGAACCTTCCGGAGACGGAGTCGCCCGAGATTCGGGAGATCCGCGCCCGCGACATGAACTCCCTCGTGCAAGTTCACGGCATCGTCCGCAAGGCCACCGACGTCCGCCCGAAGATCGAGGAAGCCGCCTTCGAGTGCCAGCTCTGTGGCACCCTCACGCGGGTCCCCCAGTCCAGCGGCGACTTCCAGGAACCCCACGAGTGTCAGGGCTGTGAACGACAGGGCCCCTTCCGCGTGAACTTCGACCAGTCCGAGTTCGTCGACTCCCAGAAGCTCCGCGTGCAGGAGAGCCCCGAGGGGCTCCGCGGCGGGGAGACCCCGCAAGCGCTGGACGTCAACATCGAAGACGACATCACCGGTGAGGTCACCCCCGGCGACCACGTCTCCGCGACCGGCGTCCTCCGCCTCGAGCAACAGGGCGACCAACAGGAGAAGTCGCCCGTCTTCGATTTCTACATGGAGGGCATGTCCGTCGAGATCGACGAAGAGCAGTTCGAGGACATGGACATCACCGGCGAGGACAAAGAGGAGATCGTCCGGCTCTCGAGTTCCGAGGACATCTACGAGAAGATGGTCGCCTCCATCGCTCCCTCGATCTACGGCTACGACCAGGAGAAGCTCTCGATGATCCTCCAGCTGTTCTCCGGCGTCACGAAGCAGTTGCCCGACGGCTCGCGAATCCGGGGCGACCTGCACATGCTTCTCATCGGTGATCCGGGTACCGGGAAGAGCCAGATGCTGGCATACATCGAGAACATCGCGCCCCGGGCCGTCTACACCTCCGGGAAAGGGTCGTCCTCGGCCGGTCTCACCGCCGCAGCCGTTCGCGACGACTTCGGCGACGGCCAGCAGTGGAGCCTCGAGGCCGGCGCGCTCGTCCTCGCCGATCAGGGGATCGCGGCCATCGACGAACTCGACAAGATGCGACCGGAAGACCGGTCGGCAATGCACGAGGCCTTAGAGCAACAGAAGATCTCCGTCTCGAAGGCCGGCATCAACGCCACGCTGAAGTCCCGGTGTTCGCTGCTCGGCGCGGCAAACCCAAAGTACGGCCGATTCGACCAGTACGAACCGATCAGCGAGCAGATCGACCTCGAGCCGGCCCTGATCTCGCGGTTCGACCTGATCTTTACCGTGACGGACACGCCCGACGAGGAGAAAGACCGCAACCTCGCGGAACACATCATCACGACCAACTACGCGGGGGAGTTGACCACCCAGCGCGAGGAGATGAACCAACTCGAGGTCAGCACCGACGAGATCGACGAGATGACCGACCAGGTCGATCCGGAGATCGACGCCGAACTCCTGCGCAAGTACGTCGCCTACGCCAAACAGAACTGTCACCCGCGGATGACCGAGGCCGCCCGCAACGCGATCCGGGATTTCTACGTCGATCTGCGCTCGAAGGGGACCGACGAGGACGCCGCGGTGCCGGTCACGGCCCGAAAGCTCGAGGCGCTCGTGCGGCTCTCGGAGGCCAGCGCCCGCGTGCGGCTCTCGGACACGGTCGAACAGGCGGACGCCGAACGGGTCATCGAGATCGTCCGCTCGTGTCTGCAGGATGTCGGCGTCGACCCCGAAACCGGCGAGTTCGACGCGGACATCGTCGAAGCCGGGACCTCGAAGTCCCAGCGCGACCGGATCAAGAACCTCAAGCAGCTCATCGGGGACATCGAGGAAGAGTACGACGACGGCGCGCCGGTCGACATCGTCATGGAGCGGGCCGAGGAGATCGGCATGGACCAGTCCAAAGCCGAACACGAGATCGACAAACTCAAACAGAAAGGCGAGGTCTACGAACCGAGTACGAATACGCTCCGGACGACGTGATCGAGAGGGGCCGCTGAACGGGACAAGACGCGTTTTTAGGCGTTCGAACGAGGTATCACTCGGAACCCAAAAACTGTTGCTGCCGGTCAGTCCGACGAAGCGGATACCAGTTCGGCCGATCCGAGCTCCCTGAGATCGACGACGGTCGACCGGATCGTCACCGGCGCGACGTCGGCGACCTCGGCCGCAGTGGCCTGAGTGAGCGTGGGCCAATCCTCGCGTTCCCCGGCGGCTTTGTAGAGACAGGCCGCCGCGACGCCGCTTGGGTTTCGACCGCCGATCAGTCCCGCCTCGAGCAGGGTTTCGACGTGGTCGCGGGCGCGTTGCTCGACGGCCGTTCCGACCTCGAGTTTCGAGGCGTATCGCGGCAGGTACTCGGCGGGGTCGATCGGCCCGGTCGGGAGCCCGAGTTCGCGGTTCAGCGCGTCGTAGGCGACGGAGAGTTCGTCGCCGTCGGCGCGGGCCGTATCGGCGATCTCGTCGGTCGTCCGGGCGATCGACCGGGTCCGGCAGGTCGCGTAGATGGCGGCGGCCGCGAACCCCTCGAGCGAGCGGCCCTGAAAGAGTCCCTCGGACTGTGCGGACTCGAAAAGGGCACAGGCCTGCTCCCTGGCCGACTCCGGCAAGGAGAGCGAGGCGGTAATCCGTCTGATTTCGGCGAACCCGTAGACCTGATTCCGTTCGACTTTCGAGGAGATTCGGGCGCGGTTGTGTTCCCTGCGGAGGCGAGCGATCTGTCGGCGCTTCCGGCCGGTCAGCCGGGAGCTGTATCCCGAATCGGATCCGGAGCCGTAGCCGATCTCCGTGGACAGTCCGCGATCGTGTCTCGAGCGGGTGAGCGGTGCGCCGGTCCGTCGTCGATCGGTGTCGTCGTCCTCGAAGGAGCGCCATTCCGGGCCGCGATCGATCGAATCCTCGCCGGAGACGAGTCCGCAGTCTTCACACACGATTTCGGTACCTCTCTGCCGTAATCTGCCATCGCATTCGGGACAGACTGCAGCCGTATCTGCCATCGGTTATTTGTTCTCCCTACAACAGATTGACCACCCCTGATATTTAAAATGTAGGAACAGATAAATTAAAACAGGATCGAATTAGAGCGTGGGTAACTTGGCCAGCAACGATGACGACGAAGCTGAATCGTCCTGGACCGAATTATTCCGGTCCGCCAGCAACCGTTCGTACTGGTCGATGACGGCCTGACGACGGGTTTCGTTCATCGCAACGAGTCGCTCGAGCGCGGCGATCCGAACTCGGAGTCGGGTTCGTTCGATCCGAGCGGAGAGTGGCACGTCGTGGGGATCGGAACGGGCCACGGACCCGTTCGGAGGACCGGACTGTCGGGGGTGGTGTCGGGCGGTCGGGGTAGGGTTAGTGAGACGAGTCCGTTCGTCGGCAGGGGCGACCGGAGTGAGGCCTCGTTGGTCGGCGGACATGGCTCGCCTACGGGTTCGACGCTGGACCGGAGAAAGGTCAGTCAGTCGGCCGTCAGACGCGTCCGACGCCGGTCGTGCGTTCGGCCGACGTTACTCCTGAAGATGGTCGAGGACCCCCTCGGTGTCGGCCGGAACCGGTTCGGGTTCGCTCCCCGCTGCAGCGGCGGCGTCGGGGTCTTTGAGCAGGTGGCCGGTGGTCAGACAGGCGACGCGCTCGTCGTCGGAGACGACCCCCTCGTCGCGGAGCTTTCGCAGGCCGGCGACGGAGGCCGCGGAGGCCGGCTCGACGCCGATCCCTTCGGCGGCGATGTCCCGCTGGGCCTCGGTGATCTCCTCGTCGGAGACCGCGACCCCGGTCCCGCCGGTCTCCCGGATGCCGGGCAGTGCCTTCGGCGCGTTGACCGGGTTCCCGATCCGGATCGCGGTCGCGCGGGTCTCGACATCTTCCCAGCGGCGGATCTCGTCGGCCCCGTTCTCGATCGCTTCGACCATCGGCGCGGCCCCTTCAGCCTGCACGCCGGTCAGTTTCGGCACGTCGTCCTCGTCGAGCGCGCCCGCTTGGACGAGTTCGCGGAAGGCCTTGTACAGCGCCGACGTGTTGCCGGCGTTGCCGACCGGGAGGACGATCCGATCCGGGACGGTATCGTAGTCGGCGAGAAAGCCCTCGAGGATCTCGAGGCCGATCGTCTTCTGGCCCTCGAGTCGGAAGGGGTTCAGCGAGTTCAGCAGGTAGGCCTCGCCCTGTCCCGCGAGTTCCTGGACGATGTCGAGACAGGCGTCGAAGTTGCCGTCGACCTCGAGAATGCGGGCCCCGTGGAGACTTGCCTGTGCGATCTTGCCGGCCGCGACCTTGCCCGCGGGTAGCAGAACGAGCGTCTGCATCCCGCCGCGGGAGCCGTAGGCGGCCAGGGCGGCGCTGGTATTACCCGTCGAAGCACAGGCCAGTCGGCCGACGTCGAGTTCTTTCGCGACCCGAACGCCGACGGTCATTCCGCGGTCCTTGAACGAGCCCGTGGGATTCATCCCCTCGTGTTTGATCCGCAGGGCCTCGATCCCGACGTCCCCCTCGAGGCGGGGGACCTCGTACAGCGGCGTCGCGCCCTCCTGGATCGAGACGCCGGCCTCGAACGGCAGGGCGTCGGCGTAGCGCCAGACCCCCTGTCCCTCGAAGTCGTCGAACGTCGGCAGATCGGCGTACCGAACCTCGAGGAGGCCGTCACAGTCGTCACAGGTGTAGCGAACGTCGTCGAACGGAGCGAAGGTTTCGCCGCACTCGATGCACTCGAGCCAGACGCCGTCGTCGGCGTCGGCGGGCTGGTCGGGCTGCTCGGCCGAGAGACTGAGACTCATTGTCGGAGGGGAGGGCCGCAGGGGCAAAAAGTGGGTGGATTCCGCAGTGGGCAGCTCAGTCGGTCCCATCGTCGAACTCGTCGATCACGTCGTGGACCGTGGCGGTCCACGCGTCCAGCGCCTCGTGGAGCATCTCCTTGGCCTCGGGAAGCGACGTGGCCGTATACTGGTATATGTCGCCGCCACCGTCGAGCAGCCGCCGGTCCCGGCGCACGAGCCCGCGGTCCCGGAGCGTCGACAGCGACCGGTTGACCGTACTCCGGTCGCGCTCGAGGGACGCGGCCAGTTCCTCGATCGTACTCCCGGGTTGCTCACGCAGGACGAGATACGCCCGCGTCTCGTGGTCTTCGATCCCGAATACGCAACTCATCACCTCCTCGAACGGCGGGTTCGATCGCTCCATCAGTTCCCCGAGACGGTGCTGTGGGGCGTCGGTCATACGGCTTCGTACGGTCGAGAGCTTGAAAATACCGCCGGCAGCGTCCGGCGTCGACAGCCCGTCGTTGCCGGTCACGTCACGCGTCCGCTGCGTCCGCTGCGTACCCCATCTTCCGGATACAGGCCCGCATCTCCCGTTCGCTCTCGTGGCGGTGGAGTCGCGTCGGGGTATCGCAGTAGTACACCGAGCCGTCATAGCGCAGCGTCACCTCGTACTCGGTCTGTCCCGTCGTCGTGATCACGACCCGTCGTCCGTCTTCGATCGCGGCCATGATCGCGTCCGTCTCGAGTTCGCCTGCCGAGATTCGAAGCGGGGTCGACATCGGCCTCTTCTGGGACGCCCGAGTCAATGAACCTTCGCGTCGCCGGGCGACTGTGCGCGACCGGTGCCAGACCGAGATACCGCTACGTGTACCCTGTACGTATGATATTACATGGCATCAGAGATCGCCACCCGAACGGTCGACCGAACCGAAACGAGACTCGAACCCTGGCAAGCCGGCACCGTCGGCGGTATCGCTGGCGCGATCGTCTTCGGCGCGATGATGGCGATGCAGACGCCCGGCGTTCTCGAGGGCGCAATCCCAGCGCTGTACGGCCTCGAGGGCGGCCTCGCGGGGACGATTCTGCACGTCGCACACGGGGCCGTCCTCGGCGTCGCCTTCGCCGCCCTACTGGTCGCGACGGGGCGATCCGACCCGGGACTCACGACCGGTGGCACCCTCGGACTCGGCTACGGCCTCGTCGTCTGGGCAGTCCTCGCGGTCGTCGTCATGCCGATCTGGCTCTCGACGGTCGGCTTCGCGATGGCACCCCCCGCCCCGAACGTCGCGGTCGAGAGCCTCGTCGGTCACGCCGCGTACGGGCTCGTCCTCGGCGTCGCGTACGCGCTGCTCGAGTGAGCGAGTCGCGAGAGAGGAGCGACTCCGCCTCCGGTCGGTCGCCGATACCCTCTCGCTACAACACGACCAGCGCGATCAGGGCCGCGGGCCCCGACAGCATGAGCAGCACCGCAAGCAGCAGTCTGAACGACATTGGTCGTTCCCCACGTCGATGAATTCTGGTATAACTGCTCCGGACTGTTCAGAAATAGGGAGTCTCTAGTGCAGTCGCTAACACGAAATTGGCCGAAGAAACGACGTGTTTCCTCGCCGCCAGCGGCCCGATCGAAGCGACAGGAGTCGCTGTTCGAGCAGCCAACTCAACAGCGCCTTCGTGGCCACCGTCTCCCGCTCGGTCAGCCACGCTGACCACTCGCACAAAAGTCCGGACCAAAAACCGATCACTCACTCCGTTCGTGATCGATCGCCTACTCGAGCAGCCAGCTCAACAACGCTTTCTGTGCGTGCAGCCGGTTCTCGGCCTGGTCGAAGACGACCGAACGACCGCCCTCGATGACATCGTCGGTGATCTCCTCGCCGCGGTGGGCGGGGAGACAGTGCATGACCGAGGCGTCGGGGGCGTTCTCGAGCAGGTCCGCGTTGACCTGGAAGCCCTCGAAGTCGTTCATCCGGACGTCGCGTTCGTCCTCCTGGCCCATCGAGATCCAGACGTCCGTGTAGATGACGTCGGCGTCGGTGGCGGCCTCGACGGGGTCGGTCGTGACCGTCGGCTCGCCGCCCAGCTCGCGGGCCCGCTCGAGGACGCCGTCGTCGACCTCGTATCCCTCGGGCGTCGCGATCGTCAGGTCCATGTCGGTCAGTGCGGCACCGAGCGCGAACGACTGGGCGACGTTGTTGCCGTCGCCGATCCAGGCCGCCGAGACGCCCTCGAAGCCGTCCTCGTGTTCGCGGATCGTCAATAGGTCCGCGAGCGTCTGGCAGGGGTGGGCGTCGTCGGTGAGGCCGTTGACGATCGGCACGGAGGAGTACTCCGCGAGCACCTCGACGTTCTCGTGTTTGAAGACGCGGGCCATCACGGCGTCGACGTACCGCGAGAGCGCACGCGAGGTGTCTTTCAGCGGTTCGCCGCGGCCGAGTTGGATGTCGTCTTCCCCGAGGAAGATCGCGTGCCCGCCGAGTTGGGTCATGCCCGTCTCGAAGGAGACGCGGGTGCGGGTACTCGCCTTCTGGAAGAGCATCCCCAGCGTCTGTCCGGACAGGTCGGCGTGGTCGTCGCCGTCGTCGACGGCGCGTTTGTACTCGTCGGCCCTGTCTAGCACTGCGAGCAGTTCCGCCTCGGAGAGGTCGTCGACGTCGAGGAAGTGTCTCGGCTCCGTCTCGTTCGTTGCTGTTGTCATGGTATGATAGCTCGTCTGAAAATACTATTGCTCACTGAGTGTCCGTGCGACGCGCTCGAGGACCGACACCGACCGGTCGAACTCCGACAGCGACAGTCGCTCGTCGGGCGCGTGATCGAGGTCCGAGTTGCCGGGCCCGTAGGTGACCATCGGACAGTCCCAGGCCCCGGCGTAGATGTTCATGTCGCTCGTGCCGGTCTTTCGCACCAGGCGCGGATCGTCGCCCTCCTTGCGGATGGCGACGCGAAACGCGCGTGCGACCGGCGTCCGCGGGCTCATCATCACCGGCGGGACCTTGTCCTTCCAGGTCACGGTCCCGACCTCGAGTTCGGCCTCCGCGGCCTCGCGGACGGTCCCGACGTCGAGCGCCGGCGGCACGCGCAACTGGACGTCCATCGTCGCCTCGACGGAGAGGCCGTCGTCGCTGACGCCGCCCTCGATGTCGACCGGCTTGGTCGTCACCTGCTCGAAGATCGGTTCGTACTCGTCGCCCTCGAAGTACTCCTCGACGGCCGACCACCAGCGGACGGCGTGTTGGATCGCGTTCGGGTCCGGCCGGGAGGTGTGGCCGGACTCGCTGGTCGCGACGTACGTCCCGGCGATCAGTCCGCGATACCCCAGCGTGATCCCGTCGGCACCGGACGGCTCGCCGTTGACGACGGCCGCCGGCGGCTCGTCGCGGTCGTCGACCAGGTAGCGCGAGCCCTTCGAGTCGATCTCCTCGCCGACGACGCCGACGAAGGAGACGCCGGTGCGGACGGCGGCGGCCGCCATCGCGGCGAGCGGCCCCGTCGCGTCGACGCTGCCGCGGCCCCAGAGGATCTCGTCGTCGCCGGTCTCCTCGACCTCGACGGGGATGTCCCCCGGCACGGTGTCGATGTGTGAGGTCAACAACACGGAGTCGTCCGCCGGCGCGCGGACGTTCCCGACCGCGTCGATCCAGACCTCGCGGTCGTGGGCCTCGAAGAAGTCCACGAGGCGTTTGGCCGCCTCGCGTTCCTCGCGAGTCGGCGAGGGAATCGAGACGAGATCGACGAGCAACTCGCGGGCTTCGGCGGCCGACACGTCGCTCGAGGGGGCTGCGTTCGCGCTCATGAGTCGTCGGTCGGTCCGAGGACGTCGGCGATCGCGTCGACGACTCGATCGGCCTCGACCCGCTCGAGGACAAGCGGCGGGAGCAGTCGGAGGACGGTTCGGCCGGCCGGCAGCGCCAGCACCTGCTCGTTCATCGCCAGGTCGCGGGCGACGCGGTTCGCACCGCGTTTCAACTCGACGCCGACGAGCAGGCCCTGACCGCGGACCTCGCGCACCGAATCGCCGAGCGCCGCCTCGAGTTCGGTGACGAGGTAGTCGCCGATCTCGGCTGCGTGGGCGGGGTACTCCTCCTCGACCAGCGTCGAGATCGTCGCGCGGACGGCCGCGGTGACGACCGGGCCGCCGCTGAACGTGGCGTTGTGCGAGGCCGCGCCGTCGGCGATCCAGTCCCGGACCGCGACCGCGCCGACGGGCAGGCCGTTGCCCAGGCCCTTCGCCGTCGTCAACACGTCGGGCGTGACGCCCGCGTTCTGGCAGGCCCACATCGAACCCGTCCGGCCCATACCGGTCTGGACCTCGTCGAGGACGAGCGCCGCGCCGGCCTCGTCGGTGGCCTCGCGGGCGGTCTCGAGGTAGCCCGCGGGCGGGACGTTGATCCCGCCCTCGCCCTGAATCGGCTCGAGGATGACGGCCGCGGTCTCGTCGTCCACGGCGGCCGCGAGTTCCTCGCCGTCGCCGTAGGGGACGAACTCCACGTCGCCAGCCAGCGGCTCGAAGGGTTTCTTGTACTTGTCCTTCCAGGTGGCCGCGAGCGCGCCCATCGTCCGCCCGTGGAAGCTCCGGGTCGCGGCGACGATCTTCGACTCGCCGGTCGCCGAGCGGGCGAACTTCAGCGCGGCCTCGTTGGCCTCGGTCCCGGAGTTGCAGAACCACGCCTGATCCAGACCTGCCGGCGTCGACGCCACGAGCGCCGCGTAGGCGTCCTCGCGCGACTGGACGGGGTAGGAGGAGTCGACGAACGTCAGATCGGCGACCTGCTCCTGGACCGCGTCGACGACCGCGGGGTGAGAGTGGCCGAGCGGCGTACAGGCGTAGCTCGCGCCGACGTCGAGATACTCCGTGCCGTCCGTTCCGTAGAGGAACGGTCCCTCGCCGCGTTCGATGCCGATCGGCTTGCCGCCGGAAACGAAGTCGTGATCGCTCATTCTGTGGCCTCCTGTGTCGTCTCGTCGTCCGCGATGACCCCCGGCTCGAGGGTCGTCCCCTCGCCGGCTAACGCGGCCGTGATCGGTTCGTCGGCGTTGGCGGTCGCAACGGTGACGCTCGCAGCGCCGCCCTCGAGGGCCTCCTCGGCGGCCATGACCTTCTTCGTCATGAACCCCTCCGCGGCGTCCTTGACGGCCGCGAACTCCTCGGGGGTCGAGGCCGAGTCAATGCGCGTCGACTCGTCGTCTGGGTCCTCGTAGATCCCCGAGACGTCAGTCAGCACCACGAGGTCGGCCTCGAGCGCGCCCGCGATTGCCGCGGCCGCGCGGTCGGCGTCGGCGTTGACGGCGGTGTAGCCGCCCGACTTCTCCTTGCCCAGCATGGGAACGGACACGACGGGCGTGTAGCCGCCCGCCAGCGTCGTCTCGAGCAGGTCGGCGTTGACCGACTCGATCTTCCCGGAGTGGTCGCCGCGCTTGATCTTCTTCTTGCCGTCCTCTGTGACGCGGACGGCGGACTTGCGTTTCCCCTCGAGCAGCTTGCCGTCGGTGCCCGAGAGCCCGACCGCGTCGACGCCCTCGTTGTGCAGGCTCTCCACGAGGTCCGTGTTGAGCTTGCCGGGCATCACCATCTTGAAGACGTCCATCGTCTCCTCGTCGGTGAAGCGCCCGACGACGCCGCCGGGCGTTTCGACGTAGGTGGGCTCCTTCCCGAGGTCCTCGAGCGTCTCGTCGACGGCCGT
The DNA here is from genome assembly GCF_001953745.1 of Natrinema saccharevitans. NCBI lineage: Archaea > Methanobacteriati > Methanobacteriota > Halobacteria > Halobacteriales > Natrialbaceae > Natrinema > Natrinema saccharevitans. The sequence goes on from NZ_LWLN01000001.1 coordinate 3,056,840, forward strand.
CGAGCCGCCGTGGACGAGGACGACGTCTTCAGGCGGCTCAACGCCGCCTGAACGGCCAGCGGAACTCTGTTCCGCGCTGTCCTCGCCGTCCGCGACGAGCGAAGCCACGTCGGAAAGCGCGCCTTCGGGATCGACGGCGCGTGCGCCGCCGATCTTGACGACGACCGTCATTTACGGTGCCCCCACGGGGTGCAGTCCCGTGAACTCGAGTCCGGCCGTCTCCTCGAGGCCGAGCGCGACGTTGGCGGCGTGGACCGCCTGCCCGGCCGAGCCCTTCATCATGTTGTCGATCGCCGAGAAGACGACGATCCGTTTGTTCGACGGGTCGAGTTCGAACCCGACCTCGGCGAGGTTGGTCCCGGCGACCGCCTTCGGTTCGGGGTAGCGGTAGACGCCGGAGCCGCCGGCGGCCATGCGGACGAACGGCTCGTCCTCGTAACAGCCGCGGTAGGCCTGCCAGAGTTCGCCCTTCGAAACGGGCGAACTCGGGAAGACGTGATTCGTCGCGCTCGCGCCGCGGGTCATATCCACGGCGTGACAGGAGAAGGCGACCGAGGTGTCGAGGAACTGCTCGATCTCGGCCTCGTGGCGGTGGCCCGTCGGCGCGTACGGACGGACGACGCCCGAGCGTTCTGGGTGGCTCGAGGCCTCGCCGCCGCCGGCCCCGCCTTCGGAGGAGCCGACCTTCACGTCGACGACGATCTGCTCGCCGCCCTCGAGGATCCCGTGTTCGAAGAGCGGATACAGACCCAGAATGGTCGCGGTGGCGTTACAGCCGCCGCCCGCGATGAGGTCCGCGCCCGCGAGGTTCTCGCGGTTGATCTCGGGCAGGGCGTACTCCGCCGTCTCGAGATACTCGGGGGCCTCGTGGCCGTCGTACCACTCGTCGTACTGGGCCTCGGTCTCGAGGCGGAAGTCCGCCGAGAGGTCGACGACGGTGTCGGCGATCTCGAAGAAGTCGTCGATCTGTCCCATCGAGACGCCGTGGGGCGTCGCGGCGAACAGCACGTCGACCGACTCGAGGTCGTCGGGTTCGGTAAAGCGCAGGTCCGACCCGCGAAGCGGCGGGTGGACGGAGCCGACGCTCTTGCCGGCCTTCGACCGGCTCGTGACTTCGACGAGTTCGAAGTTGGGATGGCCGGCGAGCAGTCGCAGGAGTTCGCCGCCGGTAAAGCCGCTGCCGCCGACGACGGTCGCGGTGACCGTCTCGGCGTCCGGCGCGGCACCGACATCGCTGCCCACCGTCATTGGGCGGACACCTCGAGTTCCGGATCGGCGGCCTGTGCTTTGGCCTCGAGCCAGTCGACGACGGTGCCGGCGACGTCGGTCTCGACGGCTTCGTCGAGGGCCTTGAACTCGACCGTGTGGTTGACCTCGTGGACCGTATATCCGTCCGCAGTCTCCATCAGGTCGATCCCGAGCAGCCCGTCGCCGACGGCGTCGCTGGCTCGTTCGACGAGATCCAGCGCCTCGTCGTCGATCTCGAAGACGTCGGTCTCCGCACCCTTCGCGGCGTTGGTGATCCAGTGGTCCGAGGATCGGACCATCCCGGCGATAGGCTCGCCGTCGATGGCGAGGACGCGGATGTCACGGCCGGGCTTCTCGACGAACTCCTGAACGTAGAACACCTTGTGTTCGTAGTGGCCGAGCGTCGCCTTGTGTTCGAGGATCGCTTCGGCGGCCGACTCGGAGTCGATCTTGGCCATCAGGCGACCCCACGAGCCGACGACCGGCTTGAGGACGCAGGGGTAGCCAAACGACTCGATGGCCTCCATCGCGGTCTCTTTGGTGAACGCGACTTTGGTCGCGGGCGTGGGAACGCCCGCATCCTCGAGCGCGAGGCTGTTCTTTACCTTGTCCGCACAGACGTCGGCCGTCTCGTGACTGTTGACCACGGGGATGCCGTACGACTCGAAGAACTGCGTGGCGTACAGGCTCCGGCTCGTGGCGAGACAGCGATCGACGACGATGTCGAGGTCGTCGAACGCCGCGGGCGCGTCCGAGATGTCGAAGGTCTGCTTGCGGACGTCGATCTTCGTGACCTCGTGATCGCGCTCGCGAAGCTCGTTGAGCAGGATTTTCTCGTCTTTGCGGATCCGTGAGTAGAGTATGCCGACGTTCACGCGAGCCACCTCTGATTGAGGGCCGCGGCGCTACGCGCCCCGCGAACCGTCGCGGCGGAGGACGGCAGTTTCCCAGCCGTCTGCAAGGTCACTCACCCCAGTCCTCTTCCAGCTCGGGGGCCTGTTCGAGGACTGGCGGCTCGGTATCGACGACTTCCAGCTCGGCACCGCAGGTCGTACAGTCAACGATCTCTCCCACTTCCAGATCGTCGTGCAGGGACACTTCTGCCCCACACTCGACGCATTCGGTCATTGTACCCGAACGTGGGTGCCGGGATCCCTTAAAGCCTTCGAACTTAACAGCAAAATTACACTATCCGCACGCCACGCTAACGGCCCGTATGGCCTACGTTACGGCAGGTCTACTTCGACATATCATGTAGTATATAATTGATCCCCTCGCGGGGATCGTCGTCGAACCGGTCGGTCGGCACGCGGCGAGTGCGACCGGCGTCCCGCCGACGACGTGACAAACTCAGACATAGCCGTTCACCTCCGAGCGCAACCGCTCGTGGGCGGCCTCGAGTGCGTCGGTCCGACCCTCGAGATCGGCGGTGTCGGCCGAGAGCGACTCCCGCGCGGTCTCTATCTGAGGTGCGACCGCCTCGGGTGCGGGCCCGCCCTGCGAGTCGCGGCTCGCGACGCTCTCGACCGGGTCGAGGGCCGCTTCGACTGCCTCGCGTTCGACGTGGGCCGAAAGCGACTCGCCGAGGACCTCCCGAGCCGCGGCCTCGAGGGCGTCGTAGTCCGCGCCGTTCGCTCGCGGTTCGTCACCGCTCGCGTTCTCCGCGGAACTGCGTTCCGCGCTATTCTCAGCGGCGATGGCAACCAGTTCGTGGGCCGTCCTGAACGGCAACCCGTTGGCCGCCAGCAGGTCCGCGACGCCGGTCGCCGTCGAGAAGCCCTCGCCGGCTTCCGCTGCCAGGGTCTCCTCGTTCCAGTCGGCCGTCGCCACCGCGCCCGCTGCGACCTCGCTGGCCTCGGTTACCGCGTCGACGGTCTCCCAGGCGTGGGTCGTCGCCCGCTGGAGGTCGCGGTTGTACGCGCGGGGCAGCCCCTTCAACGTCGTCGTCAGCCCCTGAACGCTGCCGGCCGCATCGCCCGCGACCGCGCGGACGAGCTCCAGCGTGTCCGGGTTCTTCTTCTGGGGCATGATCGACGACGTCGACGAGTAGTCGTCGGCCAGATCGACGAAACCGCGGTTCGCGAAGATGATCACGTCCTCCGCCAGCCCCGACAGCGTCGTCGCGTGGGTCGACAGCGCCTGCGTCGTCTCGACCAGGAAATCGCGGCTCGAGGAGGCGTCCATCGAGTTTTCGACGACGCCCTCGAACCCCAGCAGGTCGGCGGTGCGCTCGCGGTCGATATCGAAGGTCGTGCCCGCGAAGGCGGCGCCACCGAGCGGCGACTCGTTGATGCGGTCGTAGGCCGCGAGCAGCCGTTCGGTGTCACGGCGAACCGCGCCCTCGTAGGCCAGCACCCAGTGGGCCACGGTGGTCGGCTGGGCGGGCTGGAGGTGGGTGTAGCCGGGCATGATCGTCTCGCGGTGGTCGTCGGCGACGTCGACGAGCGACTCGCGCAGCGCGAGCGTCGTCTCGATCGCCGCGAGGACGCCCTCGCGCAGGCGATACCGGATGCAGGCCGCGACTTCGTCGTTGCGCGACCGGGCGGTGTGCATCTTCCCGCCGTCCGCGCCGACGCGCTCGATCACGGCCGTCTCGATTGCCTCGTGGACGTCCTCGCCGTCGGGCAGGGAGCCGTGGCCGTCGACCTCGATGGCGTCCAGCGCGGTCAGGATCTCGCCGGCCACGTCCGCCCCGATAATTTCCTGCTCGGCGAGCATGACGGTGTGGGCGCGGTCGACCTCGAGATCGGCCTCGAAGATGCGCCGATCAGCCGCGAGCGAGGAGAGGAAGCTCCGGGCGGGGCCGCCGCCGAAACGGTCCCGGCGGACGACGCCGTCGGATCGCGATCCGGAGGATCGCTCACCGCCCTCGTCGTCGCCGCCGTCCGTGAGTGCCGAACCGCGCTCGGAATCGCCGCCGTGGGGAGCGCTCTCCTCGGTCATGCTTACTCGTCGTCCTCGTCGGCCGCGTTCGCGGCGATGGCTTCGTTCGCGAGACGGCGCTGGAAGCCGTGGTACTTCGCGACGCCGGTCGCGTCCTCCTGTTTGATCTTCCCGACCGTCTCGGTGTCGAAGGAGGCGTGTTCGGCCGAGTAGGCCGCGTACGTGCTGTCGCGTGCGACCGGACGCGCCTGGCCGCCCTCGAAGCGGATCGTGACCGTCCCGGTCACACGCTGTTGGGTCTCGTCGATGAAGCCCTCGAGCGCGCTGACAAGCGGTGCGTCGATCAGCCCCTCGTAGGCCTTCTGGGACCACTGCTGGTCGATCTGCTGCTTGAACTGGCGTTCCTCCTGGGTCAGAACGAGCCCCTCGAGGGCCTCGTGGGCGGAAAGCAGCGTCGTCGCGCCGGGGTGTTCGTAGTTCTCGCGGACCTTCAGCCCGAGCATGCGGTCTTCCATCATGTCGGTGCGGCCGACGCCGTAACTGCCGGCGAGGTCGTTGAGGTGTTCGACGAGTTCGACCGGCTCGTACTGCTGGCCGTCGACGGCGACGGGGTAGCCGTTCTCGAAGGCGATCTCGATCTCCTCGGTCTCGGTGCCGGGCTCGTCGGTCCACTCGTAGATGTCACGCGGCGGGACGTAGTTGGGGTCCTCGAGGTCGTCGCCCTCGACCGAGCGGCTCCAGATGTTGGTGTCGATCGACCAGTCGCCGCCGCTGCCGCCCTCGACGGGGAGGTCGCGCTCGGCGGCGTACTCCTGTTCCCACTCGCGGGTGAGGCCGAGTTCGCGAACGGGAGCGATCACTTCGAGATCGGAGCTGCGCCAGACGGCCTCGAAGCGCAATTGGTCGTTGCCCTTGCCCGTACAGCCGTGGGCGATGCCGGTACAGTCCTGTTCCTCGGCGACCTCCAGGATCGCTTCCGCGATCACCGGGCGGGCCAGGGCCGTTCCCAGCGGGTAGCCCTGATAGGTCGCGTTCGCGCGAACGCTCTCGAGACAGAGTTGAGCGAATTCCGCTCGCGCGTCGACGACGTAGTGGTCGAGGCCAAGCGCCTCGGCAGTTTCCTCGGCTTCGTCGAACTCTTCGGCCGGCTGGCCGACGTCGACGGTGACGCCGATCACGTCGTCGTATCCGTATTCCTCCTCGAGCAGCGGGACACAAACGGTCGTGTCCAGGCCGCCCGAGAACGCGAGTGCAACGCGGGTCATGTCGTACTCGAACGACACCAGCGGACGGTCTTAAGCCCGTTGATTCTATCCTCGAAAATAATTGATAGAGCCTCTGCTAACCGAAAATTCTGCATTTCTGGGATCGGTGGAACGAAGCGGAGACGTGGAGTGGAAGAGTAGACGGGCTCAAAAGGCCCGTCGAGGTCGTCGCCGCCGGGCGACGGTCCCGTCGGTACCGAGAACGGTGAGCGCAGTGCCGACGGAGTGGCTCATTGGGAGCAGATGGGGAATCAGAGTATTAAAACCTTTCCGAGTTCGATTCGGCGACGACCGCGGTCGCGGGCTGTCCCACGCCAAACGACGGCTCCGTCGGTGTGGCGCCGGCTACTCCTCGTCCTCCGCTGACAGGGCCAGCACGTTCTCCCGGCCGATCCGGAAGACTTCGATCTCGTCGGCCTCGCGCAGGTCACCGACGACCTGACTCGTCTTGGCTTCGGTCCAACCCAGTTCCGAGACCACCGCCTGCTGTTTGATCCGCCCGCCGCGTTCCTCGAGCAGGCGGAGGACGCGTTCCTCGTTGCTGAGCAGTTCCGGTGGCGGGCCGTCGACGGCGTTCGGTGTCGGACCGGCCGATCCGTCGGGCTGTGCCGGCCGGCCGTCCTCACGATCGCCCCCGTTGCCGGCGATCCGTTCGCGGCCGAGCAGCCACCCGCCGACGCCGACGGCGGCGAGCAGGGCCAGCGCCAGAACGACGATCGTCCACGGCATTGGCGGCCCTTCGTTCGAGGGCGTCGCGGTCGCGTTCGAGCCGCCGTCCTCGATCAGGACGACCCACGGCTGCTCCGCGGAGAAGTCGACCTCGCTACCCCGCCAGATGACCATGTCGTCGGTGCGATTGCTCGGCGACGGATCGATCTGGGGCTTGCCGTCACTCTCGTAGATGGAATAGCCCGCCGGCCAGCGGAACTGCAGTCGCGTGTCGTCGTCCAGCGTGAACCCGGAGAGTGCGGGCCCCGCCGTGAGCCGGTTGATCTCGACGGACGCGAACGACTCCCACCTGAAGGAAACCTCGACGTGGCCGATCCCCTGCGGTGCGGTCTCGTTTTCCGTCGCGACCGAGAGGTTCGACAGCGACATGTTCTGCTCGGTCTCGTTCGCCCCGTCGGCGACGGACTCGTTCCACTTGGTCCGCTCCGCGTCGGCGTAGACCTCGGTGTCGGACTCGACGTCCGTCCGCAGCCGTTCCCACGCCGCCTCAGAGGTGTCGTCCTCGCCGTAGCGGAACTGGTAATCGACGGTGACCAGCGCCGAGCCGTTTTCCGCGATGAAAGCGTCCACGACGATCCGATCGGCGTCCTCGAGGGCCAGTTCGTCCTCCGCTTGCAGCGCCGCTGGTCGGCTCCCCGGGTCGGCCGCGGTCCCGACCGGAGCCGCGGCGACGACGACCGAACAGACCACCACCAGCACGATACTCAGGGCTCGCAGCCCCCTCGAGTCCATTATCGGACATGCCATAGCCCTCCAGATAGGTTTTCCGACGAACGCGTCGGTGCGTTTTTGAGACAGTCACACCTACCGAACGGTATGCTCGACACGCGCGGCGAACTCGAGGTCGAAACGCTGCTGAAGATCGTCCTCGGACTGCTCGCCGTTTTGCTCGTCATCGAAGTTCTCGAGGCGATCGTCGGGACCATCATCGGTCTGTTGGGGCCGCTGATCGCGCTGGCGATCGCCGCCCTGATCGTCCTCTGGCTGCTCGACCGGCTCTGAGAGAGACCACCAGACTGATAGCCGTCTCGTCCCAATATCGGGCGAAGTGTACAGCGTCAACGTCCCCGTCCCCGGTCGCGTCCGGCAACTGGCGAACCGGCTCCACCCCGACCTGATCGGGTTCGAGACCGTCCGCGAGGACCACTCCTGTCTGCTCAAGCGACTCGGCGAGGCCGACCACGTCGCACAGCTCCAGCACCGAGCCCACCGCGCGCTCGAGGGTTCGCCCGCCGTCGAGGCCGCGGTGACCGGCGTCGACTACTTCGCGGACCCGCCGCTTGGCTCCGCGCCCGTCGTCTACCTGGCCGTCGAGAGCCCCGGCCTCGAGCGGATCCACGCCGACCTCACCGACACCTTCGACGCCGTCGAGGGGCTCGAGGGCAGCGATTACGTCCCCCACGTGACCCTCGCACGCGGCGGCGACCGCGAGACTGCACAGCGGTTGGCCGACCGGGAGATCGAGCCCGTCCGCTGGACGGTGAGCGAACTCGAGTTCTGGGACGGGACCCACAAGCTGCCGGTCAGCAGCGTCTCGCTGCCGTCCTGACGGGTCAGGGCGTCGGCGGCTCGCCGTCGTAGGCGTCGTGGCCGCCGTAGAAGTTGAGCATCGCGAACTTGAGTTTTGCCGGATCGATGTCGATCAGTTCCTCCCGTTCCTCGTGGGGAAAGATGCCGTTGACGCTGTACTTGCCCAGGTCGGGCTTCGCCTGCCGCGAGTAGCGCCGGTCGAGGAGGGCGCGAACTCCGATCTCCTCCGGCGACCGGATGACCCGACCGAGCGCCTGTCTGGTCTTGCGGATCGTCGGGAACTCGACGGCGTAGCGCCAGCCCGTGTCGGTGCCGTCGAAGGCCGCGTCGTAGGCCTCCTGAACCGCCTCGGCCCGGTCGTCGAGATGGGGGTAGGGGACGCCGACGACCAACACCGTGTGGGCGTCGTCGCCGTCGAAGCTCACCCCCTCCGCGAGGGTGCCCCACAGCGAGGTACACAGCACCGCCCCGTCGTCGGCGACGAACTGCTTGCGGAGGTCTTCGGCGGACTGGCCCGGCTCGTCCACGTATACCGTCCGGTCGGTCCGACCGACGAGTCGGTCGGCGTACCGACTCGCCTCGCCGTAGTTGGGGAAAAAGGCCAGCGTGTTACCGGGCGTCATCCGCACGGCGTCGTGGATCGTCTCGGTCACGTCCGCCTGAACCGCGGGGTCGTCGCGATCCGAGGAGAAAAGCGGCGGCGTCTCGACGGCGAAGGTCCGGCGATTTTCCTCGGGGAACTGGAGGCCGTAGGCCATCGACACCGCGTCCTCGAGACCCAGCACGTCCTCGGTGACCTCGAACGGCTGCAGCGTCGCGCTCATCAGGACGGTCGCGTGGATCTCGTCGAAGAGCTGGCCGGTCACCTGCCGGGGCAGACAGGAGTACAGCTCCACGCGGCCGTAGATTTCGTCCGTGCCGGCGTCGCGGGTGACGGCGACGACCGGATAGAGCCCCTCCTTCGAGCCCTCGGTCATCCACGCGCTGACGAAGGCCGCGGCCTGTAAGGTCTGACACTCCGTCCGCGTGGCCGTCTCGCCCTCGCGGTAGGCCTCCTCGTACTCCTCGTCCAACTCCCGGCCCAGCTTCATCGCGGCCTCCAGATCGTCGTCGATTCCCCGCCCCGAGTAGCGCTGGAGGAACTCGAGGGTGAGGTCGTCCTTCCGGTCGTCGTTGGCGATGGGGACGTCCGTCCAGCCGTCGCCGACGGCCTCGCGGTCGCCGAAGCCGAACGACTCCTCGTAGCTCTCGACGAGCGCGCGGTGGAAGGCCGAGAGGACGTTCGCGGCGTCCTCGGCCCGCGGGTCGTCGCTGTCGGCCAACTCCTCGAGCGCCGACTCGAACGTCCGCTCGGAGCAGGTCCGGGTCGCGTGTTCGCGGGCGGCGTCCTCGACGTTGTGAGCCTCGTCGAAGACGGCGATCACGTCCTCGGGATCGCGACCCAGCCACCGGAAGAACTGTTCTCGAATGGTCGAGTCCAGCAGGTGGTGGTAGTTACAGACGACCAGATCGACGCCCTCGATCCCCTCCTTGAGGAGTTCGTACCCGCAGAGTTCCTGTCGCTCGGCGTACTCGTAGATCTCGTCGGGCGTGCGGACGTCCTCGAAGAGCCAGCCGAAGAAGTCGTCCGTATCCTGGGTCAGATTGTTGCGGTAGTAGTCACAGACGTTCTGGTCTTCGAGGTCCTCGAGGCGCTCTTCGATGTCCGCGAGTTCGTCCATCACCGCCGAGCGGGCGTCGGCCGCCGAGCCGTCGCCGTCCTGGCTCTCGGCGAGCAGTTCGCGCTGGCGGCGCTCGAGTCGCTCGCGGTCCTGCTCGGCGTCGACGACGGCGCGGGTGTTGTCCCGGAGCGTCTGGCACTCCTCGTAGCCCACGTCGATGTGACACATCGAGCCTTTCCCCTTGAAGACGACCGCCCGGATCGACTCCTCGCGGGTGATCGCGCGGGCCTCGGCGACGAACTGGCGCATCTGCTGGTGGACGTTGGTCGTGATGACGACCGTCTTGTCCTGCTCGCGGGCCACCTCGAGGGCGGGGACCAGCGACGAGAGGGTCTTGCCGGTCCCGCAGGCTCCCTCGAAGAGGACGTCCTGTCCCCGGTGGAGGGCGTTGTGGATGCGGTCCATCGCCTCGCGCTGGTTCTCGTACGGCCGGTCGTACGGGAAAAAGCGCACATACCCGGTCTCGGACACACGAGTGGATAGGTTCGCGCTCCGATAAAAGGATTCGTCTCGATTCGGTCCGGTCGTTTAAACGCCGGTTCGCCGACCGCTCGATGGCCGTCCGGCCCCCGGCCGGCGAACGCGCGCTACAGGGCCATATGGTTCGAGTCCCTGCCACCGATATGGCAATTCCCGGATACGAGTCCAGTAACGTCGCCGAATACACCCTCGAGCAGGTGGGGGCCCGCGTCGACCTCGTGGCCGGCGTCGTCCCCGACGCGTTCGGCCTCCGAAAGAGCGGGACCGAACCGCCGGTCGACGGGCTGGCCGACCCCGTCGACCTCGTGGCGCTCGAGGACCTGAAGGCGATCGAGGCCGTCCGAATCGCGCTCGTCTACGACCCCGCCGAGCTGCCGGCCGGCGCGAGTCCGACCGACGTGGCGGACGCCGTCGAAACGGACGACGGATGGGAACCGCTCGAGTCGACGGTCGATCTCGAGGAGACGACGGTGACGGCGGTGTTGAACGACCGGCCGCCGGGATCGACGGTCGTGGCTGGCTACGACGATACGGACGAGGAACGAACCGAGTAACTGCGGGCTACGTTTCGATCTCGATGTAGACCTTCTCGATCTGGTCGTCGTGGTCCATCAGCGCGAGTTCGATCTCGGTGATCCGGTCGGTGATCGCCGCGGCCTCGAGGTCGGGGTCGAATGCGACGTCGGCGGTGACGAGCAGCTGTTCGGCACCGAAGTAGACGGTCCGGAGGTCGACGAGTTCGGTGACGCCGTCCCAGTCGGCGACGATCGCCCGGAGTTCGTCCTCGTCGTCTTTGGGCAGGCTCTCACCGAGGATGAGTCGCTTGTTCTGCCAGGCGAGCGCGAGGGCAAAGCCCATCAGCATGAGTCCGATCAGGAGGGCTGAGCCGGCGTCGTACATCGGGTTCCCGGTGGTCCGGGTGAGGTACACGCCGAAGAGGGCGATCCCAGCGCCGGCCAGCGCGATGGTGTCCTCGGTGAGCGCGGTCAGCGTCGTCACGTCGCTGGTCTTCTCGAAGGCCTCGCGGAGGGTCGTCCAGCCGTACTCGTCCATCTGTCGGCTGATCCCCTGATAGGCCTTCCAGAGCGCGTAGGACTCGAAGCCGATCGCCCCGAGCAAGACGGCGTAGTTGACGTAGACCGGATCGAAGGTCTGGCCCAGCAGGGTGACGTCGTCGGCGGCGCGGTGAACGCCGCCCTCCCGTAACGCGCTGAGCCCGTGACGGGCGCTCTCCCAGCCGGCGATGCCGAAGAGCATGACGCTGACGAGCAGGCTGTAGAAGAACTGGGCCTTCCCGTGGCCGAACGGGTGTTCGCGGGTCGCCTCCTGCGCGCCGTACTTGATCCCGACGAGGAGGAAGACCTGATTGCCCGTGTCCGAGATCGAGTGATACGTCTCCGACAGCATCGCCGGACTCCCGGTCAACAGATACCCGCCGAACTTGAGAACCGCGATCGCGCCGTTCGCGAACAGGGCGGCGAGGACGACGGAGGTGCTACTGGCCATCGACGGAGACTACGAAGGGCCGTTCCTAAAATGTAAGGCGTTCTAGAGCTGCGTTCGGCGGGCTCGAGGTCGCGAGTCGAGTCGTGACCGGCCCGCACGTCGGCCGCGTCCGAAAGCCACCTGTCGCCGCCGGTCGAAGGCCGCCCATGATCGCGATCTTTTCGGACACGCACAGCAGCGCGGGCCACGAACTCGAGGGGGCGGCCCTGACCGCCGCGCGCGAGGCGGACGTCGTGGTCCACGCGGGCGATTTCACCAGCAACGCGGCGCTCGAGGCGTTTCGCGAGGAGTGTAACCGCCTGTTCGCGGTCCACGGCAACGCCGACGGCGCGGGGGTCCGGGACCGACTGCCGACGGCGCGGGTCGTCGAGGCGGGCGGCGTGCGGATCGCGGTGACCCACCGACGGGACGGCGGCGAGACGGGGCTCGCGATGTTCGGCCGGTCGCGAGGGGCCGACCTCGTCGTCTTCGGACACAGCCACCGGCCGACGGTCGTCGAAACCGACGACGTCGTCCTGCTGAACCCGGGGAGCCACGCCGATCCGCGGGGGAACCGGCCCGGGTTCGCCGTCCTCGAGGAGCGCGCCGACGGCGGACTCGAGGGCGAGATCCGCGAGCCCGACGGGACGGTCCTCGAGTCGGTTCGACTCACGGGTGACTGAGCGCCGTCACGGTCGCGTGAGAACTCGCGGGCAATGAAGGGCGCGGACGCAACGAACCGGCCAGTGGGAGGCGTGCGAGCGTCAGGGGGATTCGGGGGCGGAACCGGGAACGGCCGTCAGAGGGACCGGCCGCGTAGCGGGAAGCGACCGTCCGCGGTGCCGGGCTGTCGAACGGAGCGGGCCGCGGGCGGTCGGGGATGATCGGAACGGATGTCGGGGGAAGCTGGCCTCGATCTCGAGCCGGCCCGAACGGGCGTGGAGGGCGGCGGGCCGGCGACCGAGGCGCATTCGGGGCTACGCGCCGGCCCACGTTATAGTCGGCGCAAGCTGAAACTCGGATTTTAGTTAGGGACGTGGCCGCACGAACGCGACCGGCCGAGGTCGAAACGATTAACCACGCTGACAGTGTACCGCCCGCGTATGCTGGACACCCTGACCGGTCTCGTCTCCGACGATCCCGTCGTCATCGCGGTCGTCGTCATCCTCCTGTCGCTGGTCTTCTTCTCGTATCTCCTCCTGCGACGGACCGTCCTGGAGTTCCGGGACGGGATGCGCGGCGAGCGCTAACCCGCGACGGCGCGGCCGCGATCAGGCGAACTCGCCGCCGATCCGCTCGAGCGCCCGCTCTGTGTCCCCGCGGGAGAGGTCGCGGTGCGTACAGAACCGGACCGTCGTCGGACCGAACGGCGTCGCCAGCACGTCTCGCTCGCCGAGGCGTTCGACGACGGTCGACGCGTCCGTGCCCGTCCCCGAGACGTCCGCGAGGACGATGTTCGTCTCCGGGTCCCGAACGTCGAACCCCTCACGGCCGGCCAGCCCCTCGGCCAACAGCCGCGCGTTCTCGTGATCCCGCTCGAGGTCGGCGACGTTCTCGAGCGCCTCGAGGGCCGGCCCGGCGACGATCCCGGCCTGTCGCATCCCGCCGCCGAACAGTTTCCGCGTCCGGCGGGCCCGTTCGACGAACTCGTCGCAGCCGGCGAGCATCGAGCCGACGGGCGCGCCCAGTCCCTTCGAGAGCGAGACCATGACGGAGTCGACCGGCGCCGCGAGTTCGGCGACGGGGACGTCGAGCGCCGTCGCGGCGTTGAACAGCCGCGCGCCGTCGAGATGGACTGACACGCCGCGCTCGCGGGCGGCCGTGGCCGCCGCGGCGATCGCCCCGGGTTCGATCGCGAGCCCGCCGCGGGCGTTGTGCGTGTTCTCGAGACAGCACAGGCCGGTGCCGGGGCGGTGCAGGTCCTCGTCGACGATCGCCGCGTCGACCCGCGAGGGCGAGGGAACCCCGCGGTCGGCGTCGAGCGTCCGGAGCTGGAGCCCGGAGTGCTGTGCCAGTCCGCCGAGTTCGTATTTGACGACGTGGCTCTTCCGGTCGGCGATCACCTCCTGCCCGGGCTCGGTGTGGACGTGGGCAGCGGCCTGGTTCGCCATCGTCCCGGTCGGGAAGTACAGCGCCGCCTCGGTGCCGAGCCGGTCGGCGACGCGGGCCTCGAGTTCGTTCACCGTCGGATCTTCGCCGTAGACGTCGTCGCCGACCGCGGCGGTGGCGGCGGCCTCGCGCATCGCCTCGTCGGGGGTCGTAACGGTATCACTTCGGAAGTCGAGCATGGCTATCGATACCGGGAGGAGGGTAAAATACGTCCTCTTCGCGGTTGATCACCCCGAACGACGGACGGGCGGGGTACGGGTTCCCCATTACGAACCGTTTTTTTCCCCCGCTGGTAATGACGAGACATGGACCCGCGCATTCGCGAACACGCCGAGATCATCGCCAACCATTCGGTCGATCTGGAGGAAGGCGACAACGTCGTCGTCGACGCCCATCCCGTCGCCGAGGACCTGGTCGTCGCGCTGCACGAAGTGATCGGTGAGATGGGTGCGAACCCGGTCACGACGAGCCAGCGAACCGGAAAACGACAGCAGCGTGCGTATCTACGATCGTCCGATGGCGACTTCGAGACGCCCGACCACGAACTCGCGCTCCTCGAGAACACCGACGTCTACATCGCCATCCGCGCGACGGACAACGTCACCCAGACCAGTGACGTCGCCCCCGAGACGCAGGCGGCCCACCAGCAGGCACACCGCCCCATCCTCGAGGAGCGACTCTCCAAGCGCTGGTGTCTCACGCAGTTCCCCGCGCCCGCCAACGCCCAGCTGGCCGAGATGAGTACCGAGGGCTACGAGAACTTCGTCTGGGACGCCGTCAACAAGGACTGGGACGCCCAGCGCGACCACCAGGCGAACATGGTCGAGATCATGGATCCCGCCGAGGAGGTCCGGATCGTCAGCGGCGATACCACGGACGTGACGATGTCGATCGACGGCAACCCGACGCTGAACGACCACGGCGAACACAACCTGCCCGGCGGCGAGGTCTTCACCGCGCCACAGCCCGACAGCGTCGAGGGCGAGGTGCTGTTCGACATGCCGCTCTATCACCAGGGCCGGGAGATCACGGACGTCTACCTCGAGTTCGAGGGCGGCGAAGTCGTCTCCCACTCGGCAGAGAAAAACGAGGAGATCCTCACCGAGGTCCTGAACACCGACGACGGCGCGCGCCGGCTGGGCGAACTGGGTATCGGGATGAACCGCGATATCGACCAGTTCACCTACAACATGCTGTTCGACGAGAAGATGGGCGATACGGTCCACATGGCCGTCGGCCGGGCCTACGACGACACCGTCGGCGAGGGCAACGAGGCCAACGATTCGGCGGTCCACGTCGACATGATCGTCGACATGAGCGAGGATTCGTTCATCGAAGTGGACGGTGAAGTCGTCCAGCGAAACGGCACCTTCCGGTTCGAAGACCAATTCGAGGAGTAGCGAGCGGCTTTTTTCATCGAAGTTTTTGCGCGAGTGGTCGCGGAGCGACCCGAGCGAAAACGGTTCGTTCGAAGCGCCGGGACCGGTCGCTCGAGTCCCCGGCTTCCGGACGGCCACGCGGGAATCCCCGTGCGGACCCGGCGTCCGGCCGTGTCTCGAGCGGGAACGACCGACCGGGTTTATAGTCCTGAAAGACAGACCACAAGTATGGCAGTACTCGTCGCCTACGACGGTTCCGAGCCGGCACAGGACGCTGTCGAACACGCGTTTACGACCTATCCGGACGAGGAGATCGTCCTCCTGCGCGTCGTCGAAGCGGCGGAGGGGTCGACGGGGGCCGGGATCAAGCTCGCACAGGAGATGTTTCGGGAGCGCGAGGAGAAGGTCTCCAAGGAACTGCCGAGGGAGATCACGGAACTGATCGGCGACCCCGACAGGGAGTTCCGGTCCGAGACCGCCGTCGGCGACCCCGCCCGCGAAATCGTCTCGTTCGCGGACGAGAACGACGAGATCGATCACGTCGTCATCGGCAGCCACGGCCGGGACGGAATCTCGCGCATCCTGCTCGGGAGCGTCGCGGAAAAGATCGTCCGCCGATCGCCGGTCCCCGTGACCGTCATCCGCTGACGCGACCGAACCGGGGCTCGAGCCCGCCGGCTCAGTCGACCAGTTCGGCGACCATCCCGGCGACGACCTCGAGTTCGTCCTCGTTGACGCCGTGGCCCATCCTCTCGTAGAGGCGTGTGGTCACGTCGGCGTTCATCGACTTGAGGACGGCGGCCGTATCGTGAACCCGCTCCTCGGGAATGTGGGGGTCGGCGTCGCTACAGCCGAGGAAAACCGGGGTTCCCTCGAGGTCGCCGGGGTACTCGTCGTCCAGTTCCTCGCCGATGAGGCCGCCGCTCAGGGCGGCCAGTCCGCCGTGGCGACGCGGGTTGCGCGCGACGTACTCGCTGGCGAGACAGCCACCCTGCGAGAAGCCGACCAGCACGATCCGCTCGGTGGGGACGCCGGCGTCGGTGGCCTCGCCGATGGCGTCGCGGATCGCCTGCAGGCCCGAGCTGCGGCCGGGCTCGTTGCGCTCGACCGGCACCAGAAACGAGTTCGGATACCAGGTCTTGCCGGCCGCCTGCGGCGCGAGGAAGGCGACGCCCTCGCGGCGGACCTCGTCGGCCAACTGGAGCATGCCCTGCGCGGTCGCCCCGCGGCCGTGGGTCAAGACGACGGCGGCCTCGGCGTCGGCGAGGTCGGTGCCGCCGGTCACGAGCGGCTGGCCCTGATGGAGGCCGTCGACGCCGTCGGCGCTCATTACAGGCCACCGACGCCCGAACTGGCCTCGGGCAGGTCGTGTTCGATCAACTCGAGGCCCAGCGCCTCGATCGCACCGCGGAGGTGTTCGTCCTTGGCGTAGTCGGCACCGTCGTCCTCGCGGAGTTGCTGTGCCTTCGCCAGCACGTCGCCGCGGCGGTCGTCGGGGATCTCGTACTTGTCCGTCGAGAGTTCGATCACCAGGCCGTTGTTGTCGGTGGTGTAGATCGAGTGGAAGATGCCCCGATCGAAGACGTTGTACTGGTGGCCGGCGTCTTCGAGGGCCTGCATCGTCTCCTCGTACTCGTCTGGATCGACGCTGAAACAGAGGTGGTGGACGGCACCGACGCCGCCGCGCTGACCGTCGGCGGAGGGGCGGTCGTCGCTGACGAAGAAGGTCAGGATCCGCCCGTCGCCCGTATCGAAGAACAGGTGCGTCTGGGAGGGGTCGTCGAGGTTCGGCTGGCGAAGCACCAGCGGCATCCCGAGGACGTCCTGGTAGAACTCGACGGTCTCCTGCTCGTTGCTCCCCCAGATGGTGACGTGGTCGGTCCCCGTCGTGTGGACGGGACTATCGGGCAGTTCGGACGTGACCGGGCGCTGTGAATCGTTGGCCACGAGAGTCACTCCGCGAGTTCCTCGCCGAAGAGGCGCTCGGCGTCGGCGGGGACGTCGAAGTCGTGGTAGTGTTCACCCTTGACCGCCGAGAGGATGTTCAGTCCCGCGGCGGCGCCGTCGCCGACGGCGATGGCGGCCTGCCACTCCTCGGCCCGAACCATCGCGCCGGTCGCGTAGACGCCCTCGAGGCTGGTCTCCATCTCGACGCCGACGTCGACGGTGCCGTCCTCGTCGAAGTCGACGCCGAGGTCCTCGGCGATATCGCGGTTCGCGCCGGTCGCGAGGACCACGAAGTCGGCCTCGTACTCGCCTGCAGCTGTCTCGACGACGAAGTCGTCGCCGGCCTCGCTCACG
Source organism: Natrinema saccharevitans (assembly GCF_001953745.1). Lineage (NCBI taxonomy): Archaea > Methanobacteriati > Methanobacteriota > Halobacteria > Halobacteriales > Natrialbaceae > Natrinema > Natrinema saccharevitans. The sequence goes on from NZ_LWLN01000001.1 coordinate 3,073,970, forward strand.
GCGGTCACTTCCTCGCCCTGCCGGCGGTCGGCGCCGAAGTCTTCGACCTGCTGGCGGGCCGTCGCCATGAACTCGCTGCCGCCGACCGAGCCGATTCCCAGGTAGTTGAACAGGTGGGCCTTGTGCATCCAGGTCTCGTCGGTGTCGAACACCGTCGTCTCGAGGCCGTTCTTCGCGGTGAAGAGGGCTGCACTCAGTCCGGCGGGGCCGCCGCCGACTACGATCACGGACGCGTCGTCTACGGTCGCTTCGTCGCTCATGTAGTCACATTGTGTTACCAGACATATAAACCCAGCAGCAACCCGCGAGCCACCACGTAACACCGATGTCAGTAGGGACGGACGAAGCCAGAGAGGGGCGGTACCACCTCATACGACCTGCAGTCGCAGGCTCAATCCCTTCGCATCGATCGGGCGTGCCAACGTCTCGACAGGAGACGACGGGGTAACGGCCGGCCGACCCGGGTCCGCACGAAACTCGGCGGCCGATCGTCCCCGACCAGTGTGGCCCAGTGACGGGTCGCTCGAGGGCCATTCGAACGCGGCCGACGAGCCCCTCCGGCTCCCCGCGTTCGACGCCGCCATCCGCGACGGCCTCGAGGGGGCGGGCGTCCGCCGGTACCTGCGCGGGCTCGGGTTCACCCCCGCCGACTACGACCCGCTGGCCGATCGCATGCCCGACGGGCGGCTCATCGATCGGGAGGCAAAGCACCTGCGACTTCGGGCCGCCGGCCGGCTCGAGGCCGACCTCGAGCGGCGGCGGGCTCGGCCTGGATCGGGTCAACAGCACGCATCACGAGCGACGGCGGTCGCTGGCGAGCTATCGTCGTGTATCGAAAGGGTGTACACAGTCGGCAGTGGGGAGTGATCGTCGTGTGGCGATGATCCGTGTCCCCCGTATCCCCTGAGATGCTATTCGGCCGACGCTGCCGACACGATATATAATATTGGTGGCCGACATTAGTGTATCGGAACCAATCAGAAATGGCACACGACCGACAGAGTAGGACCCGGAGACTCGTTTTCGCTCGAGCGCACGCCTGACGGGGAAACGGCGGGCGCGATGGGATTTGAACAACGCGAACGGCTCGCTACGCTCGCCGTTCTCTCGTTCAAATCCCACGTGCCGGTTCGCTCGTCACTACGTTCCTCGCTGCACGGGCGCGATGGGATTTGAACCCACGACCGTCGGATTAGAAGTCCGACGCTCTTTCCGGACTGAGCTACGCGCCCTCGAGTGCGATTCCACGACGAAACGGTATAAGCGGTGGGGATTTCCGTCACGCGAGGTCGCCTGCGGGGAGCGCTCGCCGGACTCGAGCGACGAACACAGCGTTTATGCCCGTCTCGCCGGTACGTGGGGTCGATGCACGTCATCGGAACGGTGGGACTCCCCGGAAGCGGCAAGGGCGAGGCGGCCACCGTCGCACGCGAGGACGGGATTCCCGTAGTGACGATGGGCGATGTCGTCCGCCAGGAGACGGCCGACCGCGGGCTCGACCCCGCGAAAGACCACGGAACCGTCGCGCAGGCGCTGCGCGAGGAGAACGGCCCGGCCGCCATCGCCGAGCGGTCGCTGCCGATGATCGAGGACCGCCTCGAGACTCACGAGACGGTGCTGGTCGACGGCATCCGCTCGGGGACCGAGGTCGACGTCTTCGAGGCGGCGTTCGGCGACGCGTTCACGCTGGTCAGCATCGAGGCACCCTTCGAGGTCCGGGCCGAGCGGATCGACGAGCGCGGCCGGGACGCAGACGAGGCCGACGGCGGCGAGAGCCTCGCGGCCCGCGACGAACGCGAGCGCGGCTTCGGGATGGACGACGCGATGGATCGGGCCGACGTCGTCGTCGAGAACACCGACTCGCTGGCGGCCTTTCACGAACGGATCCGGTCGGTGATCCGAACCGACGACGGGAAACCTGCCGAGGCCGAAGCCGACCCATGAGCCAACTCTACCGCGTCGACGTCGAGATCACGGCACCGATATACGACACCGAAGTCACGGACCGGGTTGTCGACGCCGTGGCCAACATCTTCCCCAGCGCCAACTTAGAGGAGGAGTTCGGCGAAGTGCGCGGCGAGGCCCACTCGCTCGATCACTTCTCGGACCTGCTCCACCAGCAGGAGATCCTCGACACCGCCCGCGGCGAGTTCTTCGCCAACCGTGAGGGCGACACCTTCAGCTTCGCGCTGAAAAAGCAGGCGGCCTTCGAGGACTACGTCAACTTCTCCGTGGGCAAACCGGACGAACTCGGCGAGATCAGCGTCCGCGTCCGGGTCGAGGAACCGAGCCTCGAGGAGTACGTCGATCACGTCGCGCCGCCGACCGAGGACGGCCGTCCGGTCGACGCCTATAGTAGCTCCTGAAAGTCAATGCACACCCGATCGCAGGACAGCGTTGTGATCGGTGTGTAACTCGTTTCAAGAGCTACTATAGTTCGTACAGTTGCCGACATCGTCGAGCGCCGCCTCGCCCTCCGCTCGCTCGTCCCTCGCGGTTCGGTATCGGCCCGCTCCCGCGGCCGCTGCCGCGTCGGCGAGGTGTCCCGACGCCGCCGTGAGATGCTCGTTTCGACAAACCGCCGTCTCGAAGTACTCGACGAGTCCGTCCGGCGCGTTCTCGGTCCCGTCCGCGAGCCGCTCGAGCGCGTCACCGAACGTCGTTTCCGCGGTTTCGAAGGACTCGCGTGCTGCGCCGAACTCCTCGTTCTCGAAGTGGGTCCGGCCGTCCTCGAGCGCACCGTATCCCGTCTCGAGATCGAGCATCGAATCGTAGGACCCGACCAGCGTCTCGAGCGACGCCACCACGTCTCCGAGGGTCGTCACGCCGTCCTCGAGATCGGCGATCTCGGTGCCGGCGAGCGCGGCGAGCCGCTTGCCGTCGATCGACTGCACGGTCTCTCGAACCTGCGCGTGTCGATCGGCGGCCGAAACGACCGTCCGGTGGCGATCGTCGACCGTCTCGTTCGCGCCCTCGATGTCCCCGTCGTCTTCGATCGCCGCGGTGACCGCGTCGATGTCGTCCTCGATCGTGTCGTCCGTGACGGTCACCGTCACGGAGACGAGTCCCTCTACGACGTCCGCGTACGAGCGAAGCGTCTCGAGGTCGGCTGACCGATCGTCGCCCAGTTCGGACGCGGCGGTCTCGAGGTACTCCCGCGCGTTCGAGAGGTACTCCCGCGCTTCCGCCGCGTCGAACTCGACGGTTTCGGGGTCCTCGAGCCCCTCGACTTCGTCCAGTTGCTGTGCCGCCCTGTTCAGGTTCCCGGCGGCCCGATCGAGCGCGCGCTGCCCGGTCCGGTCTTCGGCCTCGATATCGGACTCGTCCGACGATCCCTCGATGGCGTCGAGACAGCCGGCCAGCGCCGTCACGGTTCCGAGGGTCGCACCGGCCGCGCCGGTCCGAGCGAGATACTGCCGACGATTCATTCCTACTCGAGGGTTCGTCTAGAAGAGCATTAACGTAGTGGCAGTGAGAGTGTCACTGGACCCGTAACGTTCGGATTCGAACCGTATTGCGGCGGCGAATCGAGCGGCGAGCGAGCCGGCGGTCGACGGCGTTATCCGAACGGCCCCATGCCGCCCATCCCGCCGCCACCGCCACCGCCGCCCTGTTGCATCTGTTGCATCATGCGCTGCATCTCCTTCTCCGAGCCCATGCCCTGGAACTGCTTGATGGTGCGTTCCATCATCTTGTACTGCTGGAGCAGTTCCCGGACCTCCTCCTCGCTGGTGCCCGAGCCGCGGGCGATGCGCTGGATCTGGCTCGCGCCGATGGCCTTCGGATACTCCTTTTCGGCGTCGGTCATCGAGTCCATGATCACGCTGAAGGTGCGCATCCGCTCCTGAGTGACGTCCATCGCGTCGTCGGGGAGCTGGTCCTTGATCCCGCCGCCGAGTCCGGGGATCATGTCCATGACCTGATCGAGGGGGCCCATGTTGTTCATCGCCTCCATCTGCTTTTGCATGTCGTTTAAGGTGAACTGGCCCTGGAGCATGTCCTCGGGGTCCCAGTCGTCTTCCTCCATCTCGGTCTGCTCCATCGCGCGCTCGACGCGCTCGGCCAGCTGGGAGAGGTCGCCCATCCCGAGCAGCCGCGAGATGAAGCCGTCGGGCTCGAAGCGTTCGATGTCCTGGACCTCCTCGCCGGTCCCGAGGAAGGCGATCGAGGAGTCGGTCTGGTCGACGGCGGTCAACGCGCCGCCACCCTTCGCGGTCCCGTCCAGTTTCGTGATGACGACGCCGTCGATACCGATCGACTCGTCGAACTGCTGGGCCTGCTCTTTCGCGCCCTGTCCGATCGCGGCGTCTAACACGAGCAGGGAGGTGTCGGGCTCGACGACGCCCTCGATCTGCTCGATCTCGTCGATCAGATCGTCTTCCAGGGCGTGACGACCGGCCGTGTCCACGATGTGAACGTCGACCTCGCTCGTCTCCTCGAGGCCCTCGCGGGCGATCTCGACGGGGTCCTCGCTGTCGGGATCGCCGTAGAACTCGACCTCCGCGCGCTCGGCCATCTCCTCGGCCTGGTCGTACGCGCCGGGCCGGAAAGTGTCGGTCTGGATCACGGCGGGTCGCAGGCCCTTCGTCGAGAACCACCAGGCCATCTTCGCCGCGGACGTCGTTTTACCGGAGCCCTGCAGCCCCGCCAGGAGGATCGTCTGTTCCTCGAGGGGCAGCTCGGTCGAGTCGCCGATGAGATCGACCAGTTCCTCGTAGACGATCCGGAGGACGAAGTCCCGCGCGGGGGTGCCGGCGGGCGGTTCCTCCTCCAAGGCGCGTTCCTTGATGTTGTCCGACAGCTCCATCACGAGCGAGACGTCGACGTCGGCGGAGAGCAGCGAGCGCTGGATCTCCTTGACGATCTCCTCGATGTCTTCCTCGCTGAGTCGCGACTTCCCGCGGAGCTTGTCGAGGGTGCCCCGCAGAGAACTCCCGAGATCGTCGAGTACCATTTGCTGGGTGTACGAGGCGATAGCGTTAAAGGCTTTTTCTACAGCCGACGCGACCATCTCCGCGACACCGACCGGCGACACTGCGGTGCTCGAGCGGCGTCGATGCGTATTTCAGCCGACCGCACCAACGCTTACCCATGAGTTCCGACGCGGACATCGACCCCTCGGAGTACGAGGCCCTCGAGGACGCGGACGTGACGATGCGAAAGAACGAGCACGGGCTCCACATCGCCGATGACGAGGTGACCGGCGTCTCGAGCCAGGGCCAGACCCCCGAGGAGGCGCTGGCGAACCTCGCAGCGGCGGTCGAGTCCCACCGGGAGGCGTCGTCGGACGAGACGGGCGACGACTGGCTGTAAGACGGTCCCCTGAACGTATTTTCTACTACCGAACCAGAGTAATTATCCATCCGTGAGGCGAACGAAAGCGTGTCGTATGAACGATTCACGACAGACGTCGACGGAACGAACCGCTCCCTCGACCGCTCGCCGACGCGTCCTTCGAGCGGGTGCGGCGCTGACGACCACGGGTCTCGGAATCGCAACGCTCGGCGGCCAGGCGGCCGCGCACTTCCCGTCGGAGCTCGAGATCGAGATCAGGCCGGGCAGCGAGACGGCACCGATCAACCCCGACAGCTGCGGGATGATCCCCGTCGCCGTCCTGCAGACCGACGAATTCGATCCGACGAGCGAGGCCGTTCGGTACCGGTTCGGCGCGCCCGACGTCGTCGACGACGGCGGCGGTGCGCGGCCGGTCCACGATGCGGTCGCTGACGTGACCGGCGACGATCGGGATGACCGTCTCCTGCTCTTCCGGACCGACGAGACGGGGTTCGACGGCGACGAATCGACGGGACGGCTCGAGTGGGAGCGCAGCGACGAGGGGGACCACGGATACGCCGGCACCGCGCCCGTGACCATCGTCGGCCGACGAAACGGGTAACGCGCCCGTCGCCGGCACCGATGCCGGGCGGACCGACGGCGCTCGCGCATCGCAGGCGCTCGTTTTAGGCGTGCGTCCGTGGTCGACGGGGACATGGAAACGTACGATATCGTCGTGCTCGGCGGCGGCTCGGGCAGTCAAGTCGCAACCGCGGCGGCCGAGCGGGGGCTCGAGGCCGCGGTCGTCGAGCCCGGCCCGCTGGGCGGCGCGTGTATCACCCGCGGGTGCGTTCCCTCGAAGGCGCTCATCCACCGCGCCGACGTGATCGAGGCGGTCCGCGGGGCCGAGGCGTTCGGCGTCGACGCGCAGTTGAACGGCGTCGACTACGACGGGATCACGGACGCGATTCACGAGACGGTCTTCGCGAAGGCCGACGGTCAGGAGGCGAGCATGCGGGACGCGGCGAACGTCACGCTCTACCGTGGCGAGGGCCGGTTCGTCGACGACCGGACGGTAGCGGTCGAACCCACCGACGGAGGCGGGATCGAAGAAATCACCGGTGAAACGATCGTCATCGCCGTCGGCGGCCGACCGATGGTCCCCCCGATCGACGGCCTCGAGGACGTCGCGTTCCGCACCAGCGACGACGCGCTGTTTCTCGATGACCGGCCCGACGAACTCGTGATCGTCGGCGGCGGCTACATCGGGGCCGAACTGGGCTACTTCTTCGGCGCGCTGGGGACGGCCGTCTCGATCGTCGGTCGCAGCGAGCGGCTGGTGCCCCGCGAGGACGACGACGTCAGCGCGGCCGTGACCGACTCGCTCGAGGACCACTGCGACGTCTACACCGGCTACGAGGCGGCCGAAGTGGAGCCAGCGGACGAGAGGCGAGACGGGGAGGGAATCGTCGTTACCGCGGAGCCGAGCGACGACGGTACCGCCGAGGCGGCGGTCGAACTCGCCGCCGACGATCTCCTGCTCGCGACCGGTCGCCGACCCAACACCGATACGCTCGCCCTCGAGGAAACCGCCGTCGAGACCGACGACGAGGGGTACGTCGAGACCGACGGCCGACTCGAGACCGGCGTCGACGGCGTCTGGGCGCTGGGCGACGTCATCGGCCGACAGCCGTACAAGCACGCGGCCGATTACGAGGCGCGAGTCGTCACGTGGAACGTCCTCGACGACGCGGACCGGACGGTCGACTACGGGGCGATGCCCCACGCGATCTTCACCGAACCGCGGGTCGCCAGCGTGGGGCGAACGGAGGCCGACCTCGCGGACGCCGGCCGGGAGTACGAGGTCGCGACGGTGTCCTACGACGTCGCGCCGCTGGGGATGATCCTCGAGGCCGGCGACGGGTTCGTCAAGGCCCTCGCGGGGCCGGACGGCGAGATCCTGGGCTGTCACATCGTCGGCCCGCAGGCAGCGACGCTGCTCCACGAGGTCGTCTACGCGGCGTTCGACGAACTGTCCGCTCGGGCGTACTCCACGGCCCCGGACTGGCGGGACGTCGGCGACGGATGAGCGCCGCTCGCGGGGCGAGCCGCAGTGAGGCTTAACAGCAGGGAGCGCCAACCGTCGCTATGACTTCGATCGCGGAGTTCACCCTCGCGCCAGCCGACTTTCCCCTCGGACGGGTCTTCGAGGAACGGCCCGAGGTGGCGCTGGACCTCGACCGCGTCGTTCCCAGCGGCGACACGGTCATGCCCTACTTTTGGGTCCAAGACCCCGACGAGGAATTAGCGGCGATTCGCCGACTCTTCGACGGACTCCCCGAACTGCGGTCGGCGGTTCTCATGGAGGATCTGGGTGATCGGGGACTCTACCGCGCCGAGTGGAAGCCGGAGTACATGGGGATCATGCGGGCGATCGCGGAGACCGGCGTCACGGTCGTCTCGGCGACCGGGACCAGAACGGGCTGGGTGTTCGAACTCCGCGCGGGGTCGGTCGATCGGTTCTCGGCGTTCCAGCAGTACTGTACTGACCACGACATCGAGGTGACGCTCACGCGGCTCAATCGACTCTCGGAGATGACCGCCGGGGCTGAGTACGGCCTCACGCCGGACCAGCGCGAGGCGCTGTTGCTGGCCTACAACCGGGGGTACTACAGCGACGCGCGCGAGACCGATCAGGCGACCCTCGCCGACGAACTCGGAATCTCGAGACAGGCGTTCTCGTCCCGGCTCAGGCGGGGGTATCGGAACCTCATCGAGGGAACGATCGTCGGGGACCCGCGGAGCAGCGACCAGCCGTATAAATAGGCGACATACGTAAGACGGTGACTCACCAGTCCGCCCGGAGTATCCCCACGTGATGGAACGGAGCGACCAGCGACGGGGGGAAACGACCACGGTGTACGAGCTTGCGGACGGCGAATCGGTCAGTTCGGGGGTCGTGACGGCGATCGCTGCCGTCTCTGACGCCGACGCGGTTCCGACCGCCGACACCGCCCGAGGGACGGCAGTACTCGAGCCGCTGTACGCCGCCGTCGACCCGGAAGCGCTCGACGACCTGTTCGGTGACGGTTCCGGGACGGCCGGAACGCCCGACCGAGTGACGTTCACCTACCACGGGTACGAGGTCACGGTCACCGGAGACCGGCGGATCGGTCTCGAGCGACTCGAGCGAGCGGCCGGCGAACGGGCCGAGTAACGGAGACAGCGGCGGCGAGACCGATCGATCACTCGGCAGACGCCGGTCCGCTTTCGGTCTCGCCGTCGTTGGCCAGCCACTCGGAGAGGCTTCCTTCGTAGAACGCGACGTCCTCGTAGCCCAGTGCTTTGAGGACGACGTAGGTGTGGCTGATCCGCCGTGCGGTGTTACAGTAGAGGACGATCTCGCGGTCCGGGGTGATCCCGCGGTCGGCGAGCAGTGCCTCGAGTTCGGCCTCGGGCTTCAGCCGGCGCGTCTCGTCGTCGATGACGCCGCGCCAGTCGAACCGCACGGCACCCGGCAGGCGGGTCTCCTCGAACTCCTCGCGCTCGCGGGTGTCGACGAGGACGGCGTCGCGCTCGAGGGCCGCCTCGACGGCGTCGTAGCCGACCAGCGGGCTCTCGTCGGGCTCGAGCGGGTCGGCCTCGTAGTCGACCGGTTCGGTCTCCGGCGTCTCGCTCGTCGTCTCGTGTTCCTGATTCCAGGCGCTGTAGTCGCCGTCCAACAGCCGGACGTCGTCGTGGCCGTACTCGATGGCGGTGAGGACGAACCGGGCCGCGAAGACGCCGTGGGTGTCGTCGTAGGCGACGATCGTGTCGTCGGGCGAGATCCCGGCGTCGCCGAGCAGGGTCGCGAAGGCATCGGCCCCGGGCAGGGTCCCGCGGTCGACGTCGCTCTCGTCGCGGTAGCTGTCGAACGGGATACTGACCGCGCCCGGAACGTGTCCGATCCCGTCGAACTCCCAGGCGTCCCTGACGTCGACGATGCACACGGCGGGGTCGTCGAGACGCGATGCGAGCCAGTCGGGGGAGACGACGACGGATTCGTCCATCGAACCGGCGTAGGAAACCCAGCCCCGAGTACGCACCGATTTCGTCGCGAGCGGCGGATACCGGGACAGTGGCAACTCTTGCCCCTGTTTTGGGAGGGCGGTGGCCTATAAAGACGGGTATCCGTCGAGAGCGGCGTCTGAGCGCCGAACGCGTCGCGCTTCGGGAGCGCGAGCCGAATCGCGTCGGAAAGACGCGGCAAAATTTTCCCCCACGGTCGACCGGTGTCCGAATTGACCGGTTAAGAAGTCCCTTTGTGTGTCGCCGTCGTACGAACGCGTATGGCAGACGACTACGCCAAAGACGTACTCGTTTCGGCTGACTGGGTCGAGGACCGACTCGACCAGTTCCAGGACGACGACTCCGACCTCCGACTCGTCGAGGTCGACGTCGACACGGAAGCCTACGAGGAAGAACACGCGCCCGGCGCGATCGGGTTCAACTGGGAGACCCAGCTCCAGGACCAGACCCAGCGGGACATCCTCGAGAAGGAGGACTTCGAGGACCTGCTCGGTAGTCACGGCATCGGCGAGGACGACACCGTCGTCCTCTACGGCGACAACTCCAACTGGTTCGCCGCCTACGCCTACTGGCAGTTCAAGTACTACGGCCACGACGACGCGAAACTCCTCGACGGCGGCCGCGAGTACTGGCTCGAGAACGACTACCCGACCACCGACGAGGAGCCCGACTTCTCCGAGACCGAGTACGACGCCGCCGGCCCGCGCGAGAGCATCCGCGCCTACCGCGACGACGTCGAGAAGGCCATCGAGCGCGGCGTTCCGCTCGTCGACGTTCGCTCGCCCGAGGAGTACTCCGGCGAGGTCCTCGCACCCCCGGGACTCCAGGAGACCGCCCAGCGCGGCGGCCACATCCCCGGCGCGAAGAACATCTCGTGGGCCGCCGTGACCAACGACGACGGCACTTTCAAAGCCCCCGACGAACTCGAGGACCTCTACGCCGAGGAGGACATCGACGGCGACGAGACGACCGTCGCCTACTGCCGCATCGGCGAGCGCTCCTCGGTCGCCTGGTTCGCCCTGCACGAACTGCTGGGCTACGAGGACACCGTCAACTACGACGGTTCCTGGACCGAGTGGGGCAACCTCGTCAACGCGCCGATCGAGACGGGCGAGTAAGCGACCCGCTCGAGGCGTCGATCGCGAGCGGGCGTACCCGCAACTATCCGAGACGGTCGGTCACCGCTCTCGTTTTACCGACCACCGTCCCCGGTCAGCGACTCGCTTGCGCGGCCCGGCCGTTGGCCAGTGACGACAAACCTAACTCCCGGCCTCCCGAACTCCGCGCTATGACCGATCCGGACGAATTCGTCGAAACCGTCAGCGACGACAACCAGACCGCGCTCTCGCGACTCGGCTCCTCGAAGTCGCTGTACGCCGACACCGGCGGCGAGATCGACACCGAACCCGTCCTCGAGGCGACGGCGGACGCCGAGTACGCGGCCTGGCAAACCTTCCTCGAGTGGGCCGACGACGAGGCCGACGACGAGGCGCGAGCGGCCTTCGAGCAGACGGCCGAGGAAGAGCAGGACCACTACGAGACCGTCGACGGGAAACTCGACGGCGAGTACGAACCGACCGAGACCCCACAGCTCCACGCGTACCTGCGCGACCGCGAGGACACCGTCGAACGCGTCGGCGCGCTCGTCGGCCGCATCCTCGCGAGCCAGCGCTCGAAGGACCAGGTCGTCGGCTACTTCGTCGGCGACGCCGACCCCCAGACCGCCAGCCTGTTCCGCGGCTTCGGCGAGGATCTGGACGACCAACTCGAGCGCGCGACGGACCTCCTCGGCGAGGTCTGCGAGGCCGACGACGACTGGGAGCGCGCCGAGGAGGCCGCAAGCGGCGCGATCCAGGCCGCCTACGACGAGTACGTCGAGACGCTCGAGGGGATGGGCGCGAACCCGAAGCCGGTCTGTTAGCGAGTTCTTACAGATCGTCCAACCGCCGTGCGGTGGCGCACGCTGTCGGCCGGCCGAACGACGAGTGAGGGCGGCCGATAATGCCGTGCGAGGGATGAGCGAGGGAACGGAGTGACCGAGCGAATCGGTTGGGGAGGGCGTGGCCACTCCCTGTTGACACGGTAGCAGGATACGTCCCGGTATACGGATCCGTAAAAGGCAGTCCGGTCACGATACCAAGTCGGCCAGCGGCCGTTCGGTCGATCGCCGAAGAAAACCGATCCCCGAACCGCTACACGCCCTCGACCGTCTCGCGGAACGCGCTGATCGACTCGAGCGCGTCCGCGAGCTTCGACGCGACGTCGCCGCCTTCCTCGTCGGCGATGTCGTTTAAAATGTGTTCGTGGCGAGCGAGCTGGCCGTGGTCCGGCCCGCGGTCGGCCCCCGCGTACGCTTCGAACGTCGACGCCTGATTCTCGAGTCGGTCCCGTGCCTCGTCGTCCGACGCGGCCGCTGCCGCCGCCTCGATCGAGTCGGCCGCGTTCTCGAGTTCGTCTCGAGCCATGCGAACGGGTTCGCCCGGCGGGACTAAAATCGTTTCAGTACGTTCCGGAAACCGGGAATACCGGTCGAGCCGACGCGTTCGCGTCGCTTTACAGCGCCGGTTCGATCCGGTCTGTGAGTTCGGACGACTCGAGGTCGTCGCCGGTCACGCCGGAGACGGCGTCCTGGAAGTTCGTTCGGTAACTGCCCGGACCGGCGTAGTCCATCGCGGCCGCGCGCTCGCCGGCGAGACCGAACGCGAGCGTGCCGTGGACGGCGGCCTCGCGGGTGTCCTCGAGCGCGCCGGCGAAGGTGCCGACGGTCGCGCCGAGCATGCAACCGGTGCCGACGACGTCGCCGAGCATCTCGTGGCCGGCCGACAGGCGGACCGCGCCGTCGGCGTCGGCGACGACGTCCTCGACGCCCGAGGCGACGACGACCGCGCCGGTCGAGTCGGCGACCGACTGGGCGGTCTCCTCGATCGCCTCGTAGTCGCCGACGGACTCGACGCCCTCGACGTTCGCTTCGACCCCGGCCAGGGCGCTGATCTCGCCGTAGTTGCCCTTGATCGCGGCGAACTCGACCGCCTCGAGGAGGCTCTCGGTGACCGCCTCGCGAGAGGGGGTCGAGCCGAGGCCGACGGGGTCGAGGACGACCGGCACGTCGCGCTCGTTGGCCTTCCGACCGGCCTCGTGCATGGCCTCGACGCGGTCGTCGGGGATCTGCCCGATGTTGATGACGAGGGCGCGCGCGGCCGCGGTCATCTCGCCGGCGTCGCCGAAGGAGTCGGCCATCACCGGCAGTCCGCCCCAGTGCAGCGTCAGGTTCGCCACGTCGTTGATCGTCACCGTGTTGGTCACGTGCTGGACGAGCGGCTCCGTCTCCCGAACGGTCCGAACCGAGTCGGCGAGGTCGGCCGCGGCGATGTCGGTAACGCTCATTCGCCTCGACCTCCGTCGGCGACTCCCTTCGAGGTTTCGACGGCCTCGGCAAGCGCCTCGGTCGCCGCCGCCGGGGCGGCGGCCGTCGCGATCTCGCTGATGACGGCCACGCCGGCCGCGCCCGCCTCGACCACCGGACCGGCGTTGTCGGCCGTGATGCCGCCGATCCCAACGACAGGGATCGAGACGGCGTCGACGATCTCGGCGATCCGTTCCGGGCCGATCCCGTCTTTCCCGTCCTCGACGTCCTTCGAGGAGGTGCCGTAGACCGCCCCGACGCCGAGGTAGTCCGCGCCCTCGCGTTCGGCCTCGCGGGCCTCGGCGACCGTCGACGTCGAACAGCCGACGATCGCGTCCGGCCCGAACAGGTCGCGGGCGACCCCGACCGACAGGTCGGACTGGCCGACGTGGACGCCGTCGGCGTCGATCGCCTCGGCGATGTCGACCCGGTCGTTGACGAGCAGGTCGACGCCCGCGTCGGCCGTCAGCTCGCGCAACTCGAGGCCCAGTTCGTACCGCGAGCGGGCGCTCGCGTCCTTCTCGCGCAGCTGGACGGCGTCGACGCCGCCGTCGATGGCCGCACGGACGATCTCGGGCGTCGACCGGCCGTCGGAGATCGACGCCTGCGTGACGAGGTAGGTCCGCCAGTTCGAGGGATTCACGGGCGGTACCAGTCGGTAGTGCCACTAAGCAGTGTCGGTCGGACCCGGTCGCGACCGACCATCGCGGCGGCCGAGCGCTACGGCGACGGCTCGAGGGCGTCTTCGCCGGTCCGGACGAGCGCCTCCCAGTCGTCGTCCTCGCGGACGGCCGGAAACGGTCGCGGCCGGTCGGGCGCGTCGGACTTCTCGGCCAGCGGTCGCCGCCACCACGCTACGTCCTGCCACTCGTCTTGCGTGTAGCCGATCGCCGGGAAGTCGACCAGCCGCTCGAACCCCATCGACTCGTGGAACCGCTCCGTCTCGGGATTGGGAACCGTCGTCACGGCGTAGGCGTCGCGGATCCCCTGGCGCTCGAGGACGGCGAACAGCGACTCGTAGAGCGCGCGACCGACGCTCGACCCGCGGGCCGACGCGGCGACGTAGACCGACAGTTCGACGACCCACTCGTAGGCGCGGCGCTTCCGAAGCGGGCCGGCGTAGGCGTAGCCGACGACCGCGCCGTCGCGTTCACAGACGAGCCACGGATGTCGCTCGAGGGTCGACTCGATCCGGTCGGCCAGCTCGCGTTCGGTCGGTGGGGTCTCTTCGAAGGTGACCGCCGTCGACTCGCAGAAGGGCGCGTAGATGTCGCGCGCGGCGGCCGAGTCGGTCGGCGTCGCGACGCGGATCCGAGCGTCGGAAGGCATGGTCGTGGCTCCCGTGCGGTCGCGAATAAGTCCGCCGAACGACGCCGACGACGCGGCCGGGCGTTCCGGCGACGACCGGGACGCGTCGCTGGCCGGTAGAGACTGCCTCGAGAAGGAACCGTTCTCCCGTCGTATCTACACCTTGTGACCAGAACCACTTAAAGAACGAGCGCCGCCGCTCGAGAGGGGCGGCGAGGGCGAACCGAACGGGAGCGTCGGTGCGGCCGGTTCCATCGGCCGGCATCGAACCGCGACGTCATCGCAAGTTCCATACCCGGCGTGGCGAGTAGCTGACCGCGAATGCAGCGAGCGACCGTCCGCCGATCGACACATCCCGCGAGCGATGACTCGCGACGCGAGGGGGCGCGCTGACCGATGGCCGACCTGCTCGCCATCTTCGGCTCGGCGATCGGACCGATCGTCGCCATCGCGGCGGTGGGCTACGTGCTGGCCACCGTCAAGGCGGTCGATCCCGAGCCACTGAACACCGCCGTCGTCTACGTCCTCGCGCCCGCCCTGGTCTTTCACAGCCTCGCCACCACCGAACTCGAGGCGGCGACGCTGGTGCGCGTGACGGTCGGAATCGGCGTCTTCACGGCCGCGATGTGGGCGGTCGCGGAACTGGCCGGCCGCGCCGTCGGCGAACGGGAGCCGGCGCTGAGTGGGCTGGTACTCGTCGCGATCTTCACCAACTCCGGCAACCTCGGGATCCCGGTCTCGGACTTCGCGTTCGGCCCGGTCGGCCGCCAGACGGCCGTCCTCTTCCTCTCGGTCCAGTCCGTGCTGATGTACACTGTCGGCGTCTACGTCGCCTCCCGGAGCAGCGGCTCGGCCGGCCTCGAGGGCGTCCGCCGGGTGTTCTACATCCCGCTGGTCTACGCCGTCGCCGCCGCGCTGGGCGCGCGGGCGCTGGGCGTCGTCCCACCGGCGGACACCGCGGCGATGGAGACCCTGCGACTCGTCGGCGACGCCTCGATCCCGCTGATGTTGCTCATCCTCGGGATCCAGCTCGCGCGGGCCGACACCGCCTCGGCGATTTCCCGGGCCTGGCCCGCGACCGCGCTCAAGACGGTCGTCGCGCCGGTGGTCGGACTCGGCGTCGCCGTGCTGATCGGCTTCGAGAACCCGACCGTCGCGCGCGTGTTCGTCCTCGAGACGGCCATGCCCGCCGCGGTGACGCCGCTGGTGTTGGTCATCGAGTTCGCGGACGGCGCGCGAACGGAGGGGATTCTCGTCTCGGAGTACGTCTCGACCTGCGTCCTCCTGACGACGCTGCTTTCGGTGCCGATACTGACCGGGCTGATCGCACTCCTGCAGTCGGGCGTGGTGATCTGAACGCGACAAGCGGGCAACGACTCGAGATCGCGTGCCTGCGCGCCGTCCATGCATAGGTCGGGCCAAGGACTATGCGTCTCGTTCCCACAGTTAACAACGATCCGCGTCCGGGACTGACACTGATCCGGAGGTGGATCACGCCGACCGATCCGACACCGCGAGCGCCACGATTGGGACGTTGGGGGCGGCGAACCCGGGGCTCACACCCCCTTTTGACTCGAGCGGCCGAACACAGCTCACGGCGACGGCACTCGGGAGCGACGCGAACCCGAGTACGACGGCGGAAAACGAGACGGATCGGAACCCGCTAGTGGGCCTGATCGTGGGGGTTCAGCGCCGTGCCGTAGTTCTCGGCGTGATCGGAGTACTCGATGAACCGCGGCGCGTCGGGGTCGAAGGGCCGCTCCAAGCTCTCGAAGGCCTTCTTTTTGTCCCAGCCCTGTAGTTTGCCGACCGCCGACTTGTCCTCCAAGTCGTGGTAGTCGAGTTTCGGCTCGGTCAGCTCCCAGGCGTTCATCCCCTGCTCGGTGCGGACGATGACGCTCGAGTACTCGTCGCTCGAGCCGACGGAGCCGACGGTGATGTCCGAACAGAACCCGGTGAAGTCGGCACACTCGTCACAGCCCTTGAGCGCGGCGTCGTGGAAGTTCTCGATGTCCTCCTCGACGATCATCTCGCCGTCGTGGTCGTAGACCATCATCTTCCCGTCGAGGACGTCCATCTTGCCGATCTCTTCGGGTGAGATGCCGCGTTGCTCCTCGAGTTGCTCGCCCATGAGGCTGTGGTAGTTGAAGTTCTTCGTACACATCAGCGCGATCGTGTAATCGACCGCGCGGATGCCCTCGTTCTGGGCCTGGTAGTCCCACTCGAAGTCCTGCAGGGCGCGGATGCCCTCGATCTCACAGGGCGTGCCGACGATGGCCAGCGAGAGGTCCTCCCAGTCCTTGTCGGGGAGTTTGTGTTCCCACTGCTCGAGATCGAGGTTGCCAAGCGCCAGCGTCTGGTTGTAGACGGTGCCGGCGTTTTCGATGAGTTCCTCGGTCGTGGTGGCGAGGTAACTCTCGGCCTTCCAGGCCTCCTCGTCGCTCTCGGTCGCGACGAGCGCGCCGTCGATCTCGCCTTCCTCGAGCAGCGTCGCGAGGACGCCGGTGACGACGCCGCCGTCCTGGGCCCCGTCGGTCCAGTCGTCCTCGACCCTCGCCGAGAACTCCGTGATCGGGTCGCCCGCGCCTTTGACGTTGTCCTCGCCGCCGGTGATCTTCCACTGGCGCTCGTAGCGCATGCCGCCGCGGGGACAGAAGTCCCAACACATCGAACAGCCGGTACACATCTTGACCAGTTCCGGCAGGCCGTCGTCGCCGACCCCGATCGAGTCCGACGGACAGGCGGCGACGCAGGTCCCACACTGGATACAGCGGCCCTCGTCGATGACCGCCTCGTCCAGTTCCATGAACCAGGTCTTCTCGTCCGGCGTCTCGATGTCGTTCATCCGCGAGCGGATCGAGTACTCCGGCGTGTCCAGATCGACGCCCTCGGGAACCCCGACGCGCGTATCGGGGGCGTCGTCGTAGACGTCCTGACTGGCGTCCTCGGCGGGCTCGGTGAACTCGAGGTCGCCGAGTTCGCCCATCTCGTCGACGTTGGCGACGCCGGCACCGTCCGTGGCGACGGGCTGCGTTTCCGGTTCGGCATCGGCAGCGGTCTGCTCGCCGCAGGTACAGGAATCGGGCGAGCAGCTGTCACCCTCTGCGCTCGCACCGCCGTCGGTCGCGATGGCGCCCTCTCGAGCGTGGTCGGTGTTCTCCCGGGAGCGGGACGCGCCGCCCGCGGCGTCGGGGACGACGACGGCGTCGTCATCGTCGTCCGAGTCGGGAACGTGGGGGAAAGGGGGTTCGTCCTCGCTTCGCTCGGCCTCGCGGCTCGCGTGTCGCTCCGCTCCCGCTCGCTTCTTCGAGGACTCGCTGCGTTCGTCCTCGCGGTCAGTCCCCATGAGCGACACCTCGTACAACCGGTGCGTCCGCGTCCTGCATGATCGACCGAAGCTGCCCGTTGTCGACGCCGCGACACCACTCGTAGAACTGCTCGCCCTCGTCGCGATCCTCGCTGTAGGCCTCGAACAGCTGCTCGAGGGCTGGGATCACGGAGTCGGCGGGCACGGCGCTCTCGACCCAGTCGAGGAACTCGTTGTCGGCACCCAGCGAACCGCCGAGACCGAAGTCCATTCCCTCGACGATGTCGTCACCGTCCTCGTCCTCGAGCTTGACCGTCTCGCCGCGGAAGCCGATGTCGGCGATCTGGGGCTGGGCACACGAGGCCGAGCAGCCGGACATGTGCATCCGGATGGACTCGATGTCGTCGGGCACGTCGATGCGGTCGTCGAGTTCGCGGGCCCAGCGCTTGGTCCGCTTTTTCGTCTCGATGATGGCGTAGTTACAGAACTCGTTGCCCGTACAGCCGACCGCGCCGCGGGAGAACGGCCCCGGATCGGGGCTGTACTCCCGGGCGAACGGCTCCGCCAGCAGGTCGTCGACGTTCTCGTCGGGGATGTGCGTGATGAGGAAGTTCTGGTCGGTCGCGAGGCGGACGGAGGCGTCCTCGGTCCCGTACGTCTCGGCGGCGCGGGCGGCTTCCGCGAACTCGTCGCCGCCCATGCGGCCGGCGATCACGTTGAAGCCGACGTAGTTGAGGCCGTCCTGTTTCTGCTCGTGGACGCCGACGTGATCGCCCTGATAGCCGACGGTGAGGTTCTGGCCGCCGGTCGGCAGGTCGACGGTACAGCGGTCGCGGACGGCCTCCTCGAACTTCTCGGCCCCCATCTGCTCGACGAGATACCGCATGCGACAGACGCCGCGGTTGTTCCGGTCGCCCAGTTCCTTGAACGTCTGGGCGACGGCACGACAGAACTCGACGGCGTCCTCGGGCCTGATGAAGGCGTCGAGTTCGGAACTCATCCGCGGGCCGTCGGAGAGGCCGCCGCCGACGCGGGCGTGGAAGCCGTAGAGGTACTCGCCACCGTCGGACGAGCCTCCGGCTTCGGCGGAGACGCCGATCTCCTTTTTCGCGGGGACGAGCCCGACGTCGTTGATCTGGGACTGGGCGCAGTCGTGGGCACAGCCCGTGATCGTCATCTTGAACTTCCGGGGGAGGTTAGCGTACTCGCGGTTCTCGGTGAAGAAGTCCGAGACGGCCTCGATGACCGGTTGGGCGTTGAAACACTCGTGGTCGTCGAGACCGGCCGCGGGGCAGCCGAGGACGTTCCGGGCCGAGTCACCACAGCCCTGGACCGTCGTCAGACCGACCTCGTCGTAGCGGTCCCACATCTCGGGCACGTCCTCGACGCGGATCCAGTGTTTCTGGATGTCCTGTCGGGTCGTGATGTCGAGGTAGGCGTCGCCCCAGAGTTCGTTCTGCTCCTCGCCGCCGTACTCCTCGGGGGCGACCGCGAGGTCGTCGGTGACCTCGCCGATGACCTCAGCCTGTTCCGGCGTGAGCTTCCCGCCGGGGACCTTGGTCCGGATCATGAAGTAGCCCTCCTGCTTCTGGGCGTACATGCCGGCCCACTTCAGGCGCTCCCACTCGCCGCCGCCGGCGCGTGCTTCGATCTCCTCGAAGGAGAGTTCCTCGTCGGCGTAGTCGTAGACGTCGTCGATGACGTCGAGGGGATGTTTCTCCTGTTTGTGCTGCTCGACCGTATTCATCGGGACCACCGCCGGTCGGCAGCCGCTCGAGCGGTCGCACTGTGTTCAAAGACCATTGTTTAGCGGGTAATGCGACCCCGTTCGTATACACCCCCGCAACTCGGCGAATCATGACGTGGGTCGCCCCCACCAGTAAATATTGCCCCGACGTAGTGCCATCGACGAGGGGGACTGACCGAAACCGTCGGGAGGGCAGCGAAACGAGCGGGTTCGAGTCGACGCCGGGACGCCCCGCGTCGTCAGTAGCGGTAACGGTTTCCGACACCGGACGCTGCCGGCGACGCCGGGGCCGGAAGCGAGACCGGTCGCCGGTCAGGCGAAACAGGCGACGAGTTCGCCCTGCGTTCGGGGATCGGGCTCGAAGCGCAACTCCTCGGCGACTCCGTGGTACCGGGCCCGAAGGACGGCGTTCTCGTCGACGTAGTAGACGACGCGGATGTCCCACCTGTCGCGCGGTTCGACGCTCGACCCGCCGGTCCCGGTCGTCAGGTCGTACCGGATCGCGACCATGACCGCGTCCGGGTCCGTCGACGATCCGACCGATTCCACGCGACCGTCGGTCCGGCGGAGGGCGACGGTCCGTGCTGCAGCACCGTACTGACCGAGGAACGCGTTGTGTCGATACGCCCGCTCGAACGCCGTGACGTACTCGACCATGTCATCGTCCAGCGACGACGGCGACGACGGATACGTCCGCGACTCGAGCGTGCCGCCGTCCGGCGGCTCGGGATCCGGACGGCTGACTTCGTCACACTCGAACCAGTCCGCCGGGACGGTTCCGGAATCCAGCGGCGGGCCGGTCGGCCCGCCGGAGGTATACTCGAAACCGCCCGTCGTGACCGCGACGGTCGTGACGACCGACGCGAGGAGCCCGCGGCGAGAGCAAGGACGGTTCATACGCTAAACCCTCAAACAAACAATAAGTATCTTCTGAAAGAACAACCCACCGGTAGGGGCGACGAGTCGCGGCACCACTCCTCGAGCGGTCGATCAAGCACTTCGCCGGGATCGAACCGCTCTGAATCGCCGCCCCTATCGACGACGAGGAACGGGATCGGTTCCCGGTGGCGTGGGCGATCGATATCGCCGCGGGAGATCGGTTTCGAGAGCCAAGCGGCGGCGAAGACGTGACTCGACGTTACTCCTCGTCACCAAGGAGACGGTCGAGCATCTGGTCGGGATCGAACCGCTCTAAATCGTCGTATCCCTGCCCGACGCCGAGGAACAGGATCGGCTTCCCGGTGACGTGGGCGATCGAGATCGCCGCGCCGCCGTTGGAGTCGGCGTCCGCTTTCGTCAGGATCGCGCCGTCGATCTCGGCGGCGTCGTTGAACTCCCTGGCACGGTTGACGGCGTCCTGTCCCGCGACCGCTTCGTCGACGAACAGCGTCATATCCGGGCCGACGACGCGATCGATCTTCTCGAGTTGGTCCATCAGGCCCTCGTCGGTGTGGAGCCGACCGGCGGTATCGCCCAGCACGACGTCGACGCCGTTGGCCTCGGCGTACTCGACGGCGTCGTACAGCACCGCGGCGGGGTCGCCGCCCTGTTCGTGACTGATGCATTTCGTATCGAGCGCGTCGGCGTGTTCCTGGATCTGCTCGTTGGCACCGGCGCGGTAGGTGTCGCCGTTTGCCATCACCGTCGAGTAGCCCCGCTCCTCGAAGTAGCGGCTCAACTTGGCGATCGAGGTCGTCTTCCCGACGCCGTTGACGCCGGTGAAGACGATGGTAACCGGCTTGTCGGCCTCGGCGATTCGCTCGTCGAAGTCGAACTGGCCGACGCTGATCACGTCATAGATTGCGTTGTGCAGCGCCTCCTCGACGACCTCACCGGTCGAGGTCGTGAAGGTCCGGGTCTCCCCGACCAGTTCGTCGCGGATGTTGTCGAGGATCTCCTCGGCGACGCCCATCTCGACGTCGCTGGAGAGCAGGGCCATCTCGAGTTCGTGTAACGGGCCCTCGAGGTCTTCCTCCTCGATGACGAACTTCCCCTTGACGAGGGACTTGGCCTTCGCACCGAAGCCGGTCCCGCCGTTGTCGGCGGTCGCATCGTCCTCGTCGGCGTCGGCCTCATCCGCGGTCTCGTCGGCGTCCCCGGCGACTGGCCCCTCGTCGACCGCCGTTTCGGCGGCCGGGTCGTCGGCCGCTGGCGTCTCGGCCGACGCCTCGTCCGGCGTCGCGGCGTCGGCCGGATCGTCGTCGGAGCCGGTTTCGTCGGCATCGGATTCGGAATCGTCGGACGACCCCGAAAAGAGCGAGCGGGCTCTGGCGCCGAGCCCGGTCCGGCCGCCGTCGTCGTCTTCGTCGTCCGCCGTGGCCTCCTCATCGACGGCCGATTCCTCGTCCGGGGCCGAACCGGCGTCGTCGGCCTCGCGGTCGGGATCGGTTGCCGGCTCCTGGCCCGCGGATTCGGCCGCGTCCGCAGCGGCGGCCTCGGTCGTCGCCTCCGGTGCCGACCCGGAGGTGACCGCCGCGTCCGGCTCGACCTCGGCGGCCGCCGGGGCCGCCGTCTCGGCGTCGGCGGTAGTATCGGTGGCTTCCGCGTCCGCCGAACTCGCCGGTTCCGGGTCGTCCGGCTCCGGCGGTTCGGTATCGGCGTCGTCGGCGGCGAGTTCGTCCGCTTCGAGGTCGGCCTCGTCGACTCCCTCGACGTTCTCCTCGGCGGCTTCTTCGGCGTCGTCGCGGAAGCTTCCGAGCTTGTCCTTCAGGTTATCGAACATGGATGGCGATAAACGTGCTCCGCCGCGTTACTCGTCGGGCTGGCCCTGGCCCATCCCCTGCATCTGCTGTTGCATCGCCTGCTGCTGGAGCTGCTGGGCCTGCTGCTCGAGTTCGTCGCTCTCGGTCTCGAGTTCCGTGATCTCCTCGTTGAGTTCGTCGATCTGGTCGTCGAGGTGATCTTTCTTGTTCTCGAGGGCGTCGACGGCGTCGTCCTCCTCGAACTCCGCGGCGTAATCGGCGCCGAGGTCGACGATGACTTCGTCGATGTTCTCGATCGTCGTTCGCAGGTAGGCGCCGCCGCCAAGCGGCATCTGGACGGTCGAGCCGGTCTCGAGGGTCTCGATCGCTTCGATGGCCTCGTCGACCTCGGTCTGTTCCTGTCGCAGGGCTTCGACGTTCGCCTGCAGGCCCTCGATCTGTTCTTCGATCTCCTGAAGCTCCTGGGACAGCTGCTGGAGTTGCTGCTGACCCATTATTGGGATACCTCCTCGAGTTCGATCTCGGTGCGTTTGAGCCCGTGCTGGCTTCCGAGCTGGGTGTAGGCGTGTTCACGAGCGACGTTCTCGTTCTCGGCGTCGATGGTCGTCTCGAACTCCGCGAACCCGTCGCGGCTCTTGAATCGACCACTGACCGTAAATTGACTCATGCCTATCCCTCCGGCAGGCAGTCGGAAGAATCTTCCCTTCCCATTCGACGGCCGGCGGCCGACGCGAGGTGTCGGAACGAGGGTCCCGTCCCCGACGTTCCCCACGAGCGAAGGGTCAAGCGTTTTCCGACGGGCGATCGAACCCGACCCCATGAGCGAACTCGATCCCGGCGAGTTGCTGCCCAGCGAGCGAATGCGAGAACAGGCCCTCGAGGGCAGGGTCACCCAGATCCACCGCGGCCAGCAGTACGCCGACGAAGGAGACACGTTCGCGATCGACGACACGACTTTCGAGGTGACCGCGGTTCGAGAGCGCACGCTCGGGGAGCTGACCGACGAGGACGCCCGAGCCGAGGGAATGGACGACCTCGAGGGGTACCGACGCATGCTCGAACGCGCCCACGAGAACTTCGAGTGGGACGACGACAGCGAGGTCGTCCTCCATCGATTCGAACGGCGATAGGTCGTCGTCCTCCGGTCGCCGACGGCGACCGATACGCCGCGAGTAGAGACCACAGTACCCGGCCGCGAGCAGGCCGACCGAGAGCAAACTACCGGCCATGAAGACGAGATCCTGCCGGAACAGCTATAGTAGCTCTTGAAAGTCAATGCACACCCGATCGCAGGACAGCGTTGTGATCGGTGTGTAAATCGTTTCAAGAGCTACTATAGAGTACTCGCTATCGAGTGAACAGACACATCGATCGGAGCGGTCTCGAGAAGACGGAATGCCGACCCGGGCGGCGTCGATCGCGGCCGCTCGAGAAGAACTGAGAACCGAAATGGGTCGCGGCCGACCGTCAGTCGAGATAGCCCAGCGCGTCCTCGATCCGGCCGAGTTCGGGGCCGGTCGTGTCCTCGCCGACGACGTAGCCGGCCTCGTTGGCGATCAGGCCGGAGCCGACCAGCGGCGCGCCGTAGTTGACCGTGCCGACGTCGGCCCGAACGTCTAACGCCTCCTCGAGC
The DNA here is from genome assembly GCF_001953745.1 of Natrinema saccharevitans. Taxonomy (NCBI): domain Archaea; kingdom Methanobacteriati; phylum Methanobacteriota; class Halobacteria; order Halobacteriales; family Natrialbaceae; genus Natrinema; species Natrinema saccharevitans. The sequence goes on from NZ_LWLN01000001.1 coordinate 3,097,412, forward strand.
CCGTCGAGTTCCGCGTCGGTGGCCTTCGGGTGACAGAGGACGCCGGTGTTGGTCGCCACCGCGGCGGTCCCGACGGTCCGGACCCCGGCGAGGTCGCCGCGTTCGACGGGGACCTCGAGGGTGTCCTCGACGATCTGAATCGCCTCGCGGGGCAGGTCCGGATGGACGTACGCCCCGTAATCGTTCGCGAGGACGACGTTGCCGGCGGCGTTGATATTGCCGGGCAGTTCGGCGACGGGCAGGTCGATCTCGTCCTCGAGGGTCTCGCGTTCGTACTCGAGAACCCGGGAACTGACGAGCAGCCCGTTCTCGTTACCCGTCGCTAGGGCGCCGACCGTCGAGGAGCCGCCGACGGTCGTCCGGACGGCGGGGACCTCGAGTTCGTCGGACAGGTCGGCGACGACGTCGTCGTCGACGTCGTGGCGAACGAGTACGCACGAGTCGGTCGCGCGGGCGAAGACGCCGACGTAGGCCGACCCGGCGAAGGCGAGGCGCTGCAAGTTTAGTCGGCGACCTCGGCTTCGACGACGGCTTCACCCTCCTCGTCGAAGCGGGCCGCGCGGACGCGAAGCTTTCGCGGCGGGTTCGAGCGCCCGTTCGACCAGACTTCCTCGTTGATCGAGGGGTCCAGTCGGATGGCGTCTTCCTCGACCGCGAAGTGTTTCGCGAGGTGTTCGCGGACCAGTCGCATCGCGTAGTCGGCGGCCTCGTGGTTCGCGCCCTTCTTGACGTCTCGCAGGGGAACGGTGACGACGCGTTCCTCGAAATCACTTGCACTCATCGTTACTCGTCAGTGTCGTTGCGCCGCCAGTTGCGTCGCTTGGGGTTGCGCTGGACTTCCATGTCCGTCTTCATCATGACCCAGGCCGGCACGCGGCTGTTCTGGTTCTCGAGTTTGGCAAGTCGCTTCTTCTTGCCCTTCGATTTCTTACCCATAGTGGCCGGACGTAGCCCGCGGTGGCTTAAAATCTTGTCCATCTGGTGGGGCCGGCCGGTCGGCCCTCGAACGGGCACGAGACCGCGCGAACCGTCCCGAAGACGGGGGTTCGGTTCTCGAACCGCCGCCCGAGAAAGGGCGTCACGCACGGCGAGGTCGGTCCGTCCCCGACAGTCACTCGAGCGGGAACGATGCCGCGGTCGAGTAGACCGGTCCCTCGTCGGTGAGGGTGCTCTCGGTGAGTCGGAGCTCGTCGACGCGGGCCTCGCCGATCGTCGGGTCGCGCTCGCGGACGAGGTCCTGGACCAGGTCCTTCCCGCCGGCGTGGGTCATCCGGGCGAGCGTGACGTGCGGCGTGAACTCGTGGTCCTCGGGGTCGAACCCCATCGCCGTCGTCCGGTCCTCGATGGCCTCGTGCAGCCGGGTCAGCTCCTCGCCGCCGTCCGCGACGCCCAGCCAGACGACGCTGATGTACTCGAGGCTCGGGAAGACGCCGAGCCCGCCGTAGCGGACCGTGAAGGGGTCGACGCCGCTCTCCTCGACCGCCGCCTCGAGTTCTCGCTCGAGGGCTGGCAGCCGATCCTCGTCCACGTCGCCGAGGAACTTCATCGTGACGTGAGCCTGTTCGGGATCGGTGACATCGAGGCCGCTGGCGTCGTCGAACGCGGCCTGCAGGTCGGCGACCGGTGCCGCGAGGTCGTCGGGGAGGTCGACGCTGGCGAACAGTCGCATACGCGGAGCCTCGTCGGCGGGCCACTCAAGCGTGACGGGTGCCCGAACCGGCGGCGTCCGCCCCGGGCGGTTCGTAGTTAGGGAGTCGCGTTATGACGGCTGGGGCCCCAGAGAGGGTAATGACCGACGTAGCCGTCCTCGGCGGCGGGATCGGCGGCCTCACCGCGGCCCACGAACTCGCCGAGCGGGGACTCGAGGTGACCGTCTTCGAGGCCAACGACCGCTTCGGGGGCAAAGCGCGCTCGATGCCGATCGACGACGACCCGAACGCGCTCCAGGGCGAACACGGCTTTCGGTTCTTCCCGGCGTTCTACCGGCACGTCGTCGAGACGATGGAACGGATCCCCGACGGCGACGGGGTCGTCGCGGACAACCTCGTCGAGACCGAGGCGACGCTGATCGCCAGTACCGACGGCCGGGAACGGATCGCCGAGACGAAGACGCCCGACTCGGTGCGTGGCTGGCTCGAGGCGCTGCGCCCGGCCTTCGCCGAGGACCTGCCCCGCGAGGACGTCCGGTACCTCCTCGAGCGACTGCTGTACCTGCTGACGGCCTGCCGGAAGCGACGCGAGGAGGAACTCGACGACGTCTCGTGGTGGGAGTTCATCGACGCCGAGAACCGCTCGCCGGAGTTTCGGGACCGGCTCGCCTACGCCACGCAGTCGCTGGTCGCGCTCCGGCCGCAGGTCGGCAGCGCCCGGACCGTCGGCACGATCTACCTGCAGTTGCTGTTCGGTCAGCTCGATCCCACCGCGCCGACCGAGCGGATCCTGAACGCGCCGACGAACGAGGCCTGGATCGATCCCTGGATCCGTCACCTCGAGTCGCTGGGCGTCGAGTTTCGGCCGGGGACGCCCGTACGGGCCCTCGAGTTCGACGGCCGGCGGATCACGGGGGCCACGCTGGCCGACGGAGAGCGGGTCGCGGCCGACGACTACGTGCTGGCGGTGCCGGTCGAAGTCGCCCCCGAGTTCGTCACGCCCCGGCTGCGCCGGGCCGCGCCGGAACTGGGCCGGATCGAGCGCCTCGAGACGGCCTGGATGAACGGGATCCAGTTCTACCTCACCGAGGACGTCGAACTGACGCGTGGCCACCAGGTCTACGCGGACGCCCCGTGGGCGCTGACCTCGATCTCCCAGCGGCAGTTCTGGACCGACGACGCCCTCGCGGGGCGCGGCCCCGACGGGGTCGAGGGCGTCCTCTCGGTGATCGCCTCCGACTGGGACACGCCGGGAATCGTCCACGAGAAGCCCGCGAGGGAGTGTACCCGCGAGGAGATCGCCGCGGAGGTCTGGGCGCAGCTGAAAGCGCACCTGAACGGCCCCGACGAGCGGCTGCGGGACGACCACCTCGTCGACTGGTTCCTCGATCCCTCGATCGTCGAAACGGAAGAGGGGGTGGAGAACCGGTCGCCGCTCCTTATCAACACCGTCGGCTCGCTCCGGAACCGGCCGCCGGCCGACGTCGGCGTCCGAAACCTCGCGCTGGCCAGCGACTACGTGCGGACGAACTCGGATCTGGCCTCGATGGAGTCGGCCAACGAGGCCGGCCGACGGGCGGCAAACGCCGTCCTCGACCGACGCGGTGCCCGCTGCTCGCGGGCGCAGGTCTGGGACCTCGAGGAGCCGGGCGTGTTCGAACCGTTCAAGCGACAGGACCGGGTCCGGTACCGGCTCGGGCTCCCCCACCCGGCCGCGGTGACCCAGTCGCTACGGGGTGTGACCAGGCGGCTCGGCGAGCGAATCTGACGTCTCGAGCCCCGTCGCTATCCGGGTCGCAGCCCTTAACAGTCGCCGTCGCCAATTCCTGACAATGACTGACCGAGACGACGATCGCGACCATCAGTTCTCCGAGGGCGAGGGCTTCGGCGATCCCTACGAGGAGTTCGATCTGGATCCGCCGGAACTCGGCGTCGATCCCTCGAAGGTCGACCCCGTCGACTCCCGCGTCGTCACCGATACGCTGGACGAACACAACATCGATTCGGACGACGTCGACGCCACCGAACTGCTCGACGTCGGACTGAACTACATGCAGATCAACCGCTACGAGCAGGCCACCGAGGCCTTCGAGCGGACCGCTCGCTACGCCGAGGACGACCGTCTCGAGCAGGAGGCCTGGGTCAACAAGGGCGTCGCCCACGCCGAACTCGAGGAGTACGACGAGGCGATCGGGGCCCACCGCGAGGCGCTGCGGATCGACGACGAGAGCGAACACGCCGCCACCGCGGAGACGAACCTCGCCTACGCGCTCTGGGAGTTCGGCGAGACCACCGAGGCGCTCGAACACGCCGAACGCGCCATCGAGATCGACGAACGCTTCGCCGCCGGCTGGTTCAACCGCGCGTTCTTCCTCTCGGAGCGCGGCCTCTCCGAGGAGGCGCTGCACTGCATCGACAACGCGATCCGGCTGGGCCTGCGCAACGCGAAGGTCTTAGAGGAGAAAGCGGAGATTCTCGAGGAACTCGGCGAGTTCGATCAGGCCGAGGAGATCGCCGAGGAGGCGAACGAGATGCGCGAGCGGGCCGAACAGGAGATGATGGACGACCGCAAGGAAACCCTCGGCGGGGGCCAGGGCGGCCCCGGCGGCATGGGTGCCGGACCGGGAGCCGGCGGCCAGCCCGGACTCGGAACCGGCCGGCAGTCGCGACCCCAGCAGGGCGACTTCGGCCTCGAGGGCCTGGGACTCGGTGACCTCGGCACCGACGACGAGGACGAGGACCGCGAGTGGGAACTCGAGTGATCGGATGATCGTCAACGAACGACAGACCCAGGAGGGGCTGCTGGTGGCCGTCTGTGACGAGGACGTTCTGGGCGAGACCTTCGAGGAGGGCGATCTCTCGCTGACCGTCACCGAGGAGTTCTACGGCGGCGACGTAGTCGAGGAGCGCGCGGTCGTCGAGAGCCTCGCGCAGGCCGACGTGGCAAACATCGTCGGCACCCGCGCCGTCGAACTCGCCGTCGAGGAGGGCTTCATCGACGAGGCGAACGTCCTCGAGGTCGGGGCGACGCTGCACGCGCAGTTGCTGCGGATGCAGTAGGGCGCTCGAGCGGACGTCGGCAGGGATCGAGCGTCAGCGGGGAATTTCTGACGGCACGTCGTCGGTAGAGTCGTCGGCTCGAGCGCTCAGAGATCGGCGCGGCCGAACCGGTAGTAGCCGATCGCGACGGGCACGGCCAGCCAGGCGAGCATGACGACGACGCCGAACCAGTCCTGCAGATAGAACGGTGCGTCGCCCGGAAACCGCTCGGCGGGGGTCAGCTGATAGGCCTCCGGCGACTGCAGACCGTACTGGAACTGGAAGGGGTAGATCGTCCCCTCGACGACGCTGCTGGCCAGATTGGTGTACGCGAAGATGGGGTTGAACTGCTCGAGCAGGAGGTACCACGTCTCGGCCTCGATCGGCGGCCCCTCGTCGTAGAGCAGGTAGTAGGGGCCGGCGGTGAGCAGTTCCCAGAGCGCGACGAACACCATGTAGAGTCCGACGACGACGGCCATGGACTTGCCCCGCGAGGAGACGGCCGCGGAGACGCCGACCGCGAGTCCGACGAACGTCGTCCCGAACAGCAGGGAGACGGCGGCAAAGCCCAGCCAGTCGGCGAACGGTACCGAGCCGAAGAGGACGGCCCCGAGGACGAGCGAGGCGAGGAAGGCGAGGCCGACCGCCACCCCGACGACCGCCGTGCGACCCAGCAGTTTGCCGAACACGACGTCGGTCCGGTTCGGCGGCAGGCCGAGCAGAAGCTTGATGCTGCCGGATCGACGCTCGCCGACGACGGCCATGTAGCCGGCGATCAGCGCGGCGACCGGAATGATCACCTGCAGCGGGAGCCCGAGGAAGTTCAGCACCTCGGCCGCGGTCACGTCGTCGGTCGTGTACCAGATCGCGGTGTAGCCGATCACGACCAGCCCGACGAGCAGCCCGATCAGCGACCAGAGGAGCTTCGATCGACCGGCGTCGTCGAACTCCTTGCGGGCGACGCTCGGAATGTGTGTGGTCATCGGGTCACCCCCGATTCGGCTGCGGTCGCGTTCGTCTCGGCCGTCACCGTTATCTCCTCGTTCTCGGCCGCGTCGCCGTTCGTCAAGGCGGTGAACAGCGACTCGAGGGAGACCTCCTCGATCCGCACGTCCGCGATCGTCGCGCCCGCGCCGGCGACGGCGGTCACGACATCGGCCTTCGCGGCCGGATCGGTGACCGTACACTCGAGGGTCCGCCCGGACGCGGTCACGTCGTCGATCCCGGACAGGTCGCGGAGGAGGTCGCAGGCGTCGGCCGCGCTCCGATCGGCCAAGGTCAGCGTCATCGTCGCACCGCCGCCGAGTTCCTCGCGCAGCCCTGCGATCGTGTCGACGGCGACGAGTTCGCCCTCGTTCAACACGCCGACCCGATCACAAACCGCCTCGACGTGTTCGAGGATGTGACTCGAGAAGAAGACGGTCGTCCCGCGCTCGGCCTCGCGACGGACGAGGTCCTGCATCTCGCGGATGCCGTGAGGGTCGAGCCCGGTGGAGGGCTCGTCCATGATCAGCAGGTCGGGGTCGCCGACCAGCGCCATGCCGGTCGCGAGCCGCTGGCGCATCCCCTTCGAGTAGTCGCCGGCCGGCCGCTCGACGTCCGCGGCGTCGAGCCCGACCCGCTCGAGGAGTTCGTCGGGATCGTCGTCGGCTCCTTTCGTCTTCGCGGCGAACTCGATGTGGCGGCGGCCGGACAGCCGGGGGTAGACGTCGAATCCCTCGGGGAGGACGCCGACGCGGGGGCTGATCGCGTCGGCCTCGGCCTGCGCGTCGTAGCCGAGTACGGTCGCCGACCCCGCGGTCGGCCGCGCGAAGTCGAGCAACATGTTGATCGTCGTCGACTTCCCCGCCCCGTTGGGGCCGAGGAAGCCGAACACCTCGCCGTCGTCGACGGTCAGGCTCAGGTCGTCGACGGCGGTGAGATCGCCGTACTCCTTGGTCAGACCGGTCGTTTCGATGGCAACCATCTCGAGCAAGGCTACGGCGGACACGTGTATAGGGCTGGAACCACGGTTTCACGGTCGGAAACTGTGGGGTCTTTTATATCGTCCTGTCATACGAACGATCGAATGACCGACGATGAGGACGAGGAAGTACTCGCCTTACTCGACGACGAGTACGCGCGTCGGATCCTCATCGCGGCCAGCGAGGAACCGATGTCCGTCGACCGCCTCACCGACCGCTGTGACGCCTCGCCGCCGACGATCTACCGGCGGATCGAGCGGCTCGCGGACCAGGGGTTCCTCGACGAGTATCAGGAACTCGATCCCGATGGACACCACTACAAGACCTACAGCACGCGACTCGAGCGCGTGGCGATCGAGATCGCCGAGGGCTCGATGGAGATGGACGTGTATCGCCGCGACGAGGACCCCGCCGACCGGTTCACCCGGCTGTTCGAGGATCTGTGATCGCAATGTTCGGACCACTGTTGCAAACGGTCGAAAGCGAGGGCGGGACGACGGCGATCGCCGTCGCCGTCTTCCTCGGGCAGGCGACCGCGTTCGTGATCGCGTGTTGGATCGCAAAGCGATCCTACGACGGCTACCGGGACGTCCGCCGGAAGCCCCTGCTGTGGCTCGCGCTCGGGATCACGCTGCTGGCCGCGGTGCCGACGGTCCTTCGGTTCCTGTTACCGACGCTGCTCGGTGCCTCGGCGGTGACGACGTCCATCCTCGCGACGAGCAGCGAGATATCGGGACTGGTCGCGATCCTCTATACCGTCTACGGGCGGCCGTGACCGGCATCGTCCGGACCGCTCGAGCGATCGGGAGGTGGGACCGATGACCGGAACCGGACTGGCGACGGTCGCGCTCGAGACGACCGTCTTCGGACTCGACGAGGCGACGACGATCTTCCTGACGGGGCTGACAAGCGCCGCGCTCGGAACGGTCGTGGCGTGGACGGCCTATCGGGGGTACGCGCGAAACGACAGCCGGCCGATGCTGTTTCTGGCCGTCGGCATCGCCTTCCTGACGGTCGTGCCGTTCGTCTCGTCGTACGCGGTCGACTGGGGGACCGACGCGACCGACGCGACGGTGTTGCTCGTCGTCACCGTCTCGCACCTGTTCGGCCTGCTCGCGATCGTTCGCTCGTTCAGGAGACCCGATTCGACATGACACGGACATTCATGAGTTCGACACGCACGACAGTCGGAACCGTACTCGACCGCGTCCGCGCCTGGAGCCGCCGGTTCGTCGGCGTCGTCGCCCGCAAGCGGACCTACGCCAACATCGCGTACCTGCTGCTGTCGTTCCCGCTCGGGATCGGCTACTTCACCGTCCTCGTGACCGGCGCGGCGATCCCGATCGGGCTCGGGTTCGCGCTCGCCGATATGGCCACGACGGAGCCGATCGCGCTCCTTATCGCCGGGATTCCGCTGCTGCTGGTCCTGGTGTGTATCGGCGGGCCGCTCGTGGCCGTCGTCCTGTTCGCGTCGATCGAACTGACCGCCCTCGAGCGGCTGCTGGCGACGCGGTTGCTCGGCGCGGACGTCCGAACCGGCGAGCCGGCCGGCAGCGTCCGCGAGCGGGCCCGCCGGCTCGTCTTCGATCGGGGGACGTGGAAGGGGATCGGCTACCTGTTCAGCAAGTTCGTACTCGGACTCCTCTCGTTTATCGCGGTGATCACGGGGTTTGCGTTTACCTACGCCCTCGTCGCCGCGCCGCTTCACTACCGAAATCAGCTGGTCGGCATCCACATCGCCGACCCGATCGAGGTCGTCCCCGAACTCACCTACCAGCACGAGGACTGGACCGTCGACTTGACCTCCCCGATTCCGCTGTCGATTACCGACGGCGAACTGGTGTCGGTGTACGTCGACTCGCTGCCGTCGGCGCTCGTCGTCTCGGCGGTCGGAATCCTCGTCGGACTGGTCGTCCTCCACCTGTTCAACGCCGTCGCGTGGCTGTTCGCTCGGTACACGGAACTGCTGTTGGACGGCACGCAGCCGTCGATCTTCAGCGAGCCGCCGACGGAGTGAGCCACGCGGCCGCCGTCCGCTCGCCGTCCCCGCCTCCACGCACGTGGACCCGCGGCCGGGAGCGACACCCGACCCGTCGGCGTCGCAAAATCGTTTGGATGTAGCGGTATCCCCGAGACGCACCAACTACCCGTTGCGGCAGGGCACCCACCAGATCCGACCCCACCTCCCCCCTGCCGTCACCCCCCGAACCACGCCTCACCCCACCCCCTTCCTCCCCACCCACCTCCCGTTTTCGCCGATCGTCCGGAGCCGACCCGGTCGGTGATCGCGGCTCCGTACCGGCAAGCGCGGCCGACTCGACGGGATTCCGGAGATGTCGGCCACCACCGGACCGAAGGAGTGTTTTGTGTGCGGTCCTTGCTAGTCGCCAATGAGTCAACAGAACCTCGAGGCGCTCGACGTCGGGGCGATCCGGGAGGAGTATCCCATCCTTCAGCGGGAGTTCAACGTTGCGTCGGAGACGCAACGAGCAGACGGCGAAGCCGTCGACAACGGCGAGCAACTCGTCTATCTCGACAACGCGGCGACGACCCAGACGCCGGACCCGGTCGTCGACGCGATGAGCGACTACTACCGGGAGTACAACGCCAACGTCCACCGCGGCATCCACCACCTCAGTCAGGAGGCATCGATCGCCTACGAGGAGGCCCACGACCGCGTCGCCGACTTCATCGGTGCCGACGGCCGCGAGGAGATCGTCTTCACGAAGAACACGACCGAGGCCGAGAACCTCGTCGCCTACTCGTGGGGACTGAACGAACTCGGCGCCGGCGACGAGATCGTCCTCACCGAGATGGAACACCACGCCTCGCTGGTCACGTGGCAACAGATCGGCAAGCGCACCGGGGCCGACGTCAAGTACGTTCGGGTCACGGACGAGGGCCGCCTCGACATGGATCACGCGAGCGAGATCATCACCGACGACACCGCGATGGTCTCGGCGGTCCACGTCTCGAACACGCTAGGTACGGTCAACCCCGTCACCGACCTGGTCGACATCGCCCACGACCACGACGCGCTGGCTTTCATCGACGGCGCGCAGGCCGTCCCCAACCGCCCCGTCGACGTCGCGGCCATCGACGCCGACTTCTACGCCTTTTCGGGTCACAAAATGGCCGGCCCCACCGGGATCGGCGCCCTCTACGGCAAGCGGGAGATCCTCGAGGAGATGCAGCCGTACCTCTACGGCGGCGACATGATCACGAAGGTCACCTTCGAGGACTCGACCTGGAACGAACTCCCCTGGAAGTTCGAGGCCGGCACGCCACAGATCGCCGAGGCCGTCGGCCTCGTGGCCGCCATCGACTACCTCGAGGACATCGGCATGGAGCGCATCGAGGCCCACGAGGAGGAACTGGCCCGCTACGCCTACGAACAGCTCGACGCCGAGCCCGGCATCGAGATCTACGGCCCCGAACCCGGCCCCGAACGCGGCGGCCTCGTCGGGTTCAACCTCGAGAGCGTCCACGCTCACGACCTGGCCTCGATCATGAACGATCACGCGGTCGCGATCCGCGCCGGCGACCACTGTACCCAGCCGCTGCACGACAAGCTGGGGGTGGCCGCGTCGGCTCGAGCCTCGTTCTACATCTACAACACGAAAGAAGAGGTCGACAAGCTGGTCGCGGCGATCGACGACGCTCGAGAGTTGTTCGCGTAAGCGATCGCGCCCGCGGATCGCCCCGTTACCGGTATCGTCGAGCGGGCGAGCGAGCTATTCTGGGCGGCGCGTGCCGTCCCGTGATAACCGTCGAGTGAATCACGGGACGACCGCTCGAGCGGCCGCCCTACTCCCGCTCGAGGCTGCCCGGCACGACGGGACAGCCACAGGGGGCGGCGGTGCCGACGCCGGGCCCGGAGACGGTCACGATCCAGACGGGGCGACCACAGCGGGGGCAGTCGGGCAGGCCTCGTGCGGCCGCGGCGGCCCGCTCGTCGACCGGGGTCGTCGTCACGTCGGTCGGCTCGAGCGACGGGTCGTCGTCGGTCATCGCGACCACCCGAACCGAGTCAGCCGGGTCCGAGGAACGGCTACCGTTGCTGATCGTCGGCGTTGATTCCACTGCCGTGCGGGACGTTTATATCCCGGTAGAATGTACCCAATCATGGCTTGCAAATCCCGGCTAGGGGATTGGAAGCCAGTCTCGGGTGTTGCCGCACCCGGGGCATTTCGTACCCCCTCCGCTCGCGCGGTTGGAGATGGCTTCCATGCTGATTGTCGCCATAGAGTGACTTATAACTACTGTTGGAAGCGGGAATAAATACGACGTGGCTCGAGTCGGATTTCGACGACGGCGACAGCGGAGACTGTTCAACCGGAGTGACACGGACGTTTTACCCGTTCGTTCGATACGTAGTGCAGATGGCCACGGACGACGAGGGAGCGAACGAGCAGATAGACATCCTGCTGGTCGAGCCCAACCCCGGCGACAGCCGCCTCTTCGAGGAACAGTGCAAGGACGCGAAGTTGCTCAACACCATCCACACCGTGACCGACGGCGAGGCGGCGCTCGAATTCCTCCACCAGCGCGGCGAGTACGCGGACGGGTCTCAGCCCGATATCGTCCTGCTCGAGCCACAACTGCCCGGCAAGAGCGGGATCGAGATCCTCTCGGAACTGAAAGACGATCCGGCCCTGAACGAGATCCCGGTCATCGTCCTCACGAGTTCCGACGCGGGGGAGAAGGTCGTCCAGTCCCACGGCCTCGAGGCCGACACCTACCTGCAAAAGCCCGTCGAGCCCGAGGATTTCGTCGAGTTCGCCCAGTCGATCGAGGAGTTCTGGTTCGCGATCGTCCAGAAGCCCTCGCAGTCGGCGACCCGCGACTGAGACGGTCTGCTGTACCGATTTACCGGTACGACCGCAGGACGGTCGCGGTTGCACCGGAAACGACTTACAACAGTCCGTATGACGACGACCGCAGCCGGCGCGTTTATTTCGTCGCCGGCGGAACTCGAGGGCGATGCTCGAGGCAGTTCGCGACCGCGCACGCCCGTATTTCGACGACGCGTCACCGGCCCACGACTGGCACCACGTCCAGCGGGTCGACCGACTGGCCGAAACGTTGTGCGAGCGCCACCCCGAGCTCGCCGACGAGCGGGTGGTCCGCCTCGCCGTCTACTGTCACGACGTCGGCCGAACGAAGGAAGATCGCGGCGAGATCGACGACCACGCGACGTGGGGTGCGCGGGAGGCCGAACGAATCCTGGGCGACTGCGGGGCCGACGCGGCGACGATCGAGCGCGTCCAGCACTGCATCCGGGCCCACCGCTACTCGAACGACGTCGAGCCCGCGACGCTCGAGGCGAAACTCGTCTCGGACGCGGACAACCTCGACGCGCTCGGCGCGGTCGGCATCGCCCGCGTGTTCGCCTACGGCGGCGAGATCGGCGACCCGATCCACGACCCCGCCCAGTCGGTCGAGGAGGACGACACCGACGCCGGCGCGACCCAGTACAACCACGTCCACAAGAAGATCCTCGACCTGCCGGCGCGGATGTACACCGACGTCGGTCGGGACCTCGCCGCCGACCGGGCGGCGTTCGTCCGCGAGTACGTCGCGCGGTTCGACGACGAGGTGGCGGGCGAGCGGTAGCGCGACCGAGTCCCGAAGGTGGGTGACAGGGGCTGACGGCCTCCGAACCCGTCGGAGACCGACGCGACCGGCCGTTTCGGCCCCGGAACCCTTTTACAACTCACTGGCCTATCCGTATCCAACGATGGGACTGGGCTCCGATATGTACCGACAGCAGATCCTCGACCACTACAAGAACCCGCGTAACTACGGGGAACTCGAGGATCCCACGTACACGCACGTCGGCGAGAACCCGATGTGTGGCGACGAGATCCGCATGGACGTCGACCTCGCCGACGACGGGGAGACGATCGAGCGGGTCGCCTTCCGGGGCGACGGCTGTGCGATCAGTCAGGCCTCCGCCAGCATGCTCTCCGGGGAACTCGTCGGCAAGACGCTGGCGGAACTCCAGGAGATGGACCGCGACGACGTGATCGACATGCTCGGGGTCGAGGTTTCGCCGATGCGGGTCAAATGCGCCGTGCTGGCCGAGAAGGTCGCACAGGACGGGGCGGAGATCTACGAGGGCGAACTCGACGTCGAGAAGACGACGACCGAGGACGACTGATACGGGCTGTTATAACTGTTTACCGGTGCAACCGCAGGGCGGTCGCGGTTGCGCCGGTGCTGACTTACAGCGGACCGTATGCGGACGACCGCCGGTTACGGTTTCTCCGCTCTGGCACCCGTTTCACAGCTGTGACCGACGGCCGATAGCATCGCGCTCGAGCCGATTCGCTCTCGAACGGCGCGTGCCGCTTCGATTCGGGTCGAGGGAACGGAGAGAAATCGATTCGTCGGCCGGACCGAGATCTCCGTTATCCCGTCGGTTACTCCGGCTTCAGGCCGCCGTCCTGAACGCGCATGACGGCCTCGCCGTCGGCGAGGTTCGGCGCGTCGACCAGTTTGACGATCCGCTTGTCACCCTTGGACTTGCGCAGGTAAATCCGGAAGGTAGACTTGTGGCCGAGGATGTTGCCACCGATCGGTTGGGTCGGGTCGCCGAAGAACGAGTCGGGGTTGGAAGCGACCTGATTCGTGACGATGACGGCGGCGTTGTAGAGGTTGCCGACCTTGTCGAGGTCGTGGAGGTGCTTGTTGAGTTTCTGCTGTCGGTCGGCGAGTTCGCCACGGCCGACGTACTCCGCGCGGAAGTGGGCAGTCAGCGAGTCGACACAGAGCAGGCGAACCGGATACTCCGAATCCTCGTGTTCGCTGGCCAGTTCCTTGGCCTTCTCGGCCAGCAGCATCTGGTGGTTGGAGTTGAACGCCTTCGCGACGTGGATCTTCTCGAGGACGTCCTCGACGAGCGCATCGACCGCGTCCTCGTCGTCGGCCGAGCCCTCGATCTCGCGGTCCTCGAGCGCCGCGGTGATCGCCTCGTCGGACAGACCCCGGACCATGTCGTCGATCCGTTCGGGCCGGAAGGTGTCCTCGCTGTCCACGAAGATGGCGCTGCCGTGGAGGCCGCCGACCTCTTTGGGAAGCTGGACGTTGACGGCCATCTGGTGGGTGACCTGGGACTTGCCGGCCCCGAACTCGCCGTAGACTTCGGTGATCGACTGGGTCTCGATCCCGCCGCCGAGCAGGTCGTCGACCTCGTCGATGTGCCAGCGCAGCTTGCCGATTTCGTTCCGCCGCTCCAGTACGGTCGAGCCGGTCTCGAAGCCGCCGACGTCGGCGGCGTCACGGGCGGCGTTGACGATGTCCGCGGCGGTGGACTCGCCGACGTCGGCCGTGTTCGACAGTTCCGACGGCGAGGCGACGGCCAGACTCTGGAAGGAGTCGAAGCCTGCATCGTGGAGTTTGTCTGCGGTCGCCGGTCCGACGCCGGGGAGTTCCTCGAGATCTGCTTCGGGCATACCCCTCCGTTGTGCCGGCCCCTTCATAAACCCTCGTTAACAGGAGAGTGAAAGTGAAAGTGGCGGGAGGCGTCGGGGTCGCTGGGGGACGCGACAATGGGTTTAGAACGGAAGGCGCGTTCGAGGCGGGACCACCAGGCGGCGCTCAGCGTCGCGGTCCGTCGCCCCACTCGAGGCAGTGGAGCCGCTCGTCCTCGCAGCCGACGAACAGTCGGCCGTCACCGATCGCGGGCGTGCCGATCACGCCGTCCTCGAGGGCGACGTGCCACGCGAGGTCGCAGTCGTCGGCGGCGTCGATCCCGTATATCGAGCCGCTTGCGTCGCCGACGCAGACGACGTCGCCGGCGACGACCGGGCACGACCGGATCGGGCCGTCGAGTTCGATCCCCTTGCGGGAGAACAGCCAGCCCCGCAGTTTCCGCCGGCCGACGGTCGTGTCGGTGACGTGGCAGTAGCCGTCCGCGGCCCCGACGAAGGTCGTCTCCGCGGCCGGAAGGACGGTCGCGGACGTGGTGAAGGCGTCGCGGATCTCGTAGGTGAACCACGACTGGCCGGTGCCGGCGTCCATCGCGATCATCGTCCCCTCGTCGTCGGCGACGTAGACCCGGCCGTCGCCGACGGTCGGGCCCGCCTCGATCGCGCCGTCGACCGGCGCGGTCCAGGCCTCCTCGCCCGTCTCGGCCTCGAGGGCGACGACGGCCCCGTACTCGGTGCCGGCGAAGATCCGCTCGCCGGTCCACTCCCCGTCGGTAGCGTCGGGTCGGCCCGTCTCGAGCGGGCGTGGATCGGTCCCGCCGAGGGACTCCGACGACCCGTCCTGCTCGAGGGCCGAGCGACGATGCTGCCCCTCGCGGCCGTCGGCGACCGCCGGCGCGCCGACGACGGCCGATTCGGTCTCGTGGGTCCACAGTTCGGTCCCCGTCTCGGGCTCGAGCGCGGTCAGCCCGTCCGCGTGGCCGACGTAGAGCCGGCCGGACGCGAGCGCGGGGGCGGCCGCGAGGTCGTCCGGGAGGCCGACTTCCCACTGCTGCTCGCCGGTGCCGGGGTCGAGCGCACGAACCGTGCCGTCGGCGGTCCCCAGAAACAGCCGGTCCCGGGTCACGAGCGGCGCGGCGTCGGTCGCGGCCGTCGTCTCGAAGACCCACCGTCGACGGCCCGTCGCCCGCTCGAGGGCGTAGCAGTTGCCCCGTTCCGTGCCGACGTAGACGGTATCGCGGTCACAGACCGGCGATCCCGGCGGTCCGACGAGGTTGGCCGTCCAGCCCTCGGTCACGCGGGTGGGCCCGTCGATCTCTCGCCGACACCCGGAGTTGTGCGGATCGCCCTTGAACTGGTTCCACTCGGTCACTGTCCCCGGCTACCGAGCGAACCGTCATAACAGTGGGTGGAGCCGCTGCCGTCGCTCATCGAACGGAGCGAGCGGCAGGAAAAGATTGCAACTGGTGTATGGCGCAGTTGTGATGATGATGTGGCTTCCTGCCGCGTACCTCCTCCTAGACGGGGCGCAGGCATACCACTGACTCCTACACGATTTGGAAGTCGGTCGATCCGCGAGGGAAACCCCGACGACGTGATCCCCTCGTCGGGCAACGGCGGGTTCGACCCGTTCGAAGACGCCGCTACTCCCAGGGGTGGGTTCCGCCCTCGCTGGGCCAGAGCGGGTACCAGTACTCTTTCTCGCGCTCGATCTCGAGTTCGCCGTCCAAGGCCGACTCGAGAGTGAACTCCGCGCTCGAGTCCCGTTCCCGGCCCGACCGGGGCACGAAGGGGTAGAAGCGGCCCCGGCGGAAGGAGTAGATCCAGTACGCCGGTCCGTCGCGATTCTCGTAGGCGAACACGGCCGCCAGCAGCCGCGAGCCGTAGCCGTGTTCGATGAACGTGTCCGCCGCGAAGTGCATGCTCGTGATCAGGTCCTCGGGGTCGTCGTCCGCGAGGACGACCCAGTGATAGCCGTGGTCGTCACTGGTGACCGAGAAGGCGGTGCCGGTCTCCTCGCGGCCGGCCTCGAGGATCGCCTCGACCTCGTCGACGGCGTCGCGGAAAGCCGCCGAGTCGACGCCGGAGAAACAGAGGGCCCCCACGTCGAGCGACTCGTAGCCCAGATCGGCCTGCATCGTGAGGTAGGCGGTACTCATCCCGAAGAGGTCGTCGGGGTCGGCGTCGCGGCCGGCGTCGGTCTCGGCCCGCGACCCGAGGATGGCCCGCAGTCCGTCCAGCAGTCCCATACCTCGAGTGACGGGCGCGGTTCCTTAGAACGATTGCATTTCGCGCTCGAGGTCGCGCAGTTGCTCGACGCGCTTCTCGGTCGGCGGGTGCGTCGAGAACAGCCGGCCGACGACGCCGGACTTGATCGGGATGATGAAGAAGGCGTTCATCTCGGCCTCCTCGCGCAGGTCGTCTTTCGGGACCTTGTCCATCTCGCCGGAGATCTTCAGCAGCGCGGAGGCGAGCGCCGAGGGGTTGCCGGTGATCGCGGCCGCGCCGCGGTCGGCGGCGTACTCGCGATAGCGCGAGAGCGCCCGGATGAGCAGGTAGCTGATGATCCAGACGACCAGCGAGACGAGGATGGCGACGACGATGCCGCCACCACCGCCCTGGCGACCGCCGCCGCGGCTGTGGCCGCCGCCGAAGAAGGCCCCCCAGCGGACCATCATGAACGCGATCGTCGAGAGGAAGGAGGCGATGGTCATCACCATCATGTCGCGGTTCTTGACGTGAGCGAGTTCGTGGGCCAGCACGCCGTCGAGTTCGTCCTGCTCGAGCGTGTTCATGATTCCCGTCGTCACGCAGACGGCGGCGTTTTTCTGGTTGCGGCCGGTCGCGAAGGCGTTGGGCGTGTTCGAGTCGACAACCGCCACCTTCGGTTTCGGGAGGTCGGCCTGCTGGGAGAGCCGTTCGATCGAGGCGTGCAGTTGCGGGTACTCGTCGGCCGACACCGTCTTCGCACCCATGCTCCGCAGGGTCAGCGTGTCGCTGAAGTAGTACTGAACGAGCGAGAAGCCGCCGAACAACAGCCCGAAAACCAGTAAGCCGCCGCCGACGTAGGTGGTGATCACGGCCGCGAAGACGATATACAGCGCAAAGAGCAGAAACATCGTCACGAACATCCGGAGTCGCAGCCCCCAGTCCGCCTGCCAGTTCATAGCCGTCCCTACGGACCGCGACGGAATAAGTGTCGCCGATTCGACCCACACGAGCTGTGTGTACTCGTACATTTCTCCGTCCGCGAACGAACCCCTTCGTTTCGGATGGAGACCCTGTGACGCAGTCACGTCTGACGCGATCGTGTCGGCGACAATATAACACGCATCTTATTTTCTGCCGTTTCATGTCGCCGGACTCGAGTGTCACGGGGCGGAACCGGTCGCGGATCCGGCACGGCAAACGCAGCGGGCGCCCCGTCGTGGCCTCGAGTCGAGAGAACGGGTCGCTTAACTCCGCGAGGTTCCAAACGGGGCCAATGAGTGAGTCGCGCGCGTTCTGTCCCCGGTGTGGGGACCCAGTTCCCGAGCGATCGGCGAGCGACGCGGACGGCGGTCCGGAGGGGCAGGCGAACGACCCGCTTCGGCCCGGCGCCGAGGTCGAACTCTGTGATTCCTGTTACTTCGAGGACTTCGACTTCGTCGACGCGCCGGACCGGATCGACGTCCGCGTCTGTGCCCAGTGTGGCGCGGTCCACCGGGGGAACCGATGGGTCGACGTCGGCGCACGGGATTACACGGACATCGCCATCGAGGAGGTCAGCGAGGCCCTGGGCGTCCACGTCGACGTCGAGGACGTCGCCTGGCAGATCGATCCCGAACAGGTCGATCAGAACACGATCCGGATGCACTCGTACTTCACGGGCGTCGTCCGCGAGACGCCGGTCGAGGAGGAGGTGACGGTGCCGGTCAAGATCGCCCGCCAGACCTGTACCCGCTGTGGTCGGATCGCCGGCGACTACTACGCCAGCATCGTCCAGATCCGCGCCGAGGACCGGACTCCGGCGACCGAGGAAGTCGAGCGGGCAAAGGAGATCGCGAACGAGATCGTCGCCGACATGGAGGCCACGGGCGACCGCAACGCCTTCGTCACCGAGATCGGCGAGGTGGACGACGGCCTGAACATCAAGGTCTCGACCAACAAGATCGGGAAGAAGATCTCGAACAAGATGATCGAGGAGTTCGGCGGCACCGTCAACGACGCCGAGACCCTGGTCACGGAAGACGAGGACGGCAACGAGGTCTACCGGGTCACCTTCGCCGTCCGCCTGCCGCCCTACACTCCCGGCGACGTGATCGACCTCGCCGACGACGACGGCGGCCCCGTCCTGGTCCGC